>NZ_VHLH01000070.1 GCF_006516965.1 Pararhizobium mangrovi | reverse complement strand
TCCTTCGTCAGGATGTAGGCTTCCGCCTTGAACTTCGTGTGCGGCGTCACCGAGCCCGGCTTGCAGAGAATCTGACCGCGCTCGACACCGTCACGCGCCACGCCACGCAGAAGCGCGCCGATGTTGTCGCCCGCCTGGCCCTGGTCGAGCAGCTTGCGGAACATCTCGACACCGGTGACCGTCGTCTTCGACGTCGCCTTCAGGCCGACGATCTCCACTTCCTCGCCCGTCTTGACGATGCCGCGCTCGACGCGACCCGTGACCACCGTGCCGCGGCCCGATATCGAGAACACGTCCTCGATCGGCATCAGGAACGGCTGGTCCACCGGACGCTCCGGCGTCGGGATGTAGTCGTCGACCGCCGCCATCAGCTTGCGGATCGAGTTCTCGCCCATCTCCTGGTCGCCACCGTCGATCGCCACCAGCGCCGAGCCCTTGACGATCGGAATGTCGTCGCCCGGGAACTCGTAGCTCGAAAGAAGCTCGCGAACCTCGAGCTCGACGAGCTCCAG
>NZ_VHLH01000069.1 GCF_006516965.1 Pararhizobium mangrovi | reverse complement strand
TCGAGAGCGTCTTGTCCGGCTTGTGCTCTGCGGTCGGCCATTGAAGGCCGCGGCCGAAGCGGCGGGCGTGTGCGAGCGCACCGCCCGCAAATGGGTCGCCCGCTTCCAGGCCGAAGGCGTGGCAGGCCTTCAGGATCGCTCGTCCCGGCCGCGTCGCCTTTACCGTCCCACCCCGCCGCAGACCGTGGCACGGGTCGAGGCGTTGCGCCGGCAGCGCTGGACGGGCAAACGGATCGCGATGGAACTGGCACTGTCGCCGGCCACCGTCAGCCGCATCCTGCGCCGCCTCGGGCTCAACCGGATGCGCGATCTCGAACCCGCCGAACCGGTGCGCCGCTACGAGCGCCAGGCACCCGGCGAGATGATCCATCTCGACATCAAGAAGCTCGGCCGCTTCGAGCG
>NZ_VHLH01000068.1 GCF_006516965.1 Pararhizobium mangrovi | reverse complement strand
GATCCATCTCGACATCAAGAAGCTCGGCCGCTTCGAACACGTCGGCCATCGCATCACCGGCGACCGCACACGGCAGAGTTCACGCAGGGGCCAGGCTTGGGGCAAGAGGCGGGGTGCAGGCTGGGAGTATGTCCACGTGGCGATCGACGACGCCTCGCGCATCGCCTTCTCGCAGATCATGCCCGACGAGAAGGCCGTCAGCGCCGTCGCCTTCCTCAAGGCCGCCGTCGCCTACTACGAAAGCCTCGGCATCACCGTCGAGCGCGTCATGACCGACAATGGTCCCTGCTACACCTCCAAGGCCTTCCGCGCCGCCTGCCGAAAGCTCGGGCTCAAGCATGTCCGCACCCGACCCTATACGCCCAGGACCAACGGCAAGGCAGAGCGCTTCATCCAGACGGCCCTGCGC
>NZ_VHLH01000067.1 GCF_006516965.1 Pararhizobium mangrovi | reverse complement strand
TAGGATCTGTACTCATAAACGGGATTCCGTTTGAGGCTGGATCGTGATTCAAAGATCCTCGAGGAGGAGCTTTGAATGGCCCGTTTCGACCTTACGGACTGGGAGTGGGCGCTGATCGCGCCGTTGCTTCCCAACAAGCCTCGTGGAGTGGCGCGGGCGGACGACCGGCGCGTCATAAGCGGGATTTTCTACATTTTGCGCACCGGCTCGCCCTGGCGCGACCTGCCCGAGCGCTACGGCCCCTATACGACGGCCTACAACCGGTACAATCGATGGGCCAAGGCCGGCATATGGCTGCGAGTGTTCGAGGCTTTGGCAGCTGCATCGCCGCAATCGATGCAGTTGATCGACAGTTCCATCGTGCGCGCCCACCAGCATGCCGCCGGCGGTAAAAAGGGGGTCCGGATCACGCCATCGGCCGTTCCCGTGGAGGACTGACCAGCAAGATCCATGTCGTCGTCGACGAGAAGGGACTGCCGGTCCGTCTCGCACTCACGGCGGGACAGGCTTCCGACAAGGCCTCCGCACCCGGCCTGCTGCAAGCCCTTCCGGCCGCCTCCATCGTCGTCGCCGACCGCGGCTATGACTGGCAACACCTGATCGATCTGGTCCGTGAGCGCGGCGGGAAGGCGCACATTCCGACCCAGCGCGACCGCAAGGTCCAGCGGTCGGTCGATCCAGCCATCTACCGCAAGCGCAACCTCGTCGAACGCTTCTTCTGCAAGCTGAAGCACTTCCGCAGGATCGCGACGCGCTACGACAAGCTGGCAAGGAACTTTCTCGCCGCCGTCGCTCTCGCATCGGCAAGACTGTGGATGCGAACTTATGAGTCCACTACCTAG
>NZ_VHLH01000066.1 GCF_006516965.1 Pararhizobium mangrovi | reverse complement strand
CTAGAGCGTGATCCGAGCTTCGTGAATCGGTCCAGGATTCCGTCTGCCGCTGTTTTCTGATTCAAGCTTCTGGCCGGATGGGAGGCTGGTGGATGATGACGAAAGCGATATCGGTCGATCTGCGATCGCGGGTTTTGGCAGCGGTCGACGCTGGAGCGAGCCACCGTCAGGCCGCGGAACGCTTCGACGTCAGTGCGGCGAGCGTCAGCCGCTGGCGGACGCAGGCGAAGCACCACGATGGCAGGGCTCAGCCGGGCCGCCAGGGTGGCGATCGCCGCTCGCACCACATTGAAGCGCAAAAGGATCTGATCCTGTCGCTGCTCGCGGAGGCGCCGGACATCACCATCGCGGAGATGCGTCAAGCTCTCGGTGATCGGGGTCACCGCTTCGGGTTCGGCACGATCCAGCGCTTCTTCGTCCGACACGGCCTGACGCGCAAAAAAAGACCGCCCACGCGGCCGAGCAGGATCGGCCAGACATCCTGAAGAGGCGACAGGCCTGGTTCGACGGCCAGCTCGACCTCGACACGGCGAGGCTCGTCTTCATCGACGAGACATGGGCGAAGACCAATATGGCGCGGACCCACGGCCGATCCCCACGCGGCGAGCGATTGCGTATGGCGGTGCCGCATGGTCACTGGAAGACGACGACCTTCGTCGGTGCGCTCACGCTTCGCGGCATGATCGCGCCCTTCGTGCTGAGCGGACCGATCAACCGCGCCGCCTTCGAGGCTTATGTCCAACAGGTGCTCGTGCCGGAACTGCGGCCCGGCGACATCGTCGTCATGGACAACCTGTCCAGCCACAAGAGCGAGCGAACGCGCGAACTGATCGAAGAGGCCGGCGCCTCGCTGCTGTTCCTGCCTCCCTACAGTCCCGATTTCAATCCGATCGAGAACGCCTTCTCCAAGCTGAAGGCGATGCTTCGAAAGGCGGCAGAACGGACGGTCGAGGCACTCTGGATCCGGATCGGCGAAATCATCGGCACCTTCACACCCACCGAATGCGCCAACTACTTCGCCGCAATGGGATACGATGCAAACTGATCGGATTCCGCTCTAGT
>NZ_VHLH01000006.1 GCF_006516965.1 Pararhizobium mangrovi | reverse complement strand
TACAATTGGCACCGTCCCCATGGCGGGATAAACGACACCGTGCCCATCAGCCGCCTCGGTCTCGATCGGGACAACCTGTTGAGGCTCCACAACTAGCGCATCGTCCGGCAGGACTGGAACAGTCCGGCGTCGTCAACGGTGCTCGAACAAAAGCAAGGTGCGGGGAGCCTGATCTATTCGGGTTCCCCGTTCCGCAAAACCGAAATGGGAGGGGGCGGCGTTCCGGCGCCGCCCCCTCGATGTCTTCGATCCGGAGACTTCAGCGCATAATTGCGTCAAATGAAGACGATCAGACAATGCCGGTCGATCAATGCGAGACCGAAACGTCGTTTCTCACCACGACAGGTGACATATCGGCCATTCTGTCCCGAGGCGATCTCGACAGGGCTGTCTCATTCCATCGAGTAAGAGATCGTTTGTAGAACGCGTACGGAGGCGGAAACGATAACCCGACAGAAAGGTTCGCGATCAACGCGTCAGGCCTTCGTCTTCGCGTCTGGGCCCAGCATTGCCGTTCGAACCGCTTCCGCGTGAAACGGAAGGTCCCGCATGCGCAGGCCGGTCGCGTCGTAGAGCGCGTTGGCGATCGCCGCCGGCGTCGGCCCCATACCGGCTTCGCCGGTGCCGAGGAACGGTGCGCCGGGACGATCGATCACGTGCACCTCGACGCTGTCCGGCACGCCGTCGAAGCGCAGGATCGGATAGCTGCTCCAGTCGCGGCTCATGATCTCGGTCTCGGTGAACGCGACGCGTTCGTGCAGCGACCAGCTCGTCGCCTGGATGATGCAGCCTTCGATCTGGTTCTGGATGCCGTTCGGATTGACCGCGTTGCCGCTGTCGATCGCGGCGACGGCGCGTCGGACCCGGATCTGGCCGCTGACGGGATCGACCTCGATCTCGACGGCGAGCGCGCAGTAAGCCTTCACCGTTTCGTAGCGCACATAGGCGAAACCGCGCCCGCGATAGGGCGGCAGCTTCTCGGCCTTCTTCCAGCCGAACTTCCCGGCCGCCATCTCGATGACGTCGCGCGCACGGGGGTCCTTCACGTGCTTGAGGCGGAAGGCGACGGGATCGGTCTTCGCCGCGAGCGCCATCTCGTCCATGAAGCTCTCGACCGCGAAGGTGTTGAGATAGCCACCGAGCGAGCGCAGCGCCGAGATGCGAATGGGCATCGGGCCGTCGATATAGTGATAGAGGACGTGGGTGTTGGCGAGATCGTAGGTCGGGATCGCGTTGCGGTCTCCGCCGCCGCCGGGCAGCGGGATCTGTCCACCCTTCGGCGGACCGAACTTCTTCGGCAGGTACCAGGCCGGCATCAGGTTGTTCGCCGACCCGCCGGGTCGCGTGCTGAAGGTCATGCTCCACAGCTCGTAGTTCCAGCCGCTGATACGGCCGTCGTCGTCGAGGGTGCCCTTCGCCTCGGCGATCATCGGCGAACCGTAGGGCTCCCAGCCATGCTCGTCCTCGCGCATCCACTGGACGCGGATCGGCTTGTCCGGCATGGCCCTGGCGATGATCGCGGCATCGGCGGCGACGTCGTCGGCGCCGTTGTGGCCGTAGCAGCCGGAACCTTCGACCTGGATGCAGTCGATCGCGTCGAGGGGCATCGACAGCATGTCGGCGAGCGTCTTTCTGAGCGGGAAGACACCCTGCGAATGCGTCCAGACGGTAAGCTTGCCGTTCGTGAACTCGGCCACCGCGCAGGACGGGCCGATCGCGCCGTGCATCATGTAGGGCCGGCGATAGGTCGCGCTGACGACCGGGCGGCCTTCCGGAAGCGTGCCGTCGCCACGCTTGTCGATGACGGAATCGTCCGTCTTCATCGACTTCAGCATGTCGTAGATGGTGCTTTCCTTGGGCAGGGCCTTCGGCGTCTGCCACTTCGCCGCTTCCTGAAGCGCGCGCAGCGCGACGATCGCCTGGTATTCGCCCTTGGCGACCACCGCCAGATAATCGCCTTCGTGCACGACCTTCACGACGCCCGGCATCTTGGAGACCGCGGCCGTGTCGACGCTTTGTAGCGTCGATGTGTAGCTCGGCGGGCGCACCACGCGGGCATGCAGCATGCCGTCGGGCCGCATGTCCTGGACGTAGATCGGCGCGCCCGTGAGCTTGGCCGGTATATCGAGCCGGGGATGGTTCTTGCCCATGACCTTGTATCGATCCGGCGGAATCAGGTCGCTGGTCCCATCGGCTTCGACATGCAGCGACCGGCCCTTGACGATGTCGCCATAGGCCCGGCTCTTCCCGCCGTCGCCCTTGACCACGCCGTTCTCGGCATGGAGCGTTGTCTTGTCGACGCCGAGATCGTCGGCCGCCCAGCCGATCAGGATCGTGCGCATCTGTGCCGCGGCGTTGAGGATGGCCGTTCCGCTGCCGGCCATGGAATTGCTGCCAGCGGTATAGCCCTCGTCCGGCGTCGATGCCGTCGAAGCCATCTCCATGCGGACCTGATCCGGCGTCACCGCGAGCTGTTCGGCCGCGCACTGCATGAGCGCGGTCATAATGCCCTGGCCGAGCTCGGCCTTGCCGCTGAAGATCGTGACCTTGCCGCTCTCGTCGATGCCGATCCACGAATCGAGATAGGGCGTCGACTTCATGTCGCCGAAGGGCGGACCCTTCGGCCCGTCGGTCTTGTCCTGCGCGAAGGCGACGCCTGGAAGCAGCGCGAAGCTGACGACGAGCCCGCTGCCCTTCAGGAAACTGCGACGGCTGAACCCTCGATCGCCCCGGATGGTCATGCGCCCGACTCCGCATTGGCCGCGCGGCGAACGGCCTTCAGGATTCGGCTGTGCGTTCCGCAGCGGCACAGGTTCGGTTGCATCCAGTCCCGGATCTCGGCATCGCTCGGAAATGCGTTCCGGCGAAGGAGCCCCTCCGAACGCATGATCATCCCGGCGATGCAGTAGCCGCACTGCGCGGCCTGTTCGTCGATGAACGCCTTCTGGACGCGACCCGGCTCGTCGATCGTGCCGAGCCCTTCGAGGGTGGTGACCTTGCGGCCTTCCAGCACCGAAATCGGGATCTGGCAGGAGAACACGGGCTTGTCCTCGAGCAGCACCGTGCAGGAGCCGCATTGTCCGAGGCCGCAGCCGTATTTGGCGCCGTTCAGCTTCATCTCGTCGCGCAGGACGTAGAGCAGCGGCGTCGTGGGATCGCTTTCGGCCTGGTGCGTCTTGCCGTTGACCGTGAGGGTGATCATTGTCCGGCGGTTTCCTTGCTCGTCGATATGGCCTTGTCGACATGGTCCCATGCCGGCTTGCCGGTAAAGTGCTTGCGGACGTAGCCGACGAGGCTCGCCGTCTGGTCGTCGGTCAGCACGTCGCCGAAGCCCGGCATGATCGGGCCGCTTCCGCCCGCGGCCGGCTTTACGCCGTGCGTGATAATTTGCACGAGGTTCGTGGCGTTCGGCGCGTTGACGGCGCTGCTCAGCGAAAGGTCGACGGGGCGGTAGAAGGGCTGCGACCCGCCGTCGAAATGGCACGAGGCGCAAGCGCCGGCGAAGATCGCCTCGCCATCCTTGGCGCTACCCTTGAAGTTCGCCTTCTGCGCCGTGGTCACCTGAAAGCTCTTCTTGCCGGCATCGGCGATCGCCGCCTTGCGGGCGTCGGCCGGCTTCGTCGCGCCCTTGGAGAGAATATAGGTCGATAGCGCCTCGACATCGGCGTGCGGCACTTCGGCGAGCACCTTCGTCACGTCGGCCATGGGGCCGGCCGCGACGCCGTGATGGGGCGTCATGTCACCGCGAAGATAGCCCGCAAGTTCGTCCTTCGTCCAGCCGACAGGCGAGGGCGAGGACTTGTCGAGCGCCGGTGCGTGCCATCCAGCCGCGTTGCCGCCGGCATAGCCCTTGTCCGTCTTCTCCGCACCGAACATGTTCATCGGCACGTGGCAGGCGGCGCAGTGGCCGAGCCCTTCCGCGATGTAGGCGCCATGGTTCCATGCCGCGTTCTGGCTGCCGTCCGGCTGGTAGCGGCCCTCGTGGAAGAACAGCAGGTTCCAGCCGGCCATGACCATTCGGATGTCGAGCGGGAAGGGCAGGTCCGGGGAGGGCACCGTGTTGTGGACCGCCGGCCGCGTCATCAGGAACGCGTAGATGTCCTTGATGTCCGCGTCGCTGACCTTCGTGAAGTGCGTATAGGGGAACGCCGGATAGAGGTGGCCGCCATCGCGGCGCAGACCCTCGTGCATCGAACGGCGGAAGGCCGCCTCCGACCACTTGCCGATGCCGGTGTCCGGATCGGGCGTGATGTTCGAGCCGTAGATCGTGCCGAACGGCGTTTCCACCGGGTAGCCGCCGGCATAGGCCTTGCCGTTCGGTCTGGTATGGCACGCCTGGCAATTGCCGAGCGCCGCGAGTTCGGCCCCCTTCGCAATGCTGGCCTTGGAAAACTGGCCGGCCGCCGGCCGCGACACGGGATCGATCGCCGGCTCGCTCGCCCACGCCCAGAAACCGATGCCGACAACGATGACGATCGCTACCAGGCCAACAATGATACGGCCGAAGCGAGCCATGAAATTCCTCCCGACCGAAAGCCGCAGTTACGGACGAACCGCGACGCTTGCACGCACGCGATACCCGCATGCCGATGATCGAACAATGCGATCGGAAGTCGCATGGTTTCAGCGAAGCTTAGGACCAAAAGGGTGAACGGCAGCGTTCGTATGTTTACGAAGACCGGTCTCGATCACGTCGCTAGGTAGTCCACCGCAAAAAAGGCTCGTCCGGAAGAACCGGGCAAGCCTCCACTTTTCTAATCTGCCGTATACAGAGCGCTACATCTGTTCCTTCTGCGCTCCGGAATTCGGCTTCGCGCGGCCGAGCGAGGGCTTCTGTCCTTCCGGCTCCGGCTTCTGCTTGACCGAAAATTCCGCTTTCCCGTCCATCGAGGGGCCTGATGTCCACCGGCCTTCGGGAGCGTCCTGATCCAAAAGCGTATTCAGGAAATAATAGGAATGTTCCGTGGCCTCATGGCTTTCGGGAACCGAGTTCGGGATCGGCATCATCGCTTCCAGGCCGCCGAGTTCCTCGATCACCGCCATCCATTGCTGCTGATGCATGGTGTCACGCGCGATCAGGAAGGAAAGCATGTCCTTCATGCCCTTGTCGTCCGTGGCGTTGTAAAGACGTGCTGCAAGCACACGGCCGCTTCCCTCCGCCATGGCGTTGGCCATCATGTCCGCGGCAATGTTGCCGGTGGCGTAGACGTGGCTCATGTCGAACGGCACGCCGTTGGCGTTGACCGGCATGGCGGCAAGCCCCGAAGAGAGCAGGTGCCGAGGGTTCATGCCGCCAAGGATCGCATTGACGAGCGGATCCTTCGCGGCGTCTTCCTGGACGGTCACGGGCGCGCCCTCGAGGTTGAGCGCGACGGCGTGGCCGAGAAACTCGATGTGCGAGAGTTCTTCCGTCGCCGTGGCCATGAGGAGGTCGCGGTACTTGTCGTCCCCGCGCGCACCCATTGCCTGGAAGAAATATTGCATGGCGACGCGGATTTCGCCTTCGACGCCGCCGATGGCCTGCTGAAGAAGTTTGGCGAACTGCGGATCCGGCGTATCGACGCGGACTGCGTATTGGAGATTCGCGGAATGGTGGAACATTTGGGGTTTTCCTTTTTCGGGTATGCTGCAGGAAGACCCAGCGAACATTTTCCGTTCCTCGGTTTTGTCTTTTATATTTCTTCGACCGCCTGGAACGTTTACGAACATGACAAGAACACGTTTTGCTCACGCAGTATTTTATTCGGCATAAAATTTCTTCGCAGGGTCGATCGCCGACCCGTTCGATTATCACGCTGTTTTGATCGGCTTGCAGCCGTCGGTTTTGAAGAAGATAAAACCGAGAACTGAACGGTAAGATCAGCACGATAAAGGGGTTCTGATTAAGCGGCGGCGGTCGATAATTTATGAGTAGGGCTTTGTAGTACGATCTCTATTTCTGCGGTCACCGCCTCGGGCAGCGACGCAACGGCTTCGTTCCGTGAGCAACCGACCGGGACGAATGTCACCCCTGCTTCATCTCTCTGTCCCATGACCGCGACCGGTCGGCGGACGACGTGCTTCGGATCGTCGAAGATCGGTTCGGTGACGTGCCCGTCATCTGTGGAGCGTCCTGCAACGGGGTCATGCCGGAGTAGGGTGTCGCGGGACCCCGGTCGATCGGCCTTTCGGCGATCGTGGATCCGGAGGGCAGTTTCAGTGCCGCTGCCCGCGCGACCAGCGGGTCCCCCGCGAAAGGCACCAAAGTCGTCTTCGATCGAAGCGGCGAGTCCGGAACGGTAACGTCGGCGAGAGCCACACACGCTGCGGAGAGAACGCCAGAGTCCCTCCCGGGAGCCTGAACCTCATTCTTTCTCTCCGGGCAATCGAGACTTCTCGTTCGGCCAATTCGCTTGGCCGACGTCATGATGACACGTTTCGTCATCAAGCAGCCCTCACCATCCGATCAGACTTTCGGTTCGATAGTTCTCATGGCCGCACGATCCTCCCTTGCCACGCACGCCGCGCCTCCGCACGGCCCCTCGGTCCTGATCAGCGGCGCCGGTTTCGCTGGTCTCGCGACGGCCTGGTGGATGAACCGGCTCGGATACCGGGTGACGGTCGTCGAGATCGCGAACGCGCTTCGACGGGGCGGCACGCCGGTCGACATCGAAGGCGAGACGATCGACGTGCTTGCCCGAATGGGCATGCTCGACGCGGTCCGTGCCAGGGCGCTGCCACCGCGTAGCGTCGCGTTCAAGAACGCCGACGACACGACGGCCGGCGAGCTCCCCGCACAGCCGCCGGCGCAGGGCGAGCAATACGAGATCCATCGCGACGACCTGTCGGCGATCCTGTTCGCCGCCGTCGCCGACGAAATCGAAATCATCTTCGGACGTTCGATCGTCGGGCTGGACGATGGCGCCGACGGGGTGAGCGTGACGTTCGACGACGGCTCGAAGGCGGACTACACGCTCGTCATCGGATGCGACGGCAACCGCTCGAAGACCCGTCGTCTGGCTTTCGCCGAGGCGGAAATGTCCTCGCGCTTCATGGGCGGCTATTTCTTCATCAAGGTCGTCGCCGAAACCGGGCTGCTGCCGGCGAACGTCACCGAAATCTTCAGCCTACCGGGCCGCACGGCGCTCCTGAACGGCTATGAAGACCGGACCGACATCGCGCTCGCCTTTCGAAGCGACCGGGCGATCGACTACGACCATCGCGACCGTGCTGCCCAACGCGCCATGATCCACGACCATTTCGCCGGGATCGGCTGGAAGGTGCCGGCCATCCTCGCGCATCTGGATGCCGACGACGACTTCTATTTCGACGAACTGAACCAGATCCGCATGCCCGACTGGTCGAAAGGGCGCATCGCGCTGGTCGGCGATGCCGGCTACTGCCTTTCGCCGCTCGCCGGCATGGGCGGCTCAATGGCGCTGATCGGCGCGGCACGATTGGCCGATGCCTTGGGCCGCCATAGAAACGATCATGTCGCGGCTTTCCGGGACTACCACGAAGGCCTCCGCGCCTTCGTCCGCGACGTTCAGGAGAAGGCGATCACCCAGGGCATGGCCATGATGTTCCCCGCCGACGAGACCGAACTCGCCGAGCGCGACGAGTGCATACGCGCCGGCACGTTCGATGTGTAGGGTGCGGGCTCGCGGACGCCTGAATGAAATCAATCGGCGGCTGCGGTGTCGAAACTTCCGATCCACATTGTGGAGGAATTCGAGGAAGCGGACACGAGCGGTGGGCTTTCTACCGTCCCGGTTGCACATCGTTCGTGTTGTGAGCCTGTTCGAGGCCGACGGAAAACACGTCGAAGCATCGCCCAAACATCAGCACAGCGATCTGAATGCGTGGCGGCTCGCCGCAACGAGCACGTTTCCCTTGTCGTCGGTCAGTTCCACGAGGTGCAAACCTCGGCAGCGCGCCGCCGCCGTTGCACATTCGAGGCCACCGTGCCTTTCGATCGCCGAACGTGCACGTTGGCTCATGGTCGCGTCGCCGTCACGAACGGCATCGAGCCATTTTTCCAACCAAACGCTGTCTTTCTCGTTCGAGGCACTCATCCGGAGATCCTCGTGCAGGACGTCGTGCCATTCGGGATGGCGTTCGAACTGGGCTTTCGCGAAGGGACAGAGCGGCAGGATCGCCATGCCGTTTTCGCGTGCGTCGACGACCGCCTGGGACACCAGCCGCTCGCCGATCCGCCGGCCACGCAGGGCGCCGGGTACTTCCGTATGGTCGATGATGAGAAGCGTGACGCCGGCATGGCTGTAGGTCATCTCGGCGAGATGCCCGTCGATTTCGAGCAGGTATCGCCCTTTCGACGGTCCGTCCTCGCGCCGGACCGGTTCCGTCGGCATCGGCTTCGCGGTGCCGGCGTTCCCGTTCTCGATCCCGCGAACGGGCCGCACGACCCGTGGACGGCCGATCCCGCATTCGAGGTTCTCCCGGTCCCAACCGCCAAGATCGGCCGCCGCCTCGTAGGTGCTCGAAAGAAAGGCCATGAGGGCTGCGTCGGGATCGGGTGCGGCGCGTACCACTTCGTAGGGCAGGACGAATTCCGAAAGCTCGGTGCTCCAGAAGGCGTCGTCGGGTTCGACGCTTGCCGACCGGAAGGCGCTCGGCGTCGGGTAGGCGTAGGAATAGAACGCGGGGTAGTCGAGACCGCCGCCGCCCGGCCAGAAGCCGGCCGACGAGACTTCGCGGTCGTAGGCTTCCTGCGCCACGTCGTCCGGCAGCGCCGGGACGCCGCCCGGATGGAGTGGAGCGGCGCGGCCGGAAAAGCGCGTGACGGCCAGGTCGAACGAGCCCCAGAACAGGTGCACCGGGCTCGCCTTGCCGACATAGGATGTCCGGAACGCTTTGAAGACGCGATCGACGGCGACCGTCGCACGGAAGAAGCGGGTCACGGCCTCGGCGTCGTAGGGGCGATCACGATCGTCTTCGGTGAACGGAACCGGATCACGAATTTCGTTCGGGCTGCCGTCGAAGTCCAGTGTCCCGCCGAGGTTCTTCACCATTTCCACGAACTGTGCGTGAAAGTCGGCGACCGTCATCGGCTCCAGCGCGAAATCGGCCGAGCGCCCATCCGCCGTCTGGCCGACGACACGATGATCGATGAGGTCGAAAAGGATCTCGATCCCCGGGCCGTCCGGAACGAGGGAAGAACTCCACCCGCGCGATGTGACGTAGAAGGTCGCGTGCCAGGAATGGTTGACCCATGGCGTGTGCGCGAGCCGATACTTGCCGGCGATCTGCAGATAGAGATGGAGCGCGGCACAGGTCTCGCGCCAGTTCAGGTAATCGAGTTCGGGCCAGATCTTGCTCTTCATTCCGAAACCTCCATCGAGACGACGCCGGTAGCGGTTGGCAGTCGAAGACAGTGCACCCGGCCTTTGCGTTGAAAGTCGGGCGACCGGCCCGGTTCGCGCGGCCGACCGGCGGGTAGGGATGATTTCCGAGATGGTCGAGCAAGCAGTCGGGCGTCGGACTGCGAGGACGGACGTGTCCGGTACGGTTACAAACGTGCCGACTTTCGCTCAGCGTCTACGGTTCCATTCTGTAACGGAGCCGACCCCGAAGCGCATCGCCGGCGGCAGGTCGAAGATGAAGTAGGGGTTGAGCATCGGCGGCGCGCTGATCCGGTCGAGCTTCGCAATCTGGTCGGCTGATAGGTCGATATCGAGCGAGGCGACGTTCTGCACGATCTGCTCCGGCCGGCTCGCACCGATCAGAACGGACGATACGCCGCGTCGATTGACGGTCCAGGACAGCGCGACCTCCGCCATCGAGCGTTGAGCCTCTTCGGCAACCTCGTGAAGCGTGTCGACGACGTCGAAATTGCGCTCGGTAAACAGCATGCCACCGAACGGATTGTCGCCCTTCAGACGTTCCCGACCTTCGCTTTCGTCCGTTTTCTCCATCGAGCCCTTGTTCGGCAGGCCCGAGGAACGGTCTGCCTGATCGAGCATTTCGCGTCCGTACTTGCCGGTGAGCATGCCGCCGCCGAGCGGACTCCAGGGCACCATGCCGAGGCCGAATTCGGCGCCCGCCGGCACGATTTCGAGCTCGACGCCCCGGTCGAGCAACGAATACTGGTACTGGAGCCCAATCGGCACGGGCAACCCATGGGCTTGTGCGAGCGTGGCAATCTTCGCGACGTACCAGGCCGGCGCGTTGGAGAAGCCGTAGTGGAGGATCTTGCCGGCCCTGACGGCGTCGGTCAGCGTTTGAAGCACTTCCTCGGCCGGCGTGACGCGGTCCCAGACATGGATCCAGTAGAGGTCGATGTAATCGGTCTGGAGCCGGCGCAACGAACCATCGAGCCCAGCCCGGATGGCCTTCGCGCCGTTGCCGCCCGCATTCGGATTGCCTTGCGCGCGCGGAAAGCCCGCCTTCGTCGCGACGACGAGATGGTCGCGCAACCCCGCATCGGCGACGAACCGGCCAAGCATCTCTTCGCTGTGTCCGCCCGAATAGACGTCCGCCGTGTCGACGAAATTGCCGCCCGCCTCGACATAGGCGTCGAACACGGCGCGCGATGCTTCCTCGTCCGAGCCCCAACGGCCGGCGCCGAAGGTCATCGTGCCGAGTGCCAGCGGGCTGACGAGAAGGCCCGACCGGCCGAGGCTGCGATAATGCGTGAGATCCATTCCGTATTTCCTGAGTGTGTCGTTCGGTTTCGGACTGGAACGTAGCGACCGATCCGCACCGGGATTACCCGTTGTCCTTCGCATGGGCCGGAAAGCCGGTCGGCGATATCCGCCTCGGCAATCGTTTCTGTCACACAAACTGTCACACAGTCGGAAATAAGGGGAGGCGGGGAAGGCGCAAACCCCTGTGGGGCAGTGGTGGGCGGTGAGAGGATCGAACTCCCGACAACCTCGGTGTAAACGAGGTGCTCTACCGGCTGAGCTAACCGCCCGTCCGTTGGCTCGTTTAGGCGTTTGCCGGCGCTGGTGCAAGGGTGAAGGTGTTGATCGGGTAGGGCGGCTCGGACCTGTGGACGGCGTTTCTTTCTGTGAGCGGATTTCATTGGAAAAGGCTGCCGGGGGCCGCTTGACACGTCCTGGCGAACCGCTTAATCCCACGCTCCAGACGCGGCGGACAGATGGCCGCGTTCGGAAATTGCGGGTGTAGCTCAGTTGGTTAGAGTGCCGGCCTGTCACGCCGGAGGTCGCGGGTTCGAGTCCCGTCACTCGCGCCATTTCCGATGATCAGCGCTTCGAAGGCGCATTCCCTTTCGACATCACGATCGTGTTTTCAGCGGCTGCGACATGCACGGCGTTGCCATGTGCCGCGCCGTCGGTGATGTGTGCCATAAGGGGAATGTTAGGGTTTCGAAAGTATGGCTGTCGGCAAACGTGAGGTTTGTCGATGCGTATCACGGTTCTTGTGCTTCTGCTCGCGCTCGGAGGCTGCGCGACCGCGCCCCATTCGATCAACAACGTGTGTTCCGTCTTCGACCAGCGCGATGGCTGGATCACCGACTGGTACTCCGACGCCAAACAGGCCCAGCAGGCCTATGGCGTGCCCGTGCCGGTGCTGATGGCGACGGTTCGCAAGGAATCGGGCTTCAAGGCGCGGGCCCGGCCGGCACGCAAGTGGATCCTCGGCATCATTCCTTGGAAACGGCCTTCCTCGGCCTACGGCTTTTCGCAGGCGCTCGACGGTACGTGGGATCGCTACAAGCGCGAAACGGGACATTGGGCCGCCAAGCGCAACAATTTCGGCGACGCGATCGATTTCGTCGGCTGGTATCACCGCAAGAGCTACGAGCGGAACGGCATCCCGCTGAACGACGCCTACGATCTCTACCTGGCGTACTATTTCGGCCATGCCGGCTATGCCCGCGGCGACTGGCGGTCGAACGCGGCGATCCGCAATTACGCCGCGGCGACGCAGAAGATGGCCAACCAATACGCCGCACAGCTTCGAAGCTGCGGGCGGTAATGTCGCATACCGCCCGAAAGCCGTTTCCTTCGCCATGCTCGGCACCTAGATAGGCCGATCGGCGCGTTCGTTTGGGCAACCGCCCGCGACGTGTGCGCGCGGGTGCCCGTTCGCAACGGCGTTTCGCCCAAGCCAGCCTTGCGCGTTCTATGAGGCTGCGATAACCACGCCGCAATGCACCACGATGTGGCCCGGTCGCGATGGCCTGCCGTCGTCGCCGATGCCGAAACCGGTTTGCCGCAAGGGAAAGGACGCCATGACCGCGCTTCTCGGTTCCTATCTGCCGATCGCGATCTTCATCGCGATCGCGCTCGTCATCGCGCTCGCGCTTCTGACGGCGCCGTTCCTGCTGGCCTACAAGTCGCCTGATTCGGAAAAGCTTTCCGCCTACGAATGCGGCTTCAACGCTTTCGACGACGCACGCATGAAGTTCGACATCCGCTTCTATCTGGTGTCGATCCTCTTCATCATCTTCGATCTGGAGGTGGCGTTCCTGTTTCCGTGGGCGGTATCGTTCGGCTCCATCGGCTGGTTCGGCTTCTGGTCGATGATGGTGTTCCTTGCCGTGCTGACGATCGGCTTTATCTACGAGTGGAGAAAGGGTGCTCTCGAATGGGATTGAACCAGCAAGGCTCCACGACCGTCGCGCCGCGTCCGACCGGCGTGATCGATCCGAAGACCGGCCGTCCGGCCGGGGAGACCGACGCGTATTTCGCCGACATCAATCAGGAACTGCAGGACAAAGGTTTCCTGGTCACCTCGGCCGAGGACGTCATCACCTGGGCGCGCACCGGCTCGCTCATGTGGATGACGTTCGGCCTCGCGTGCTGCGCGGTGGAGATGATGCAGGTTTCCATGCCGCGCTACGACGCCGAGCGCTTCGGTCTTGCGCCGCGCGCGTCTCCGCGCCAGTCCGATCTGATGATCGTCGCCGGAACGCTGACGAACAAGATGGCGCCCGCCATCCGCAAGGTCTACGACCAGATGCCGGAGCCGCGCTACGTCATCTCCATGGGTTCGTGCGCCAATGGCGGCGGCTACTACCATTATTCCTATGCCGTGGTGCGCGGCTGCGACCGGGTGATTCCCGTCGACGTCTACGTGCCCGGCTGTCCGCCGACGGCCGAAGCGCTGCTTTACGGGATCCTTCTTCTGCAGAAGAAGATCCGGCGCACCGGCACGATCGAGCGGTAGGATTGAGGGCGAGGCAACGATGAGCGCAGCGATGGAAGATCTCGCCTCCTATCTGAAGGAGAACCGCGAGAACCTCTTCGAGACCGCGATGGTCACCTACGGCGAACTGACGGTGACGACGTCGATCGAAAACATCGTCCCGCTGATCACCTTCCTGCGGGACGACGTGCAGTGCCGGTTCGTCAATCTGACCGACATATGCGGCGTCGACTGGCCGGGCAGGGCGCGGCGCTTCGATGTCGTCTATCACCTGCTTTCGCCGTACCAGAACCAGCGCATTCGCGTGAAGGTTCCCGTCGGCGAGGACGAGCCGATCGCCTCCGTGACGGGCATCTTCCCCGGCGCGGACTGGTTCGAGCGGGAGGCGTACGATCTCTACGGCATTCTCTTCACCGGCCATCCGGACCTTCGTCGTATCCTGACCGACTACGGCTTCGAAGGGTATCCGATGCGCAAGGATTTCCCGCTGACGGGCTTCGTCGAGGTGCGCTACGACGACGTCGCCAAGCGGGTCGTCTACGAGCCGGTGGAACTGAAGCAGGAATTCCGCTCCTTCGACTTCCTCAGTCCCTGGGAAGGCACGGACTACGTGCTGCCGGGCGACGAGAAGGCCGAATAGGAACGAACAGCGCCGGCCAGCCGCCGGCCGATACCCCTTGTGGACACGATGCGATGACCGAGCACAACGTTCGAAACTTCAACATCAATTTCGGGCCTCAGCACCCTGCGGCGCATGGCGTGCTGCGGCTTGTGCTTGAACTCGACGGCGAGATCGTCGAGCGCGTCGATCCGCATATCGGGCTCCTGCATCGCGGTACCGAGAAGCTGATCGAGAACAAGACGTATCTTCAGGCGATCCCGTATTTCGATCGGCTGGACTACGTCGCCCCGATGAACCAGGAACACGCCTTCGCGCTGGCGATCGAGCGACTTTCGGGCACCGAAGTGCCGATCCGTGCGCAGCTCATCCGCGTGCTCTACTGTGAAATCGGCCGTATTCTTTCGCATCTTCTCAACGTCACGACGCAGGCGATGGACGTCGGCGCCCTGACGCCGCCGCTCTGGGGTTTCGAGGAACGCGAAAAACTGATGACGTTCTACGAGCGCGCTTCGGGCTCGCGCATGCACGCGGCCTATTTCCGCGCCGGCGGCGTTCATCAGGATCTTCCCGAAGACCTGGTCGAGGATATCGGGAAGTGGTGCGATCAGTTCATCGGCGTCGTCGACGATCTGGACCAGCTTCTGACCGGCAACCGGATCTTCAAGCAGCGCAACGTCGATATCGGCGTCGTTACGCTCGAAGAGTGCTGGGCATGGGGCTTTTCCGGCGTCATGGTGCGTGGTTCGGGGGCAGCCTGGGACCTGCGCCGCTCGCAGCCCTACGAATGTTACTCGGAGCTCGATTTCGACATTCCGATCGGCAAGAACGGCGACTGCTACGATCGCTACCTGATCCGCATGATCGAGATGCGCGAATCGACGCGGATCATGAAGCAGTGCGTCGAACGTCTGCTCGGTAAGGACCGTCACGGACCGATCCATGCGACGGACGGCAAGATGGTGCCGCCCAAGCGCGAGACGATGAAGCGTTCGATGGAAGCGCTTATTCATCACTTCAAGCTTTATACGGAAGGTTTCCGGGTGCCCGAGGGCGAGATCTACGCCTGCGTCGAGGCACCGAAGGGCGAATTCGGCGTCTATCTCATCTCGGACGGGACGAACAAGCCGTATCGCTGCAAGATCAAGGCGCCGGGCTTCGCCCATCTGCAGGCGATGGACCATGTGTGCAGCGGTCATCTCCTGGCCGACGTTTCGGCGGTACTCGGCTCGCTCGACGTCGTCTTCGGCGAGGTCGACCGCTGATGGCTAGCGCGCCGCGCGGGAGCTGCGATCGCGTCGCTTTCGCAGTTTCGCGTGGCGAGAAGAACGAGAGGCGGCTTGGCGATGTTCCCAATGGGGAAAGGCCGGCCGGTACGGCGCAGGGGGCACGGCTCCGCGTCAGGGTAATGCAGTAAAGGATCCGTACGGAATGTCAGTGCGCAGGCTTGCCGAAGATCACGACCAGCCCGAACGCTTCGCGTTTTCCGACGAGAACGCGAAATGGGCGGACGCGACGATCGCGAAGTATCCGGAAGGGCGGCAGCAATCGGCCGTCATCCCGCTTCTCATGCGTGCGCAGGAGCAGGAAGGCTGGGTAACGCAACCGGCGATCGAGAGCGTCGCCGACATGCTGGCGATGCCCTATATCCGCGTGCTCGAGGTCGCGACGTTCTATACGCAGTTCCAGCTCAAGCCCGTCGGCAAGAAGGCACACATCCAGGTCTGTGGCACGACACCGTGCATGCTGAGGGGTTCCGAGGGGCTGATCGAAGTCTGCCGCAGGCGGATCCACGGCGAACCGTTCGAGCTTAGTGAGGAAGGTGCGCTTTCCTGGGAAGAGGTCGAGTGCCAAGGCGCATGCGTGAACGCGCCGATGGTGATGATCGCCAAGGACGCCTACGAAGACCTGACGCCCGAACGGCTCGAGGAAATCATCGACGCGTTCGAGGCCGGACGCGGCGGCGAGGTGCCCGTCGGGCCACAGGTCGACCGGACCTCTTCTGCCCCGCTCGGCGGGTTGACGAGCTTGACGTCCGAGGCCGAGGCCGGGCGAACGGATACCAAGAGCGAGGACGGCAAGACGGCCGAACAGTCGGTGCCGCCATCGAAGGCCGGTCGCCCGTCGACCTCGGCACCCGAAACCGACGCAACGGTCGATTCGCCTTCGCCCACGAAGAGCACCCCCGAAGACGAGGAGGTGAACACCGACGGCAGGGCGGCGAAGGAAGCCGAAGAGGCCGGTCGCGAGGGGGATTCCTCCTCTGGAAATGCTGCGAGCAGCGCGACGAGCGGCAGCGATGTCGGGCGTGATCGTGGAAAGCCGATCAAGAGCGTCTCGGGCACGGCGAAATCGAACGCCGATGGCGATCGCGGCAAGGACGCGGACGAGAAGGACGGCGCGAAAACGGTGCAGAGCGTCGATGGCGGCGAGCAAGGATCCGCCAAACGCGAAGACGGCGAACAGCCTCCGATGATCGACAAGCCGAAACAGCCCGACGATCTGAAGAAAATCAATGGTATCGGTCCGAGGATTGAGGAGAGACTTCAGGAAATCGGCGTGTGGACGATCCGGCAGATTTCGAACTGGAGCGATGCCGAGGTCGCGTGGGTCGATGCGAAACTGAGCTTTCGCGGTCGGATCGAACGCGAAGAGTGGGTTCATCAGGCAAAAGTGCTGACGAACGCCGGTGGTGCGGAGTAGACTTCGACGACACGAAGAGTGCCGACGGAACGCAGGAAGGAACGAGCCAGGTCATGCTTGCTGACAAGGACCGCATTTTCACCAACATCTACGGCATTCACGACAAGTCCCTGAAAGGCGCGATGAAACGCGGCCATTGGGACAACACCAAGGCGCTCATCGAGATGGGCCGCGAAGGCGTGATCAACGTGATGAAGGAATCGGGCCTGCGCGGGCGCGGCGGCGCCGGTTTCCCGACCGGACTCAAATGGTCCTTCATGCCGAAGGAAAGCGACGGTCGGCCGCATTATCTCGTCGTCAACGCCGACGAATCCGAACCCGGCACCTGCAAGGACCGGGACATCATGCGCCACGATCCGCACACGCTGATCGAAGGCTGCGTGATCGCCGGCTTCGCCATGGGGGCCAACACGGCGTACATCTACATCCGCGGCGAATACATCCGCGAGCGCGAGGCACTGCAGGCCGCGATCGACGAGTGCTACGACGCAGGCCTTCTTGGCCGTGACAACAAATGCGGATGGGACTTCGACGTCTATGTCCATCATGGCGCCGGCGCCTACATCTGCGGCGAAGAGACCGCGATGCTGGAAAGCCTGGAGGGCAAGAAGGGCCTACCGCGCCTCAAGCCGCCGTTTCCGGCCAATGTCGGCCTATGGGGGTGCCCGACGACGGTGAACAACGTCGAATCGATCGCCGTGGCGCCGACCATTCTTCGGCGTGGGGCGAGCTGGTTCGCAGGGATCGGCCGCGAGAAGAACACCGGGACCAAGCTCTTCTGCGTGTCCGGACATGTCGAGCGGCCCTGCACGGTGGAAGAGGAGATGTCGATCACCTTCCGCGAGCTCGTCGATCGCCATTGCGGCGGCGTGCGCGGCGGGGCGGACAACCTCCTGGCCGTCATTCCTGGCGGCTCGTCGGTGCCGCTGGTGCCCGGCGATCAGATCATCGACGCGCCGCTCGACTTCGATTCGCTGCGCGAATTGAAGTCCGGTCTCGGCACCGCGGCGGTCATCGTCATGGACAAGTCGACCGACATCGTCAAAGCCATCGCCCGGATCGCCTATTTCTACCGGCACGAAAGCTGCGGTCAGTGCACGCCCTGCCGTGAAGGTACGGGCTGGATGTGGCGGCTGATGCAGCGCATGGTCGAAGGACGCGCGCAAAAGCGCGAGATCGACATGCTGTTCGACGTGACGAAGCAGATCGAGGGCCATACCATCTGCGCACTCGGCGACGCAGCCGCCTGGCCAATCCAGGGCCTCATCCGGCATTTCCGGCCGGAGATGGAGCGGCGCATCGATGAGTTCACGCGCAACGCCGAGCCGGGCGCGCGTCCCGTGCTCGAGGCGGCGGAGTAGTCGAAAAGAATTCGGGATCCGGGGAAACGTTCGCGGGCAGTGAAAGGAATGGCAAGGGAGATCGATATGTCGACATCTGCTTTTCCCGGCGCAAACCGGCCGGAAACGACGAACGAAATGCTCGCCGGCATGGACGAATGGACGCGCTCCGTCCAGCCAATGGCGGCGATGATGATACAGCCGCTCGCCGCATCGGCGATGATGACGGCCGTCGGGATCGGCGTCGCCGGCCACATGGCCGGTCTCGCGCTCGGAACCGTACGGGCGATGAACGGCGGCGGACAGGCCAGGTGGTTCGGCGCGATGCCGCTTCCCGGCATGGAGACCTTCGCCCCGACCGAAACGGGCGCGCCGGCGAGCACGGCCGGTACGCGCAAGCGGCGCACCCGTTCGAACGGGCGGGATGCAGCGCCTTCGGCGGAAAACGGTGCGCCTTTGCCACCGCTCGACCCCGTTGACGCGCTGAAGGCGGCCACCGATACGGCCGTCGAGGCGGCGGAGGAAACGACGCGGACCATGGTTCGCGAGGCGAAGACGATGCAGGACGAGGCGGCGAAGGCATCGCAGGCCGTCGTCGATAAGCCGGCACCGAAGACGGTGGAGACCGGCAATACGTCCGAGGCGGCGGCCGACGGCGAAGGGATGAAGAAGCCGGCGTCACGCAAGAAGCCGGATACGCCGGACGATCTCAAGCGGATCACCGGCATCGGGCCGAAGCTGGAACAGGTGCTGAACGGCATCGGCGTCTGGCGCTTCGATCAGATCGAGGGATGGTCGAAGAACGAGGTCGCCTGGGTCGACGACTACCTCCAGTTCCCGGGTCGGATCGCGCGGGACGACTGGCAGGGTCAGGCGAAGACGCTCGCGGCCGAGGCGCGATAGGAAATAGACGGCCGCCCCCGTTTCGTCGGGGCGCGGCCGCCTGATGCTTCGAGCCGGCATCGAAACCGGTTCGCGCGACGCGCGCGGCGCATTCCGTCATCACGGCGGTGGTGAAGGACCGTCGCCGAAGCTCGGTGGGCAAGCCCCGCCGGGACGACTACAACCGCGGCGAACGCGACCAGCTCCGGTCGCGCTCGCGGCACGCAACGCTCCGGTACGTTCAGGCGCAGCGCCTCGTGCGCGGGCGAGGGAAAGCGAAAGAATGACGAAGCTCAAGGTCGACGGAAACGAGATCGAGGTGCCGGACCACTACACGCTGCTTCAGGCGTGCGAGGACGGCGGCGCGGAAATTCCGCGGTTTTGCTGGCACGAACGCCTTTCGATCGCCGGCAACTGCCGCATGTGCCTCGTCGAGGTGAAGGGCGGACCGCCCAAGCCCGCCGCCTCCTGCGCGATGGGCGTGAAGGATCTGCGTCCCGGGCCGGAAGGCCAACTTCCCGAGGTCTTTACCAACACGCCGATGGTCAAGAAGGCGCGCGAAGGGGTGATGGAGTTCCTGCTCATCAACCATCCGCTCGATTGCCCGATCTGCGACCAGGGCGGCGAGTGCGACTTGCAGGACCAGGCAATGGCCTTCGGCGTCGACGCCTCGCGCTACAAGGAGAACAAGCGCGCGGTCGAAGACAAGTATGTCGGTCCGCTCGTCAAGACCATCATGAACCGCTGCATCCACTGCACGCGGTGCGTTCGCTTCACGACCGAGGTCGCCGGCATCGCCGAGCTCGGCCTGATCGGTCGCGGCGAGGATGCCGAAATCACGACCTATCTCGAGCACGCCATGACGTCCGAGCTGCAGGGCAACGTCATCGATCTCTGCCCGGTCGGCGCGCTCACCTCGAAGCCGTACGCCTTCCAGGCGCGGCCGTGGGAGCTCGGCAAGACCGAATCGATCGACGTCATGGACGCCGTCGGCTCGGCGATCCGCGTCGATACGCGCGGCCGTGAGGTCATGCGCGTCATGCCGCGCGTCAACGAGGCGGTGAACGAGGAGTGGATCTCCGACAAGACCCGCTTCATCTGGGACGGCCTGCGCACGCAGCGCCTCGATCGGCCCTATATGCGCGATGGCGAGGGCCGGCTGCGCGAGGCGAGCTGGGGCGAGGCGTTCCAGGCGATCGGCAAGGCGGTTTCCGCGGCGAAGCCGGAGAAGATCGGCGCCATTGCCGGCGATCTCGCCGGTGTCGAGGAAATGTATGCGCTCAAGGAACTGATGCATTCGCTCGGTTCGAAGAACATCGACTGCCGGCAGGACGGCTCCAAGCTCGATCCGGCCTTCGGGCGTGCATCCTATCTCTTCGGTCCGTCGATCGAAGCGATCGAGGAAGCCGACGCGCTGCTGATCGTCGGTGCCAATCCGCGCTTCGAGGCGTCGGTGCTGAACGCGCGCATCCGCAAGCGCTGGGGCTTCGTCGAGCCGTTCCCGATCGCCGTGATCGGCGAGAATGCGGATCTGCGCTACGACTACGACTATCTCGGTGCCGGCACCGACACGCTGACGACGCTGATCGACGGAAAGCACGATTTTCTCGAGACGCTGAAGAATGCCGAACGGCCGATGATCATTCTCGGGCAGGGCGCTCTTTCCCGTGAGGACGGGCTTTCGGTGCTCGCATCGACGGCCAAGCTCGCCCGCACGATCGGCGCGATCGGCGGCGAGTGGAACGGCTTTGGCGTGCTGCATACGGCGGCCTCGCGCGTCGGCGGGCTCGATCTCGGCTTCGTGCCGGGCGAGGGCGGCATGAACGCCCGCGAGATGCTTTCGGGCACGGACGTCCTCTTCCTCCTCGGTGCCGACGAAATGGACATGACGCTAAGGACTGCCGGCTTCACCGTCTATATCGGCACGCATGGCGACGTCGGGGCGCACCATGCCGACGTGATTCTGCCAGCCGCGGCCTATACGGAAAAGTCCGCGACCTACGTCAACACGGAAGGCCGGGTGCAACTTGCCAATCGCGCCGGTTTCGCGCCGGGCGACGCACGCGAGGACTGGGCCATCCTGCGCGCGCTTTCGGACGTCGTCGGTCATCGCCTGCCGTTCAACTCGCTGAACGAGCTGCGTGCGAAGCTCTACCAGGAGTACAAGCACTTCGCCCTGATCGACGAGATTGCCGTGCCGGAGACCAGCGACATTTCGACCGGGTTCGACGAACTCGTGAAAAAAGCGGGCAAAATGGAGGCGAGCGGATTTGCGTCGCCGATCAAAGACTTCTATTTGACGAACCCGATCGCCCGCGCTTCGGCGGTGATGGCGGAATGCTCGGCGCTGGCGCGCGGCGAAACGAAGCTTGCAGCGGAATAGGGACTGACAGCGCACCATGGACGGTTTCTTCTCGACATATGTGCTGCCGACGCTTCTGATGATCGGCGAGACGCTGCTTCTGCTCGTCTGCCTGCTGCTCTTCATCGCCTATGCGCTGCTGGCCGACCGCAAGATCTGGGCAGCCGTCCAGCTTCGCCGCGGACCGAACGTCGTCGGCCCATTCGGCCTCTTCCAGTCCTTCGCCGACCTGTTAAAGCTCGCGCTCAAGGAGCCGATCATCCCGGCCGGCGCCAACAAGGGCATCTTCCTGCTGGCGCCGCTCGTCGCCGTCACGCTGGCGCTCGCGACCTGGGCGGTCATTCCGCTGAACCAGGGCTGGGCGATCGCCAACATCAATGTGGGCATCCTCTACATCTTCGCGATCTCCACGCTCGAAGTGTACGGCGTCATCATGGCCGGCTGGGCGTCGAACTCCAAATATCCCTTCCTGGGCGCGCTGCGTTCAGCGGCGCAGATGGTCTCTTACGAAGTCTCGATCGGCTTCGTCATCGTCACGGTGCTTCTGACCGTCGGATCGCTGAACCTTTCCGACATCGTCCTTTCCCAGCGCGACGGGCTCGGCACAATGCTCGGCTTGCCGAACTCGCTGCTCGACTGGAACTGGCTGGCGCTGTTCCCGATGTTCATCGTCTTCTTCATCTCCTCGCTTGCGGAGACGAACCGTCCGCCCTTCGATCTGCCGGAAGCGGAGTCGGAGCTCGTCGCGGGCTACATGGTCGAATATTCGTCGATGCCGTTCATGATGTTCATGCTCGGCGAGTACGCGGCGATCATGCTTCTGTGCTCGCTGACGACGATCCTCTTCCTCGGCGGCTGGCTGCCGCCGCTCGACGTCGCCGTCTTGAACTGGGTGCCGGGCGTCATCTGGTTCGTGCTCAAGGTCTGCTTCGTCTTCTTCATGTTCGCGCTCGTGAAGGCTTTCGTGCCGCGCTACCGCTACGACCAGCTCATGCGGCTCGGCTGGAAGGTCTTCCTGCCGATCTCGCTTGCTTCCGTCGTCGTCGTCGCGTTCGTACTGAAGCTGACGGGGTGGGCCTGATGTCCTTGCCCGTCCTCGGCGCGGTCCTCGGGCTCGTCGTGGCGCTGGGCGAGGCGATCTTCCTGCGCGTGCTGTCGCGGCGGGTCGATCTGCCTGAAACAAAGAAGGCGCTGACCGTCGTCGGCGCCGTGCAACTGATTCTTTTTCCCATCGTCGGCTGGTTCGTGGCCGATGCGATTGGAGGTTCGTGATGGCCGGATTGTCCCAGGCCGCCAATGCGCTGTTCCTGAGGGAGTTCCTCGGGGCGGTGAAGCTTTCGATGCGGTATTTCTTCAAGCCGAAGGCGACGCTGAACTACCCCTTCGAGAAGGGGGCCGTCAGTGCTCGCTTCCGAGGCGAGCATGCGCTTCGCCGGTATCCGAACGGGCAGGAGCGCTGCATCGCCTGCAAGCTGTGCGAGGCGATCTGTCCCGCGCAGGCGATCACCATCGAGGCCGGGCCGCGGCGTAACGACGGCACGCGCCGCACGGTGCGCTACGATATCGACATGGTGAAGTGCATCTATTGCGGCTTCTGCCAGGAAGCCTGCCCGGTCGACGCGATCGTCGAGGGGCCGAACTTCGAATACGCCACCGAGACCCGCGAAGAGCTGTACTACGACAAGGACAAGCTCATCGCCAACGGGGACCGGTGGGAGCGCGAGATCGCGCAGAACATTGCCATCGACGCGCCCTACCGCTAATCGGAGGGGCGCGAGGGGCCGGAACGCCGACCCTGCCAATGAATAACGACTAAAGCGGTCGGGGGACCGGATTGCGCGTGTCGTCTTGCGACGGTGCAACGCCGCCGCTTCTCGGGGTTAGAGACAAAAAGGCAGCCTTCATGGGTCTTCAGGCTCTGTTCTTCTATATCTTCGCCTTCGTGGCGATCGCCTCGGCCTTCATGGTCGTCGCCTCGCGCAATCCCGTTCATTCGGTGTTGTTTCTCATCCTGACCTTCTTCAACGCGGCCGGGCTGTTCCTGCTCGCCGGTGCCGAGTTCCTGGCGATGATCCTGCTCGTCGTCTATGTCGGCGCCGTTGCCGTGCTCTTCCTGTTCGTCGTCATGATGCTCGACATCGACCTCGGCCGGATACGCTCCGGCGTGCTCGAATACGCGCCGATCGGCGCACTCGTCGGCGTCATCCTCTTGGCGGAACTCATCGTCGTGCTCGGCGGCAGCTTCGTCTCGCCGCAGGTCGCGCAGAACGTCGGCGTCCCCATTCCCGACTTCGCGGTGCGCTCCAACACCGCCGCGCTCGGCGATCTGCTCTATACGGACTACGTCTACTTCTTCCAGATCGCCGGCATGGTGCTGCTCGTCGCGATGATCGGCGCCATCGTGCTGACGCTGCAGCACAATCGCAGCGTCAAACGCCAGGACATCGCCACGCAGGTGGCCCGTAACCCGCAAACCGCCGTCGAAACCCGGACCGTCAAGCCCGGGCAGGGCATCTAAGGCTCACGCGTTCGGAGAGACCCATGGAAATCGGACTCGCGCACTATCTGACCGTCGGCGCCATCCTGTTCACGCTCGGCATCTTCGGGATCTTCCTCAACCGGAAGAACATCATCGTCATCCTGATGTCGATCGAGCTCATCCTGCTTGCCGTCAACATCAACATGGTGGCCTTCTCGGCCTACCTCAACGACATGGTCGGCCAGATCTTCGCGCTGTTCATCCTCACGGTGGCGGCCGCCGAAGCTGCGATCGGGCTCGCCATTCTCGTCGTATTCTACCGAAACCGCGGATCGATTGCCGTCGAAGACGTCAACACGATGAAGGGCTGATCCGGCATGTATATCGCTATCGTTTTCCTCCCGCTGATCGGCGCCATCGTGGCCGGGCTCTTCGGCCGCTCGGTCGGCGCGAAGAACGCCGAATACATCACCTGCGGCTTCATGGGCGTCAGCGCGGTCCTCTCGTGGATCGCCTTCATCTCCATGGGCTTCGGCGGCGGCGAAGGGTTCCATGTGGAGGTCATGCGCTGGATGACGTCCGGCGACCTTCAGGTGAACTGGCAGCTGAGGATCGATACGCTCACGACCGTGATGCTCGTCGTCGTCACCACCGTCTCGACGCTGGTCCACGTCTATTCGATCGGCTACATGCACGACGATCCGCACAAGCAGCGCTTCTTTTCCTACCTGTCGCTGTTTTCCTTCGCCATGCTGATGCTGGTGACGTCGAACAATCTCCTGCAGATGTTCTTCGGCTGGGAAGGCGTCGGGCTGGCCTCCTATCTGCTGATCGGCTTCTGGTACAAGCGCCCCTCCGCGTGCGCGGCGGCCATGAAGGCCTTCATCGTCAACCGCGTCGGCGATTTCGGCTTCGCGCTCGGCATCTTCGCCGTCTTCGTGCTCTTCGGGTCGATCAGCTTCGACACGATCTTCGCCAACGCGCCCGACTTCCTGAACGGGGGCAATGGCGAGCCGGTCATCAATCTTTTCGGGCTCGAGCTCTCCCGCCAGGGTGCGCTGACGGGTACCTGTCTGCTCCTCTTCATGGGCGCCATGGGCAAGTCGGCACAGTTCCTTCTGCACACTTGGCTGCCGGACGCCATGGAAGGGCCGACGCCGGTCTCCGCGCTGATCCATGCGGCGACGATGGTGACGGCGGGCGTCTTCCTCGTAGCGCGCATGTCTCCGCTCTTCGAGCAGGCGCCGGTCGCCCTCGAATTCATCACGATCGTCGGCTCGTTCACGGCCTTCTTCGCCGCGACGATCGGGCTCGTGCAGACCGACATCAAGCGCGTCATCGCCTATTCGACCTGCTCTCAGCTCGGCTACATGTTCGCGGCCATGGGCGTCGGCGCATACGGGGCGGGCATCTTCCACCTCTTCACGCATGCCTTCTTCAAGGCGCTGCTCTTTCTGTGCGCCGGCTCGGTGATCCACGCCGTTCACGACGAGCAGGACATGCGGCGCATGGGCGGGCTTCGCAAGCACATCCCGAAGACCTACTGGACGATGGTCATCGGCACGCTGGCGTTGACGGGTTTCGGCATTCCCTTCACGCTCATCGGCACGGCCGGGTTCATTTCCAAGGACGCGATCATCGAAGCGTCGCTGATGGCCGATACGCCGCTCGCCGGCTTCGCCTTCTGGATGCTCGTCATCGCTGCGATCCTGACGAGCTTCTATTCGTGGCGCCTGATCTTCATGACGTTCCACGGCAAGCCGCGCGCCTCGGCGGACGTGATGCATCACGTCCATGAATCGCCGAACGTCATGCTCGTTCCGCTCTACGTGCTGTCGATCGGCGCGCTCTTCGCGGGCATGATCTTCAAGGGGTTCTTCTTCGGCCATCACTACGAGGAATTCTGGAAGGGCTCGCTGTTCACGCTACCGGCGAACCATCTCGTCGAGACCTACGAGAACATTCCTGAATGGGCGAGCCTGATGCCCTTCCTCGCCATGGCCATCGGCTTCGTCGTCGCCTGGTACTTCTACATCCGCTCGCCCGAGACGCCGCGGCGTACGGCCGAGCAGTTCTGGGGGCTTCACCGCTTCCTGCTCAACAAGTGGTATATCGACGAGCTCTACGACTTCCTGTTCGTTCGTCCGGTCAAGCGCCTTGGAACGTTTCTGTGGAAGCAGGGTGACGGAGCGACGATCGACCACTATGGGCCGGACGGCGTCGCCGCCCGCGTCCAGGATATCACCGGCCGCGTCGTCAAGCTGCAGTCGGGCTACCTCTATCATTACGCCTTCGCCATGCTGATCGGCGTCGCCGCGCTCGTAACCTGGATGATGTTCGGGAGTGCCATCCAATGACCGATTGGCCGATCCTCTCAACGGTCACGTTCCTGCCGCTCGTCGGTGCCGCGCTGATCCTCGCGATCCGTGACGACAACGAGATCGGCCGGCGCAACATCCGCAACGTGGCGCTGCTGACGACCGGGTTCACCTTCGTGCTGTCGCTGCTCGTCTGGGTCGGCTTCAACACGAACGAAGCCGGCTTCCAGATGGTGGAGAACAGCGCCTGGCTGGACACCGGCATTTCCTACCACATGGGCGTCGACGGCATTTCGATGCTGTTCGTCATCCTGACGACGTTCCTGATGCCGCTGTGCGTCCTGGCGAGCTGGGAGTCGGTGCAGAAGCGCGTGAAGGCCTACATGGTCGCCTTCCTGCTTCTCGAATCGATGATGATCGGCGTCTTCTGCGCGCTCGACATCGTGCTCTTCTACATCTTCTTCGAGGCGGGCCTCATTCCGATGTTCATCATCATCGGCGTGTGGGGCGGGCCGCGGCGCGTCTACGCCTCGTTCAAGTTCTTCCTCTTCACCTTCCTCGGTTCGGTGCTGATGCTGCTCGCCATCATGGCGATGTACTGGGATGCCGGCACCACCTCGATCCCCGAGCTCCTGAACCATCAGTTCCCGGCCTCGATGCAGACATGGTTGTGGCTCGCCTTCTTCGCCTCCTTCGCGGTGAAGATGCCGATGTGGCCCGTCCACACCTGGCTGCCGGACGCGCACGTCGAGGCCCCGACGGCGGGTTCCGTCATTCTCGCCGGCATCCTGCTGAAGCTCGGCGGCTACGGCTTCCTGCGCTTCTCGCTGCCGATGTTCCCGATCGCCTCGAACGAGCTCGCGCCGTTCGTCTTCACCCTGTCGGTGATGGCGATCATGTACACGTCGCTCGTCGCGCTGATGCAGCAGGACATCAAGAAGCTGATCGCCTATTCCTCGGTCGCCCACATGGGCTACGTGACGATGGGCATCTTCGCAGCGAACGTGCAGGGCGTGCAGGGCGGCATCTTCCAGATGCTTTCGCACGGGCTCGTCTCCGGCGCGCTCTTCCTGTGCGTCGGCGTCATCTACGACCGGCTGCACACCCGCGAGATCGCCGCCTATGGCGGGCTCGTGAACAACATGCCGAAATACGCCATGGCCCTGATGGTCTTCACCATGGCGAATGTCGGCCTTCCGGGCACGTCGGGCTTCGTCGGGGAGTTCCTGACGCTGATCGGCGTGTTCCAGGTCAACACTTGGGTCGCCTTCTTCGCCACCACCGGCGTCATCCTTTCGGCCTGCTACGCGCTCTGGCTCTATCGCCGGGTCATCTTCGGCGCGCTCGAAAAGGAGACGCTGAAGTCGATGCTGGACCTGACGACGCGCGAGCGGGTCATCCTCTATCCGCTGATCGCGCTGGTCATCTTCTTCGGCGTCTACCCGACACCGGTCTTCAACGTGACGGCTGCTTCGGTCGACCAGCTGGTGAACCATTATCAGGCCGCGCTCCAGTCGGCGCACGACGTCGCCACGAGCATCAAGTGATTACGGGACGGTTCGCACAATGACCGCTGACATCCTCTCGACTAGCCTGCAGCTCTCTATGCCGGAAATCATTCTGGCCGTGGGGGCGTTGGCGCTCCTGATGGTAGGCGTTTTCACTTCCAGCGAATCGAACACGCTGGTCACGGGGCTCGCCGTCGCCGTGCTGATCATGTCGGGCCTTTGGCTCGTCGTCATCGGCGGCCTGGGGCCAGCTTATGGCGGCGCGTTTCTCGCCGATCCCTTCGCGCGCTACATGAAGGTGCTCGTCCTTCTCGGCTCGATCATGGCCATGATCATGACGGTGGGCCACGCCAAGAACGAACAGATCGACAAGTTCGAGTTCCCTGTGCTGCTGGTCATCGCCACGCTCGGCATGATGCTCATGATCTCGGCGAACAGCCTCATCTCGCTTTATCTCGGGCTCGAGCTGCAGTCGCTGGCGCTCTACGTCGTCGCGGCGATCAACCGCGAAAGCGTGCGCTCGACGGAGGCGGGGCTGAAGTATTTCGTCCTCGGCGCGCTTTCCTCCGGCATGCTGCTTTACGGCGCCTCGCTCGTCTACGGGTTCAGCGGCCATGTCGAGTTCCCGCAGATCGCGCATGCCATCGGTGGTGAACAGCGCTCGCTCGGCCTCGTCTTCGGGCTGGTCTTCGTGCTCGCCGGCATCGCCTTCAAGATCTCCGCCGTTCCGTTCCACATGTGGACGCCGGACGTCTACGAGGGTGCGCCGACGCCGGTCACGGCCTTCTTCGCCGCCGCACCCAAGGTCGCGGCCATGGCGATGCTGGTGCGCATTGTCTCCGAGGCGTTCCAGCCGATCGCCAGCGACTGGCAGCAGATCGTCGTCTTCATCTCGATCGCCTCCATGGTGCTCGGCGCCTTCGCCGCGATCGGCCAGACGAACATCAAGCGTCTGATGGCCTATTCCTCGATCAGCCACATGGGCTATGCGCTCGTCGGCCTTTCGGCCGGCACGGAAGCCGGCGTCCGCGGCGTCGTGCTCTACATGCTGATCTACATGGTCATGACCCTCGGCACCTTCGCTTGCATCCTCGCCATGCGGCGCCGGGAGGAGGGCAATGTCGAGCGCATCGAGGATCTCGCCGGTCTCGCGAGCACGCGTCCGCTGATGGCAGTCGTCCTGACGATACTCATGTTCTCGCTTGCCGGCGTGCCGCCGCTTGCCGGCTTCTTCGGGAAGTACTTCGTCTTCATGGCGGCGATCCAGGCGAACCTCTACGTGCTTGCCGTCATCGGCGTGCTCGCTTCCGTGGTCGGCGCGTACTACTATCTGCGCATCGTCAAGATCATGTGGTTCGACGAGCCGGCCGGCGAGTTCGTACCGACCGCCGGCGAGCTTCGCTTCGTCTTCGGCCTTTCCGGGCTCTTCACGCTCGGCTACGTGCTGATCGGCGGACCGATCGGCACGGCGGCGGCGACGGCTGCCAAGACCTTCTTCTAGGGCGATGGCCTTTCGCCTTTCGCCCGGCGCGGAGCGCGCCGGCTACCGCCTCGCAGCCTTCGAGACGCTCGGATCGACGAACGTCGAGGCGCTGGAGCGCGGCAAGGCGGGAGATCCGGGGCGCCTGTGGGTCGTCTCGCGACGCCAGGAAACGGGCAGGGGACGACGGGGTCGCCCGTGGGCGACGGAAAGCGGCAATCTTGCCGCCACCCTGCTTGTCACCGGCGAGCGCGACCTCGCCCATACCGCCATGCTCGGTTTCGTGGCCGGCCTTTCGCTCGCCGCAGCGCTCGACGCGGTGCTGCCGCAAGAGCGTCCGGTACGCGTGGCGATGGACGGCGCCGACGGTGCGAGCCCCACCGGCAAGCCTGCTCGGATATCGCTGAAATGGCCGAACGACGTGCTCCTCGGCGGTGCGAAGCTCGCCGGGATCCTCATCGAGACGGCGGGCCTCGCGCAAGGCGGATACGCCGCTGCCGTCGGCATCGGCGTCAACGTCGTCAGTCATCCGCAGGATCTGCCGTACCCGGCGACGGACCTTTCCTCGCTCGGGCTTGCGCATGATGCGGAAGACGTGTTTCTGGCGCTGTCGGATGCCTGGCTGGATACGGTCGGCGATTGGGATGCGCCGGGCGGGCTCGCGCGTATCCGCGAACGCTGGCTGGCGCGTGCGACGGGGATCGGCGGAGAAGTGGCGGTGCAGCTTCCCGGCGAGGTCGTTCGCGGCGTGTTCGAGACGATCGACGAGGATTGTCGCTTCGTCGTGCGGCAGGCGGACGGCACGCGGACCCGTATAACCGCAGGCGATGTTCATTTCGGTGCCGTCGCGACGAAACGCGACGATGAAAAGGAGACTCAGTGAACGATCGGGAAACGGAAGAACTCGTCTTCCTGCCGCTCGGCGGCGTCGGCGAGATCGGCATGAACCTCGCGCTCTACGGCTACGGTCGGCCGGGCGCGCGCGAATGGATCATGGTCGATTGCGGCGTCACCTTTCCCGGCCCCGACCTTCCGGGTGTGGATCTCGTCCTGCCGGACATCAGTTATCTGGCCGAGGAGAAGGCGAACCTAAAGGGCATCGTCATCACCCACGCCCACGAGGATCACTACGGCGCGCTCGCCGATCTGTGGCCCGGGCTGAACGTGCCGATCTATGCGTCTCCGTTCGCAGCCGGCATGCTGGAGGCCAAGCAGGCTTACGAGAAGAGCGAGACGCAGATCCCGGTCACGGTCTATCGGGCGGGCGAGCGCTTCACGGTCGGACCCTTCGAGATCGAAGCCGTGCCCGTCAATCACTCGATCCCCGAGCCCGCCTCGCTCGCCATTCGCACGCCACTCGGCACCGTCCTGCATTCCGGCGACTGGAAGATCGACGCCGCGCCGGCGCTCGGTCCGCTGACGAATGCCGATCGCTTCCGCGAAATCGGCGACGAGGGCGTGCTCGCCCTCATGTGCGATTCGACGAACGCCATGCGCGAGGGAGTTTCGCCTTCCGAGCAGGAGGTCGCCGAAGGTCTCGAAGGCGTCATCGCCAACGCGAAGGCGCGGGTCGCGGTCACGAGCTTTTCCTCCAATGTCGGACGGATCCGGTCCGTCATCCAGGCTGCGACCAAGGCCGGCCGCGAAGTTGTCCTCGTCGGCAATTCCATCAAGCGCGTCGTCGGCGTGGCCCGCGACGTCGGCCTGATGGACGACATCGGACCCTTCGTCGACGAGGCCGAATACGGCTACCTGCCGCGCGACAAGGTCGTGCTGGTGCTAACGGGAAGCCAGGGCGAATCGCGCGCGGCGCTGGCGCGCGTCAGCCGGGACGAGATGCGCGACGTCGCGCTTGCCGCCGGCGATACCGTCGTCTTCTCCTCGCGCACCATCCCCGGCAACGAAAAGGCGATCGGCGAGATCAAGAACGCGCTCGTGAACCGGGGCATTCATATCGTTTCTGATTCCGACGCGCTTGTTCACGTTTCCGGTCATCCGCGGCGCAGCGAACTGCGGCAGATGTACGAATGGGTCCGCCCGAAGATCCTCGTGCCCGTTCATGGCGAGCCGATGCATCTCGAGGCGCATGCCGCACTCGGGCGCGAAGTCGGCGGCATGGCCGTGCCGCGCGTGCGAAACGGCGAAATGCTGCGCCTGGCGCCCGGCGAACCCGAGATCGTCGATACCGCACCCTGTGGTCGGATCTTCCGCGACGGCAAGATCATCGGCGATGCCGAGGAGGTCGGCGTCGTCGAACGGCGCAAGCTCTCCTATGCCGGCCACGTGGCGGTAAACGTCGTTCTCGACGGCGGGCACGAGCTGGCGCGCGATCCGGAAATCGAGACGAACGGCCTGCCGGTCTACGACGGCGAGGGCGACGAGATGGTGGAGATCCTCCTCGACGCCGCGGTCGAGGCGATCGAAGGCATCCCCCGCAATCGGCGGCGCAATACGGCGACCGTCCACGAAGCCGTTCGGCGCAGCGTGCGCTCGGCCGCCCGGATCGCGTGGGGCAAGAAACCGGTCGTCACCGTCTTCGTCACCGAGCTTTGAACCGATGCTCGGGCGCCTCGACCACGTCGCTCTGGCAGTGCCCGATCTGGATGCCGCCTGCGAGCGTTACCGGTCGGCCCTGGGAGCGCGCCTCTCGCCGCCGAAAGACCTGCCGGACCACGGTGTGCGGGTCGTCTTCGTCGAACTCGAAAACACCCGTGTCGAGCTTCTGGAGCCGCTCGGGACCGGATCGCCGATCGCCCGTTTTCTGGAAGCCAACCCGGCGGGCGGCATGCATCATATATGCTACGAAGTCGCCGATCTCGCGGCAGCGCGCGACCGGCTGGTCGGCGAGGGCGCGCGGATCCTTGGCGACGGCGAGCCGAAGATCGGTGCGGCCGGCAAGCCGGTGCTCTTCGTGAATCCGAAGGATTTCGCCGGCACCCTGATCGAACTCGAGGAGGCCTGATCGGCCGGCCCGAGGAGCACGAATGCCCTGGTACTCCTACGCCGCGGTCTATTTCATCGTCTGGTGGCTCGTGCTCTTCGCCGTGCTTCCCTTCGGCGTGCGTTCGCAACAGGAAGAGGGCCACGTCGCAGAAGGGACGGAACGCGGTGCGCCAAGCCGCTTCGGCGTCGGGCGCACGCTGCTGGTCACCACGCTCGTTTCGCTGATCGTCTACGCTGCCTATTTCGGCGTCACCGATTGGCTCGGCTATTCCTTCGACGACATTCCGCAGATCATTCCGAGCGCCGGATAATGCAGGTCGCCGGCTGACCCGCAAGATGCAGAACGGCCGATGGCAGAGCAAAAAAAAAGGCCCGAAGGCCTTTTGTATAAGCGTCGCGTGATCTCTTCCCGTAGGGGCTGCAGCAATGAAGCCGCGCCTAAGATCTTATCCTCCCAAGACTTGCTCGCGAAATGGGCAGATGTTCGAGCGCCTGCCTCTTTGATAATCGTTCATTAGCAAAAGAACCTTTGGTTGTCATCAGAAAAATGACACACTGTCTCCAATCCTGCGTATCACCCATTCTGCCCGACGCGGTTCGCGGCAATTCGCCGTCGAGATGGCGTCTTTCCATCGTGCGCCGAAGCGTCTAAGACCACGCAAGGCTGCGTCGGCGGCCGGGATTCGCCTCACCGAGCAGAAGAAACTGCGAGAAACGACCTTCATGCGCCTTTCGCGATATTTCCTGCCGATCCTGAAGGAGAACCCCAAGGAAGCGGAGATCGTCTCCCATCGCCTCATGCTGCGCGCGGGCATGATCCGGCAGCAATCCTCGGGCATCTATTCGTGGCTTCCGCTCGGCAAACGCGTGCTCGACAAGGTCAACACCATCATCCGCGAGGAACAGAACCGCGCCGGCGCGGAGGAAATCCTCATGCCGACGGTGCAGTCGGCGGACCTGTGGATGGAAAGCGGGCGTTACGACGCCTACGGCAAGGAGATGCTGCGCATCACCGACCGGCAGGACCGGGCAATGCTCTACGGTCCGACCAACGAGGAGATGGTGACGGACATCTTCCGCACCTACGTGCGCTCCTACAAGGACCTGCCGCTCAACCTCTACCACATCCAGACCAAGTTTCGCGACGAGATCCGTCCGCGCTTCGGAACCATGCGCTCGCGCGAGTTCATGATGAAGGACGCCTATTCCTTCGACCTCGACCTCGATCGCGCGCGCGAATCGTATCACCGCATGTTCGTGGCGTATCTGCGCACCTTCGCGCGCATGGGCCTGAAATCGATCCCGATGCGCGCGGAAACCGGGCCGATCGGCGGCGATCTCAGCCACGAGTTCATCATCCTCGCCGAGACGGGCGAGTCGGAAGTGTTCTGCCACCGCGACATTCTCGATTTCGACGTTCCGGGATCCGATACGGATTTTCGCGATGCCGGCGGCCTGGCGTCGATCGTCGATAAATGGACCACGCTCTACGCCGCGACCGAGGACATGCACGAGGTCGAGCGTTACGAGAACGAGGTGCCGCAGGATGCCCGCGTATCGGCTCGCGGCATCGAGGTCGGCCATATCTTCTATTTCGGGACGAAGTATTCCGAACCGCTGAACGCGAAAGTCACCGGGCCCGACGGACAGGAGCATGCCGTGCACATGGGCTCTTACGGCATCGGCCCGACGCGCCTCGTGGCGGCGATCATCGAAGCATCGCATGACGATGGCGGCATCGTCTGGCCGGACGCGGTCGCGCCCTTCGACCTGATGCTGATTTCCATGAAGGCCGGTGACGAAGCCTGCGACGCCGCCTGCGAACGCATCTACGAAGCGGCCGCGAATGCCGGCCTCGACGTGCTCTACGACGATACCGACGAACGCGCCGGCTCGAAGTTCGCCACCGCCGATCTCGTCGGGGTGCCGACGCAAGTCGTCGTCGGCCCGCGTTCCATCGCCTCGAGCGAGGTAGAGGTCAAGAACAGGCGCACCGGCGAGCGCGAGACGCTGAGCGTCGAAGCCGCGATCAACCGGCTGACGGACGGGCGCTGATCAGCAAGCACGAGGAGAGGCCGATGGTCGCGCAGTCTACGACCGCGCAAGGGCAGGCGGATGCGGCTACGCCGAGACCGGCAGGGCCGTTCTCGGTCTTCGAGCGGCTGGTCGCCTGGCGCTACCTTCGCGCCCGACGCAAGGAAGCGACGATCTCCGTCATCGCCGGCTTTTCCTTTCTCGGCATCATGCTCGGCGTCGCCACACTCATCATCGTCATGGCGGTGATGAACGGCTTTCGAACCGAACTCATCACCCGCATTCTCGGCATCAACGGCCACATGGTCGTGCAGCCGATCGACGGCCCGCTTACCGACTACGATTCGCTCGCCAAGCGCCTGCGCGACGTCGCGGGCGTACGTCTGGCGATCCCGCTCGTCGAGGGGCAGACGCTTGCCTCGGGTGCGAACGGGGCGGGTACCGGCGCGCTTGTGCGCGGCATCGCGCCTTCCAATCTCGACAAGCTCACCCTCGTGTCCGGCAACATCAAGTCCGGCGATCTGAAAAGCTTCAATTCGGGCAACGGCGTCCTCGTCGGCCAGCGCATGGCCGAAAGTCTCGGGCTCGGCATCGGCGACGAGATCAAGCTCATCTCTCCAGAAGGCGACGTGACGCCGCTCGGCATGACGCCACGCGTAAAATCCTACCAGATTTCCGGTATTTTCTCCGTCGGCATGTCGGAATACGACTCCTCGATCATCTTCATGCCGCTCAGCCAGGCGCAGCTCTACTTCAACTCCGAGGGCAAGGTTCAGTCGATCGAACTGTATGTCGACGACCCCGGCAATGTCGGCGCGCTCAGACCGGCGATCGAGAAGGCGGCCGGCCGCCAGATCTTCATCACGGACTGGCGCCAGCGCAATCAGAGCTTCTTCTCGGCCCTGCAGGTCGAGCGCAACGTCATGTTCGTGATTCTGATGCTGATCGTGCTCGTCGCGGCGCTGAACATCGTCTCGGGCCTCATAATGCTGGTCAAGGACAAGGGCAGCGACATCGCCATCCTGCGCACGATGGGTGCGACCTCGGGCGCGGTCATGCGCATCTTCTTCATGACCGGAGCGGCAATCGGCATCGCCGGCACGCTCGCCGGGCTGATCATCGGCGTGCTCGTGTGCTGGAACATCGATTCGATCCAGGAATTCCTTTCCTGGACGCTCGGGGTGACGCTGTTCAATCCGGAACTCTATTTCCTGAGCCAGCTCCCAGCCAAGATGAACCTCGGGGAAACGGCGGCGGTCGTCGGCATGTCGATCGGCCTGTCCTTCCTTGCCACGCTGTTCCCAGCGTGGCGCGCCTCGAGGCTCGATCCGGTCCAGGCTCTGCGTTACGAATGAGGCCGCATCCCTTGGAACCCGCAGCGCGCACCGTTCTTCGGCTGGAAAAGGTCACCCGGCAATATGCCCAGGCCGACCAGCCGCTCGTCATCCTGAAGGAAGCCGACTTCGCCATGAACGCCGGAGAGACGGTCGCGCTCGTCGCGCCTTCCGGGGCCGGCAAGTCGACCCTTCTCCACGTCGCGGGTCTGCTCGAGCGGGCGGAGGAGGGGGACGTGTTTCTGCGCGGCGAGCCGTGCGGCGGCCTTTCGGATGCAAGGCGCACGGCCATGCGGCGATCGGATATCGGCTTCGTCTATCAGTTCCATCATCTGCTGCCGGAGTTCACGGCCGCCGAGAACATCATGATGCCGCAGATGATCGCCGGTCTGAAGCAGCCGCAGGCGCAGGAACGCGCAGAGCAGTTGCTTGACTACATGCGCATCGGCCATCGCGGACACCATCGCCCGGCCGAACTTTCAGGTGGCGAACAGCAGCGCGTCGCGATCGCGCGGGCCGTGGCCAACGCGCCGTCGATCCTGCTTGCCGACGAACCGACGGGCAATCTCGATCCGGAGACGGCGGGCTACGTTTTCGAGGCACTCGAAGCGCTGGTGCGCCAGTCGGGCCTGGCCGCACTCATCGCCACGCACAACCACGAGATCGCCAACCGGATGGATCGACGCGTGACCCTGCAGGATGGACGCGTCGTCGATTACTGAGCGAAGCGAAAGCGCAGAGCTCAGCCGCCGACGAACTTCACCGTCACGCCCTTCTTGACCATCGCGGCCAGTTCGGCGGCGTCCCAGTTGGTCAGACGCACACAGCCATGGCTGTTGGTCTTGCCGATCAGCGAGGGTTCCGGCGTGCCGTGGATGCCGTAGGTGGGCTTGGAAAGGTCGATCCACATATTGCCGACGGGACCGTTCGGCCCTGGCGGAATGGTCAGCGCCTTGTCGTTCGAGCCCTGCTTGAAGTTGATCTTCGGATTGTAGGTATAGGTCGGATCCTTGGCGACCGCTTCCACGGTGACGGTGCCGGACGGCGAGGGCGTATCCGTCGAGCCGATCGTCGTCGGATAGGCCGCGAGCAGATTGCCGTTAGCGTCGTAGGCGCGGACCTGTTCCTTCGTCTTGTCGGCGACGATGAGGCTGACCGACCCCGTCACGTTCCGCCCCGGTCGGGCGACCTTGATTTCGGTTCCGGGTACGGAAAGGTTGGCACCGGGGTTGAGCGCCTTCAGGTAATCCTCGTCCATATGGAAGCGTTCGGCGAGCATTTCCGCGGTCGAGGTATAGCCGAGCTGCTTCATCTCGGCCTTCTTGCCGTAGTCGGAAGGAACCGAAGCGACATAGGGGCCGGCGGCGTCGGACGGGGTGATCGTATATTTCTGGAACGCCGGCCCGCCCGTTTCCATCAGCTTACTACGGATGGCCTCGCGGTCCTTCGGGCCGGGATGCTGTCCGGTCATCGTCGCATAGGCGTCGAGCGCCTTGTTCACGTTGCCGCCCATGCGTCCGTCGATGACACCCGGAGACGCACCGGCGCGATCGAGCATTACCTGCAGGCGGGCGACTTGAAGCTTGTCCGCGGCCGAAGGCTCGGCGTTGCCCGTCGTCGGCGAAATGGGCCGTTCGGCGTCGTTGCCGGTGTCTGTCCGGTTGTTCGCGTTGCCCTGCGGCTGCGTATCCGGCGCGGCGATGACCGGAATGCGGCTGCGGTCGAGACCCGTATAGCCACCTTGGTCCCGCCTGGACGGAAGATCCTGGCGTTCGACGTCACCGCGGCGGGTGGACCTTGGAAGACGGTCGTATCCGCGCTTGCCTTCCAGCTGGTCGAGCGGCACCTCGGTCGCGACCTTGCGCCCGTCCCGCCCGACGAGCACACGCCGGCCGTCGGGATCCCAGTAGACGTCGACGCTGCCCTGTTCCGGGATGCCGTCGAGAACGCGCCCGTCCGGCGTCACGAGCACCATCGGTCCTTCGGGCCCGTAATCGACGATCGTCTGTGCGCTCGCAGCACCCGTGCTCAAGAGCAGGGCAAGCGTCGTTGCGGAGAGGAAGGCAGTCGCGGCGGGGCTGATCATCGTCATGTCCGGATTCGATACACTCGCGTTAAACGCGTGAATGCAACGATTGCTTCACATCGCCCCATTAAGGGCAGAAACATGGTGAACGTACCATTAACGGGCCGGCTAGCCATGGTCGAAACCTGGGCATTTCCCGGCCAGATTGATCCAGTCCGGCGTCGCAAGCAATGCGCAGGACAAGGAGTTCTAGACGACTTCGGCCGGTGCGAGGCGGCATCGCGCCTCGGCGTCCGTCTCGATCTGCAGCGTCGGATGGCCGATGCCGAAGCGTTCGTCGAGCATGCTTGCCGTCTCCTGCAGGAAATGCGTGCCCGGGTAGCCTTCGGGCATGACGAGATGGCAGGTCAGCGCCGTTTCGCTGGTGCTCATCGCCCAGACATGCAGGTCGTGGACCTCGGTGACGCCCTTACACTCGGCGAGGGCGGCGCGCACTTCGTGCGTGTCGATTTCCGACGGCGCGGCGTTGAGCGACATCGACGCGCTTTCGGTAAGCAGGCCCCAGGTGCTCCAAAGGATCACGGCGGCGATGACGAGGCTGACGACCGGATCGATCCATGCAAGTCCCGTCCACATGATGAGAAGGCCTGCGACGACGACGCCGATCGAAACGCCCGTATCGGCCAGCATATGCAGATAGGCGCCGCGAATGTTGAGGTCGCCCTTGCTGCCGGAAGCGAAGAGCCAGGCCGTGACGGCGTTGATGACGATACCGATGCCTGCGACGACCATCACCGTGACGCCGGCGACCGGACCGGGCTCGATCAGCCGCCGGATCGCCTCGGTCGCGATGCCGCCGACCGCCACGAGCAGGATGATCGCGTTGAAGAGCGCTGCCAGGATCGACGAACTGCGCAGTCCGTAGGTGAAGCGGCCGCTCGGTGGCCTGTTCCCGAGGAGGACCGCGACCCAGGCGACGACGAGCCCCAGCACGTCAGAAAGGTTGTGCCCGGCATCGGCGAGCAGCGCCATGGAATTGCCGAGAACGCCGTAGATCGCCTCGAGCGCGACGAAGACGATGTTGAGTGTGATGCCGATCGCGAAGGCCTTGCCGAAGGTGGCCGGCGCATGGACATGTCCGCCCGGACCGTGATGGTGCCCGTGATCGTGATCCCCGTGGTCGTGATGACCGTGGTCGTGATCCCCGTGGTGATGGTGGTCGTGGCCATGGCTTTCGGGCATGCGGATCGGTCTCCTTGCTGCAAACGTATATGGTCCACGAAGGATACGAACAAGTCCGCCGGCAGGACGGGCATTCCGGCATGGGTTTCCATCGAACGCTTGCGCCTCCCGCGCGTTCTGCGCCATGCAAAGGAATATCGAAGCGAAGCGCCGGCAGGTGACCGGCGAGGACGAAAAGGGCGCATCATGATTCGAACGGCATGGGCCAATCCAATAGTGGCGTCGGGACCGGCGGTAGACCTTCGGCGGACGAGGCCGCCGCGCGCATCGTCGCTGCTGGCGGCGGCCGCGCTCGCCCTTGCGGTGGTCGCGACGAGCATCGCGCATGCCCAGCAGAACGCTCCCGACGAAAAGACGATCGCCCCGTTCGGCTCGACCATGGTCGTCAAGCAGAAGGAAGACGGCGTCGATACGAGCGAGATCCTGAAGGCCGTCAAGGCGAGCGGTTCGGCCGCCAACGCCATCACCGAGCTTTCCTCGCTGGCGGACGTCCATATCGTCTATATCGACAAGGTTGCCGACAAGCCGGACCGCACGCGCATCACCAAGGCGGCGGATAACAACGCGGAGGATGTCGGCCAGCTTCAGACCGCGCTCGAGGCGAACGCGCTGACCTACGCGGCGCTGAACGCGCAATCCATCTCGCCCTCGATGATCGTCGGCGCACGCGTCGACGGGGACCGTGAAAAGACCGTGGTCGTTTATACGAAAAGCCCTTCGGTCCAGCCCGACGGGAACGGCACCGGACAGGACCAGTGAACATCGGCGTCGCGGCCGAGCGTTCCGGCCTGCCTCCCAAGACGATCCGCTACTACGAGGAGATCGCGCTCGTAACACCCGGACGGAGCGAAAACGGCTATCGCGCCTACGAGGAGGCGGATGTGCACCGGCTACGCTTCCTCCATCGCGCGCGCGACCTCGGTTTCACCATCGAGGAATGCCGCCAGCTGCTGGCCCTTTATTCCGACCGTGCCCGCGCGAGCGCGGACGTCAAGGCGATCGCCGAGACCAAGATCGCCGAGATCGATCGGAAGGTCGCCGAGTTGCATGCGCTGCGCGAGACGCTCGCCCATCTCGCAACGACTTGCCACGGCGACGATCGGCCGGACTGCCCCATACTGGAAGACCTCGCCGGCAGCGAGTGAGGGGCAAGCCGCCTGCCGCCTTCGGGGCGTCGCAGAACGAGCGGGGTCGTATCACCGGAGCATATGAATATGGTGCGGGAGCCTCTGCGTCGTCAGGGCATCCGGCCAGTAACCGAGCGTCTGCAGTCCGCCGACAATGAGCGCGAAGGCGACGGCCACGGCCGCCGCGATTACCTGCGAGCGGGAAGGCGGGCGGCGGACCCATCGCGCCATGCGCAGCATCAGGCGAGCCATGATATCCATGCGCTAATCCTAAAGCGAAATCACCGCAATGCCAACGGTGCCGAAGGCAAACTTCCGCGTTGACACAGAGGTTTGGAATGGTTTGTGCATTCAGCGAACCAATGTCGGCGAGATCGTGCTTCCAGGCGAACCTTACGTCTACGATGAACCGGACGCGCTCGATGACATCCGCATGGCCGGATTGCGCAGGCTCCAATCGATCAGCATCGGAGCGCCACTTCGCGGCATGAGCGAGCGATGCTCACCAAACGCGCGAAGCGTCTAGCCGGACGATCTTTGCCGTGTTCTTCCTCGTCCATCCGCGAGCCCGAGAAGGTGCGCGACGTCCTTGAAGAAGACGCGGAGATGGGCGAACGGCTGATGGCGCACCAGCTTCTTGTTCATGTACGCCTCCCAGGTGAGCCGCTGGACGTCGCGGTCGCGGCAGATCGAGACGAAGCGCTCGCGCTGGCGGTCGGAGCGATACCATACGGCCTGCAGGATGGAGAGGACGCGGAAGACGCGCCCGTGCTCGCGCATGAAACGCCGGCGCGCCGTCGCCAGAGCCTTGGCGTCGCCGCTTTCGAGGAAGGCCAAGACGGCTTCGCCGACGCGCCGCGCGCTGACCATGGCGTAGTAGATGCCTTCGCCGGAGGCCGGTGCGACGACGCCGGCGGCGTCCCCCGCCAGCACGACGTCGCGGCCGTTGTCCCAGCGCTTCAAAGGCTTCATCGGGATCGGCGCGCCCTCGCGCCGGATCGTCGTGCATCCTTCCATGCCGACGGTGGCGCGAAGGCGGGTCACCGCGTCGCGCAGGCCGTATCCCTTGCGGGCCGTCCCCGTGCCGATGCTGGTGCGCGGACCGTGAGGGAAGATCCAGCCGTAGAAATCCGGCGAGATTCGGCCCTGATAGTAGACGTCGCAACGCTCCGGGTCGAAGGCGGCCGTCTCGCGCGGCGAGTCCACGATTTCGTGATAGGCGAAGACGCACCGCACCTTGTCGGCACCCTTCACCGCCTGCCGACCGACGGCGGAACGCGCCCCGTCCGCGCCGACGACGCATCGCGCGCGGATCGAAAAGGTCTCCGGCTCCCGTCGGCCCGCTTCCTTGACGGCGAAGGTCAGGCGCGGCGTACCGTCCGGGTCGCGCTCGAAGGTGCGGAAGACGGCGCGCCGTCGTTCGGCGCCGGCCGCAACCGCGCGTTCGCGCAGCCACGCGTCGAAATCCTCGCGGTCGACCATGCCGACGAAGCCGTCCTCGATCGGCATGTCGACGCGCCGTTCGCTCGGCGCGATCATCTGCGCGGATCGGATGCGGGCGACGAGCAGGCTTTCGTCGATCGCGAAATCACGGATGAGGGCAGGGGGGATCGCACCGCCGCACGGCTTGATGCGCTCCTCCCGGTCGACGAGCAGCACCATGCGGCCTTCGCCGGCGAGTTCGTGCGCGACGGTCGCGCCCGCCGGCCCGCCGCCGACGACGACGACGTCATAGGTCTGCGAATCCTGCGCCGCCTGCTCGTTCATCGTCGTTCCTTTCGAACTCGCTTCGTTGGCGTCTTCCCTCGGTCGCATCATCCCGCGGATACGGCCAGCGCGCTGACCAGCATGCCAAGCACGTAGAGGCTCGTTCCGGTCGCGTTGTACCAGGCGGCCCGTCCGGCGCAGTCCTTCATGAGGCGGCGCATCAGGCCGACCTGTACGACCAGCATCGCCGCGACGATCGCCGCATGCATCGGTGCGCCCCAGACGAAGAGTGCGATGCAGACCGCGACCTGTGCCCCTGCCATCAGCGCGCAGGCGATCCGCGCCGCGCCCTGAACGCCGTAGCGGGCGGGCAGGGAGCGGATGCCGCTCGCGCGGTCGCCGGCCACCGACTTGAAATCGTTGAGCGTCATGATGCCGTGCGCACCGAGACTGTAGAGGGCGGCGAGGACCAGGATATGCCCGTCCGGCACGCCGCCGGCGATGACGGCCGCACCCGTGAACCAGGCAAGCCCCTCGTAGGAGATCGCGACGGCGGCGTTGCCATACCAGCCATTGCGCTTCAGGCGCAGCGGCGGCGCGCTGTAGGCCCAGGCGAGAACGAGCCCCGCGAGCGCACCCCAAAGCACGACCGGCCCGAGGAGAGCGGCGAACGCAAGCGACACGACGCTTGCCACGACCGCCAGTGCAAGCCCCCACCGGCCCGGGATGCGCCCCGAGGGAATCGGACGTTCGGGCTGGTTGATGGCGTCGACGTCGCGGTCGTACCATTCGTTGACGATCTGGCTCGTCGCGCAGAGGAGCGGGCCCGCAAGCACGACCCCGGCAAACGCCATCGGCGCGTCGCCACGGCTCAGGCCGGCCGAAACGCTGCCGCACATGAACGCCCACATCGGCGCGAACCACGTAACCGGCTTGGCGAGCTCGATGACCGTGGCAGGCGAAAAAGGCGGACCGGAAACGGAAGCCGAAAGTGAACGCATCATGCCGGAATGCTAGAGACGGCCCCGACATGCGTCAAGTTGAATTGACACTCCTGTCACCCGCGATAGTCGGCGGTCAGGCATCGTCCGGCGAGGGACCCGAAAGCCCGTAGCGATTGAGCTTGGAATAGAGGCCCTGGCGGCTAAGACCGAGGAGTTCGGCGGCCGAAGCGCGGTTCTGGCCCGTCGTTTCGAGGGCCGCCTCGAGGCACATCTGTTCGATGATTCCCGTCGTCTCGCGCACGATGTCGCGAAGCGGCATGCGGCCTACGAGGTCGATCATCTCGTTTGCCGGCCGGATCTTGTGGTTCCGCTCGCCGGTCGGCCGCGAAACCGCGTTTTCCGGCCTCACGAGAAAGCCGTAGGTCTCGCGTCCGCCGAAATTCGTGTGGCCGGCACTGACCGACACGGGCTGCCGGCCGCTGCGCCACCAGCCTTTCAGGATCGTCGTGAACTGCTTGACCATGCGTTTGGTCTTGAGGTTCGACGCGAGCAGCGCAGTGTCCAGTTCGTGTTCGCCGAGCAGGTTTCCGAGCGGCGCCCCGACGATGCGCGAAAGGTCGGGAACACCGGAAAGGTCGAGGAACGCGTCGTTCGCCGCGACGATGTTGAGTTTGGCGTCGGTGACGACGAGCGCCTCGGGAAACTGCGACAGGAACCGGTCGAGCGCCGGATTGGCCCGGTCCGCGGAATAGTCGCGTTCGGGCGGCAACAGCCTCAGGACAATGTGGCGCCGTCCCTCGCGCCGCATGAACGAGACGTTGACCTCGCTTTCCCGATCGGCGTTCTTCACGAACAGGCGGATGCGGGCCGTTCGCTCGCGCACCGCCGCGTCGAGGGCGGCGCGCAGCGTCTTGCCCTCAGGGCCGTCCAGATGCTCGCCGAGCGACTGTCCGTCCAGGCTCGTGCGGTCGACATCGAGAAGCTCTGCCGCCGCAGCGTTCGCCTCGTCGATCGCCAGGCTCACCGCATCAGCGATGATGACGGCATCGGGCGCCGTTTCGAGGAGCGCGCGGGCCTGCATCTCGACGTTTCGCGCATGGGCGTATTCACGCTCGATGGAAAGTTCGGCTTCGATCGCGCGCTGCTGCAATTGGGAGACCGAGCCGAGGTCGCGGCCGAGAAAGATGGCGTGGCCCTTCCGGCTGAGAGGAACGACCCTGTATCGTATCGGACGGTCCGTTCCCGAATCGCTCGGATGGTTGATCTCGTGCCAGAGTCGCTCGGCGGACGGGCCTTCCATGGCGAGCATACGCTCGACCTTCGGCAGGCATTCCGACGTTACGATCTCGGAAAACTTGCGGCCGACCCAGTCGCGACCGGCATCGCCGTCGTAATGGCCGTCGCCGAACGCGACGTCGCGGATACGCCCTTCGGCCTCCACGACCATGGCGATGTCCGCGGCTGCGACGAGGAGGCGGCCGACCAGTTCGGCTTCGAGATCTGAAAAGGCCGCTTCCGGTTCTGCGAAGGCCACGACCTCGGGCACGGATTCGGCTTCCATAGGCAAGGGTCTCGTTCCGTCAGGATATGGCGGGTTTCATGACGTCGAGGACCTACCAAGACTTTTTGTCGAGATAAAGCTTTCGCCGGATGCCACGGCGTGGGCGGCATCCTGGCACACGATGTCGGCGCCGTACCGCTCGACCCTGCGCGGTGATTCGTCCTGGAAGGCGGGGCCTCCGAGCATCAGGCAGCTCGATTCGTCGCAGGAGGAACGGCGCAGGAACGCGACCTTGTCCGACAGTTCGTCGAGGTGCCGGCGATGCCCGACGGAAAGCCCGATCAGCGAGAAGGGACGTGAGGCCGCGAGCTTTCCCGCTTCCTTGAGGTCGCCGCGGTTCGCGAGTTCCACCTCCCATCCGGCGGCCCAGAAATGCTCGGCGACCATCGCCAGACCGAAGGTATGCTGCTCGTCGTCCGCTGCGGCGAGCAGGATCGACCGGTCGGCCGAGTCGAGCGGCAGGCAGGCATCGTCGGCTTCCGCCATGAAGCGCTCGCGCATCAGCCGTTGCAGCATTGCAGTCTTGTGCGTGACGTCGACGAAGCTCAGGCGATCCGCCACCCAAAGATCGCCGATGCACCGCGCGGCGGGTGTCAGGAATGCTTGACATACGTGCTTGGCGCTGCCGCTCGCGGCGGCGAACTTGGCGAGGTCGTCGCGCCGTCCTTCGAGCAACAGGTGCAGGAAGGTGCCAAAGTCCTCGTCCGCACGGCTTTGCGTAGCCTGGCGTTCGACGGCGGAGTGCCGCTTGCGGAGTTCACCGGCAACCTTGTCGCGAACGACGCCCCTCAGCGCGTTGCGAAAGTCATCTTCCGACGGTGGATACACTGGCTGTGCACGCACAGCCCGCTCGACTTGCAACTCATGCGCGATGTGCGGCATGGGCATCGCTCCCTCATCTTTTTCCCGATCTGGTCGTCCGGCTTGTCCCCCCGGACATCCCCACGATCAAAGTCTACGCCCGTCCGCGTCCGTAAGTAAAGATGCGGGCTGCGACATCTCGACCGCATTTCGTCAGCGTCAATTCAGCTTGACACTCGGCAAGGCGAAGATCACTCTCGCGACCATGACTTCGCACCGTTCGACGGACATGATCCCGAACGCCGCTTCATCGGGTCGGCGGCTCAGCGGCGAAGGGCTTTACACGGCGGAAGAGCGCAAGCGCCGCGACGCGACCGGCTGGACCATGGTCCAGGGGGTTCTCGCGCCGGTGCAGTTCCTCGTCTTCCTCGTCAGCCTGACGCTGGTGCTGCACGCCCTTTCGACCGGCGAGGGGTATGCGCTCGCCACCGCCTCGGTGGTGGTGAAGACGTGCGTCCTCTACGCCATCATGGTCACCGGCTCGATCTGGGAGAAGGTCGTCTTCGGCCGCTACCTCTTCGCGCCCGCATTCTTCTGGGAAGACGCGGTGAGCATGGTCGTGATCGCACTGCACACGGCCTATCTGGCGCTTCTCGTCTTCCATGCGGACGGCGTGCACTTGCAGCTGATCGTCGCGCTCGCCGCCTATGCGACCTACGTCGTCAACGCCGGTCAGTTCGTCTTCAAGCTGCGCGCCGCGCGCAAGCAGGAGGAAGCGGCGCGCCGGGCGACGACAGCGGGACCGGAGGCCTTCGCCTGATGAACGCCTCCACCACGCTCACTCCCGCCGAACCCGTCGCCGGCTGCCGTGACGCCGACGTGCTGCGCGAACGCGGACAGCACGAGGTGTTCTGCGGGCTGACGGGAATCGTCTGGCTGCATCGCAAGATCCAGGACGCCTTCTTTCTCGTCGTCGGGTCTCGCACCTGCGCGCACCTCATCCAGTCCGCGGCAGGCGTGATGATCTTCGCCGAACCGCGATTTGCGACCGCCGTCATGGAAGAGCGCGATCTCGCCGGGCTCGCCGACGCCAACGAGGAACTCGACCGCGTCGTCGCCCAGGTGCTCGAACGCCGGCCGGAAGTGAAGATGCTCTTCCTCGTCGGCTCCTGCCCGTCGGAAGTCATCAAGCTCGACCTGAAGAAGGCAGCGCAGCGTCTCTCGGCGAACTACGCACCGGACGTGCGTATCCTGAACTATACGGGCTCCGGCATCGAGACGACCTTCACCGAGGGTGAGGACCAGTGCCTCGCGAGCCTCGTCGACTGCATGCCGGCGACCGAGCCGGAAGCGGAAGCCGACCTCCTCGTCGTCGGCACGCTCGCCGATGTCGTGGAGGACCAGTTCCAGCGGCTTTTCGACGAGATGGGGATCGAGAACGTCGCGTTCCTGCCGCCTCGGCGATCCGGCGAATTACCCTCGGTCGGCCCGAACACCCGTTTCCTGCTCGCCCAGCCCTTTCTGACGGAGACGGCGCGCAAGCTCTCCGATCGCGGCGCGAACCGGCTCGCAGCACCGTTCCCGCTCGGAGCGGAGGGCACGACCGGTTGGCTGAAGGCAGCCGCCGATGCCTTCGGCGTCGAACCCATGCGGTTCCGTGCTGCGACGGCCGCGCCGGAAGCCCGCGCGAAGGCCGCGACGGCGAAGCGTCGCGGCGCGCTCGAAGGCAAGTCGATCTTCTTCTTTCCCGATTCGCAGCTCGAAGTGCCGCTTGCGCGGTTCCTGTCGCGCGAAATGGGCATGGTGCCGGGCGAGGTGGGCACACCCTATCTCCATCGCGAACATCTCGACCCCGATCTCGCGCTGCTGCCGGATACCGTTCGCCTCAGCGAAGGCCAGCACGTCGACCGCCAGCTCGAACGCTGCCGTGCCGACCGGCCGGACATGGTCGTCTGCGGCCTCGGCCTCGCCAATCCGCTCGAGGCGGACGGCATGACGACCAAATGGTCGATCGAACTCGTCTTCACGCCGATCCAGGGCTACGAGCAGGCCGGTGATCTCGCCGACCTCTTCGTGCGTCCCTTCGACCGGCGCACGCGGCTGGAGGTGTAGCGCCATGCAGCTCACCGTGTGGACCTACGAAGGACCGCCGCATGTCGGCGCGATGCGCGTCGCGACCGGCATGGAGGGCGTGCACTACGTGCTGCATTCGCCGCAGGGCGACACCTATGCGGACCTGCTTTTCACCATGATCGAGCGGCGCGACAAGCGCCCGCCGGTCACCTACACCACCTTCAAGGCGCGCGACCTCGGCACCGATACCGCAGCCCTCTTCAAGGGCACGCTGGAAGAGGCCTACGAGCGCTACCGCCCGCAAGCGATGCTCGTCGGCTCGTCGTGCACGGCCGAACTGATTCAGGACGATCCGGCCGGCCTCGCACGGGCTGCGAACCTGCCGATCCCCGTCGTGCCGCTGGAACTGCCATCCTATCAGCGCAAGGAAAACTGGGGCGCCGCAGAGACGTTCTACCAGCTCGTTCGCGGGCTCGCCGACACGGAAGAGCCACAGCGCCATCGCCCGGCGGGCGAGGGGTCGGTCTGCAACATCCTCGGGCCCACGGCGCTCGGCTTTCGCCATCGCGACGACGTCGCCGAGATCACGAAGCTGCTCGGTGAACTCGGCATCCGCATCAACGTCACCGCGCCGATGGGGGCAACGCCGGCCGATCTCGTGCGCCTGGGTGCCGCGGACTTCAACGTGGTGCTCTATCCCGAGACCGCGGGCACGGCCGCCAAATGGCTGAAGCGCACCTTCGACCAGCCTTCGACCACGGTGGTGCCGATCGGTCACGGCGCGACGAGCGACTTCGTTCGTGAGGTGGCGGAACTCGCCGGCATCGATTCCGAACCGGTGCTCGCTCGCGCCGGGTCGCGACTTCCGTGGTACTCGCGCTCGGTCGATTCGAACTACCTCACCGGCAAGCGCGTCTTTATCTTCGCCGATGCGACGCATGCGCTCGCCGCTGCCCGCGTGGCGCGCGAGGAAATGGGGTTCGAGGTCGTCGGTCTCGGCACCTATGCGCGCGAGTTCGCCCGCGACGTGCGTGCGGCGGCGAAGGAAATCGGCGTCGAACCGCTGATCACCGACGATTACCTCGAAGTCGAGCGGGCCATCGCCGAAGCGCAACCGGAAATGGTGCTAGGCACGCAGATGGAACGCCACATTGCCAAACGCCTCGGCATCGGCTGCGCGGTCATTTCCGCGCCGGTGCATGTGCAGGATTTTCCCGCGCGCTACTCGCCGCTGATGGGATTCGAGGGTGCGAACGTCCTCTTCGACACGCTCGTCCATCCGCTGACAATGGGGCTCGAGGAGCACCTGCTCGGCATGTTCCGCAAGGATTTCGAGTTCAACGACACCGCGCAGCCCTCGCATCTCGCGGCGGAATCGGCCGGCACGGATCGCGCGGAAGCCGAAGCGGCGACGGTGGCGCCCGCCGACGGGCCGATCTGGGTGCCGGATGCAGAGGCGGAACTGAAGAAGATCCCGTTCTTCGTGCGCGGAAAGGCACGACGCAACACCGAGGCCTATGCCGCCGAACAGGGCCGTTCGGAAATCACCGTGGAGACGCTGTATGACGCAAAAGCGCATTTCAGCCGCTGAGGGTGAGCCCGTGCGCGTCGTGCTGATCACGCTCGACGCCCACATGGCCGAGGCCGCACGTGCAGCCGAGACCCGGCTCTCCCGCGACCTGCCGGGCACGACGATTTCCTTCCACGTCGCGACCGACTGGGCGCGCGATCCGGACGCACTGGCACGCTGCAAGGCGGACATCGCGCGCGGCGACATCATCGTCGCCAACATGCTCTTCATGGAAAACCACATCGAGCCCGTGCTCGAGGACCTGACGGCGCGGCGCGCGCACTGCGACGCGATGGTCGGCGCGATGGCCGGTGCGGAGATCGTGCGGCTGACACGGCTCGGCCGTTTTTCGATGGATGGTTCCGGCGGCGGCGTGATCCAGTTGCTCAAGCGCCTGCGCGGCTCGCGCGGCAAGGGCGGCACGGGCCACAAGGCGAGTTCGGGCGCCAAGCAGATGGCGATGCTGCGCCGGCTGCCGAAGATCCTGCGCTACGTGCCGGGCACGGCGCAGGACGTGCGCGCCTATTTCCTCGCCATGCAGTATCTCCTAGCGAGTTCGGAAGAAAACATCGCCAATCTCGTGCGCTTCCTTGTGCGGCGCTACGCGAGCGGCCCGCGCGCGCATCTTCGTGGCACCATCGAGGCGGCCGAGCCGACCGAATATCCCGATACCGGCCTTTATCATCCACGCATGCGCGGGCGGATCGGCACCGACCGCTCCCGCCTGCCGAAGCCGTCCGGCAAAGTGAAGGGGCGCGTCGGCCTCCTCGTCATGCGCTCCTACGTGCTTGCCGGCGATACGGGGCACTATGACGGGGTGATCGCCGCGCTCGAAGCGCGTGGTCTCGAAGTCGTACCGGCCTTCGCAAGCGGGCTCGATGCGCGGCCTGCTGCTCGGCAGTTCTTCTTCGAAGACGGCGAGCGGACGATCGACGCGCTGGTCTCGCTCACCGGCTTCTCGCTCGTCGGCGGTCCGGCCTATAACGACGCGCACGCGGCCGAAGCGCTGCTCGAAGAACTCGACGTGCCGTATCTCTCCGCTCAGGCGCTCGAGTTCGAAACGGTGGAGGAATGGCGCGAGAGCGATGCCGGCCTGTCGCCGGTCGAAGCGACGATGATGGTCGCGATCCCCGAGATCGACGGCGCGACCGGGCCGATCGTCTTCGGCGGACGCTCCGGCACGCCGGCGGCCGACGGCAGCCGGCGCATGGTCTGCGACGACGAACGGGCCGAGACGCTTGCCGGACGCGTCGAAAAACTGATCGCGCTGCGGAAGACCCCGGCCGCCGAACGGCACCTCGCTATCACGCTCTTCAACTTCCCGCCGAACGCCGGCGCGGTCGGCACGGCGGCGAACCTCGCCGTCTTCCCATCGCTCATGCGCACGCTGAAGGCGTTGAAGGCCGAAGGCTATTCGGTCGATCTGCCGGCGGACGAGGACGATCTGCGCCAACGCCTCGTCGACGGCAATCGCGAGCGCCACGGCACGCCGGCGAACGTTCATGCGCGGATCGACGTCGACGCGCATGTGCGCAGCGAGCCGCATCTGGCCGAGATCGAGGCGGCATGGGGTCCGGCGCCCGGCCGGCAGCTCACAGACGGTCGCTCGATCTTCGTCATGGGCGCGCGCTTCGGCAATGTCTTCGTCGGCCTTCAGCCCGCCTTCGGCTACGAAGGCGATCCGATGCGGCTTCTCTTCGAGAAGAACTTCGCTCCGACGCACGCCTTTTCGGCCTTCTACCGCTATCTGCGCCAGGATTTCGGCGCGGATGCCGTCCTCCATTTCGGCACGCACGGTGCGCTCGAATTCATGCCGGGCAAGCAGGTCGGCCTCGGTGCGACGTGCTGGCCGGACCGGCTGATCGGCGACCTGCCGAACCTTTACCTCTACGCCGGCAACAACCCCTCCGAGGCGACCGTCGCCAAGCGCCGCTCGGCAGCGACGACGGTCAGCTACCGCGCGCCGGCGCTCGCGAAGGCGGGGCTCTATCGCGGATTGGGGGACCTTCGCGGCTCGATCGCACGCTGGCGCCAGCTCGTGCCGGAAAACCGGTCCGAGCGTGCGGCGCTCGTCGAGACGATCCAGGCGCAGGCCGCCGAACTGGATCTCGCCTCAAGCGAACCGGCATGGAACGAGCCGACAAACGCGATCGACGATCTGCGCGTGAAGCTCGACGAGATCGAGCAGACGCTCGTTCCCCATGGCCTGCACGTGCTCGGCGAGACGGCCGGCACGGAGGAAAAGCTCGAACTGCTGGAAGCGATCGCCGGTTTGACGCTCGACGGCGAGACCGCATCCGCGTTCGCGCAAGCCGTGATCGACGGTCAGACGGCCGAAGCGATCGTCGAGCGCTTCGGCGAGGCCGCAGACGACGCGGCTCTGCATGAGCTCGCGACACGGCTGATCACGCTTGATCGCGACCTCGGTGTCGATCACGAGATCGCCGGCCTCATGCACGCACTCGAAGGCGGCTTCACGCCGCCGGTCAAGGGCGGCGACGTGATGCGCGCGCCGGAAACCGTGCCTGCCGGCCGCAATATACATGGCTTCGATCCCTTCGCCATTCCGAGCGCATTCGCCGTCGGCGAGGGCAGGGCGCAGGCCGAACGGCTGATCGCGCGCCACTGTGCCGCCGGCGAAAGCCTGCCGGAAACGGTCGCGATGGTGCTCTGGGGCACCGACAACCTCAAGAACGAAGGCGGTCCGCTCGCGCAGGCGATGGCGCTGATGGGCGCACGCCCGCGCTGCGACGGCTTCGGCCGGCTTGCCGGTGCGGAATTGATCCCGCTCGCAGATCTCGGCCGGCCGCGCATCGACGTGCTCGTCACCGTGTCGGGCATCTTCCGCGACCTGCTGCCGCTTCAGACCCGACTTCTCGCCGAAGCGGCCTTCATGGCGGCGAGCGTCGACGAGCCGGAAGCGCAGAATTTCGTACGCAAGCACGCGCTCGCCTATGCCGCTACTGAAGGCTGCGACTTCGAAACGGCAGCGCTGCGCGTCTTTTCCAACGCCGAAGGTGCCTACGGTTCCAACGTCAACATGCTGGTCGATTCCGGCGCGTGGGGCAGCGAGGGCGAACTCGCCGAGACCTACCTCAAGCGCAAGTGCTTCGCCTACGACCGCAACGGCGCCTGCGCCGAACGCAGCGCCGTGCTCAAGGCGGCCCTCGCGGACGTCGCGCTGACCTACCAGAACCTCGAATCCGTCGAACTCGGGGTCACCACGATCGACCATTATTTCGACACGCTCGGCGGCATCAGCCGGGCGGCCCGCGAAGCGCGCGGCGGTGAGGCGGTACCGGTCTATATCGGCGACCAGACGCGCGGCACCGCCGGCGTGCGTACCCTTTCAGAACAGGTTTCCCTCGAAAGCCGCACCCGCATGCTGAACCCGAAATGGATCGAGGGCATGCTCGCCCATGGCTACGAGGGCGTCCGCCAGATCGAGGGTCACGTGACGAACACGCTCGGCTGGTCGGCGACGACCGGCGCCGTGGAGCCGTGGATCTATCGGCGCGTGGCCGAAACCTTCCTGCTCGATCCCGAAATGCGCGAGCGGCTGGCACGGTTGAACCCGACCGCTTCGGCACGCATGGCGAACCGCCTCGTCGAAGCCCAGGAACGCGACTATTGGCAGCCAGGGCCGGAAGAGCTCGAAGCGCTGCGTGACGCCCATGACGATCTGGAAGATCGTCTCGAAGGAATTTCCATGGAGGTGGCAGCATGACCGTCGTCCACTCGACCGTCACACCCGTACGCCGTCGCGAAGACGGCGAAGGCAGCGTCCAGGTCAAGATGAATCCGGCGATGACCATCGATTCGGCTAAGGTCTTCGCAATCTACGGCAAAGGCGGTATCGGCAAGTCGACGACCTCGTCGAACCTGTCCGTTGCCTTTTCCAAGCTCGGCAAGCGCGTTCTCCAGATCGGCTGCGACCCGAAGCACGATTCGACCTTCACGCTGACGAAGCGGCTGCAGCCGACCGTCATCGACGCGTTGGAACAGGTCGATTTTCATTCCGAGGAACTGCAGCCGGAGGACTTCGTCTTCGAGGGCTATAACGGCGTCATGTGCGTGGAAGCCGGCGGCCCGCCGGCCGGAACCGGCTGCGGCGGCTACGTCGTCGGCCAGACGGTGAAGCTCCTGAAGGAGCATCACCTGCTCGAAGACACCGACGTCGTCATCTTCGACGTGCTCGGCGACGTGGTCTGCGGCGGGTTCGCCGCGCCCCTGCAGCATGCCGAACGTGCGCTCGTGGTAACGGCGAACGACTTCGATTCCATCTTTGCGATGAACCGCATCGTCTCCGCGATCCAGGCGAAGTCGAAGAACTACGACGTGCGCCTCGGCGGCGTCATCGCCAACCGGTCCGCCTCGACGGACGAGATCGATCGCTTCAATGCCGCGACCGGCCTCGAGCGCATCGCGCATTTCCCGGATCTCGACGTCATCCGCAAGTCGCGGCTGAAGAAGTCGACGCTGTTCGAGATGGAGCCGTCGCCGGAACTCGAAGCCGTGCAGAACGAATATATGCGCCTTGCCGCGGAGCTTTATGCCGGTGTCGAGCCGCAGGCCGGCGTGTCCATGAAGGACCGCGACATCTTCGATTTCCTGGGCTTCGAATGAGATGAACGCGCTCGCCGAAACGCCGACCTACCGCACGCGCCGCGGCGAGATCGAGACCTATTTCGATCGCACCGCCGCCGACGCGTGGCGTAAGCTGACGTCGGACGCGCCGGTCAGTCGCATCCGTGCGACGGTCAGGGCAGGGCGCGACCGGATGCGGGCGGCGATGCTTGCGATGCTGCCGGAGGACCTCGCTGGCCGGCGCATCCTCGATGCCGGCTGCGGCACCGGCGCCTTTGCGTTCGAAGCGGCCAGGCGCGGGGCGAACGTTACCGCGATCGATCTCTCGCCGACGCTCGTCGATCTCGCCCGCGAACGCTCGGAGGCCGACGGCTTCGGCGATCGCATCACCTTCGCCGCCGGTGACATGCTCGATCCGGCGCTCGGTGAATTCGACCATGTCGTGGCGATGGATTCCGTCATCCACTACGAGCTGACGGACGCCATCGAGGTGCTTTCGGGCCTTGCGGCACGCGCGCGCCGCAGTGTCGTGTTCACCCATGCGCCGCAGACGCCGGCACTCGCCGCGATGCATGTCGTCGGCCGTGCGTTTCCGCGCGGCGATCGCGCGCCGTCGATCGTGCCGGTCGCCGAACGGCGCCTGCGCAAGGCGATGGGCGGCGACCGCGTCCTGATGGAGTTCACGGTCGGCCGGACGGCGAAGGTGTCGACGGGCTTCTACAAGTCGAACGCGGTGGAGCTCGTGCGGCGATGACGGCGAAGAAGGCTCCCGACAAACGGCTTCTGTTCGAGCGCATCGGCACGCGCTGGATGCCGTTTGCCGACGCCGTCAGCGCGGAGCTTCCGGCAAAGCGCCTGCTGCGCCTGTCGCTCTTCCAGGTTTCCGTCGCGATCATGCTGGTGCTTTTGAACAGCACGCTGAACCGCGTCATGGTCGTCGAGCTCGGCCTGCCGGCGACGCTCGTCGCCGTTCTGATCGCGCTGCCGGTCATCTTCGCGCCGCTGCGCGCACTCATCGGCTTTCGCTCCGACAACCATCGCTCGGCGATCGGCTGGCGGCGCACGCCCTATCTCTGGTTCGGCTCGCTTCTGCAGTTCGGCGGCCTTGCGATCATGCCCTACGCGCTGTTCGTGCTGTCGAGCGGCCGCCCGGAAGCGTTGCTGCCGGGCGTTCTCGCCGCGGGTCTCTCCTTCATCCTTGCGGGTGCCGGCATGCATACGGTGCAGACGGCGGGTCTGGCGCTCGCGCTCGACATCGCGCCGGAGAAATCGAAGCCGCGCGTCATCGCCGTGCTCTACGCCGTCTTCCTTCTCGGCATGGTCGTAAGCTCGCTCGTTATCGGATACATGCTGCGCGACTTCTCGCCCTATCGCCTGATCGCGGTGCTGAGCCGGGCGGCTCTGGTAACGATCGGGCTCACCTTCGTCAGCCTCTGGCAGCAGGAGCCGCGGCGCCCTCGCTCCAGCGAGCAGCCGAAAGCGAAGATGCGCCTTCGCGATTCCTGGCGCGAGCTCGATACCGGCAGCCGTCCGCTTCGCCTCTTCGTGACGATCGCCCTCGGCACGGCGGCTTTCGGCATGCAGGACGTGCTCCTCGAACCCTATGGCGGAGAGGTGCTCGGCATGAGCGTCAGCGGCACCACCGTGCTGACGGCGATTTCCGCAGGCGGCACGCTGGTCGGCTTCCTCATCGCCGCCCGCCTGCTCGAAAAGCATACCGACCCTTATGCGGTCGCAGCGCTCGGCCTCTTCGCCGGGCTGCCGGCGTTCTGCGCCGTGATCTTTGCCGGGCTCTTCCATTCCGTCCTGCTGTTCGAACTCGGCGCGGCCGGGGTCGGCTTCGGAACGGGGCTCTTCGTCGTTTCGATGCTGCATGCGGTCATGGAAATGTCGAACTCCCGCACGAGCGGTTTCGCGCTCGGGGTATGGGGAACGGTGCAGGCAAGCGCTTCGGGCATTTCCATCGCGCTCGGCGGCGCCATGCACGACGGGGTCGCCCGGCTCGCCAGCCATGGCGATCTCGGCCCCGCGCTGACGGATGTCTCGGTCGGCTACGGCGTCGTCTATCTCATCGAACTCGGGCTGATCTTCGCCGCGCTCATCGCGCTCGGTCCGCTCGTCACCTTCCGCAAGACCACAGCGAAAAACGCGTCCGGTGGCTTCGGCCTCGCCGACATGCCGAGCTAAGCAAGGGAACATCGCACCATGGTTGGCGCCTTCACACAGCAGCTCGATCTGCCTCTTTTGCTCCTGATCCTGTTCTTCCTATTCTTCCTTGGGCTCGTCTACTACCTGCATGGCGAGGACAAGCGCGAAGGCTATCCGCTCGAATCCGAACGCAGCGATCGCACCGGCGGTCGCGTCAAGGTCGTCGGGTTTCCGCCGATCCCCAAGCCGAAGCGCTTCCTGGTGCGCAGCGGCATGGTCTATTACGCACCCCGGGAGCGCGACCGGCGCGAACTGAACGCCGTACCGGCGCACAACTTCCCCGGTGCGCCGCTGGTGCCGACCGGCGACCCGCTCGTCGACGGAATCGGGCCCGCCGCCTACGCGCTGCGCGAGGATACGCCGGACCTGACCTGGGCGGGCGACCCGAAGCTGCAGCCGATGATGCGCAAGGCGCCGCAATACCGCGTCGAGGAAACCGAGACGCATCCGCTCGGTCTTCCCGTCTATACGAGCGACGGGCATCATGTCGGCGAAGTCACCGATGTGTGGATCAACAAGCACGAATTCTTCGTGCGCTACTTCGAGGTCCGCCAGGAGGAAGTGCTCGGCGGCCGCCTCGTTCTCGCACCGATCGCCGCGGCCACGGTGCGCGACAGCGAAAAGACCGTCGTGCTCGAGACCCTGACGCGCGAGCAGTTCGCCAACGTACCTTCGCTCGCCGGCCTCGATCAGATCACCATGCGTGAGGAAGATCGGATCAACGCCTATTATGCCGGTGGCCGGTTCTTCGCGAAGAACCCGATAGAGAGCATGATATGAACGATTTCGCGAGCTTTCCCGATCATCTCGATCAGACCGACCTTCCGCCGGGCGAACGCATCGTTTGGCAGGGCCGGCCGAAGCGGACCGCCGTCCTGCGCAACATCCTGCATGTGCGTCTCGTTCTCGCCTGGTTCGCGATCTTCTGCATCTGGCGGTTCGCCGCCGGGTTGAACGATACGGGTACGCTCGGCGTCGCGTTCGTCAACGCGGCGAACGTGCTCCTGCCGGCGGTCGCGGGCATCGCGCTGCTCGTCGTCATCGCCATCCTCATGGTGCGGACGACGGAATACACGATCACCACGAGACGCGTGGTTATGCGCTACGGCATTGCGCTGCCGGCGATGGTCAATCTGCCGGTGGAAGAGATCGAAGGCGCCCGGTTCGCCAAGCGCGGCTCGACGGGCGACGTGACGCTGGAGATGCCGGCGAACCGGGTGCTCGCCTATTGGAAGCTCTGGCCGAACGTGCGTCCGTGGCGCTTCCTGCGGGCCAATCCGGCCCTTCGCAATCTCCCCGATGCGGCGGAGGCTGCCGAGGCGTTGAAGCAGGTTGCCATCGAAGCCCGCGAGGGTCCATCGTCGTCCGACGCGCGCGGTACGGCATGGCTCGGTGAGCCGGCCCGTCGCGATACCGCCGAGGCGGCCTGAGGTTGGAAGGGAAGCGAGCCATGCGCGACATGAAGACGGCCTTCATCGTGGGGCCGGACCCCGAACGTCCGCTGCCACCGTGGCTGCTTCTTTCCGCCGCGGCCCTGATCGTCGTCACCATCGTCTCGATCGCTTTCACGCGGTATACCGGCATCGGCATGGCGCGGATGGATCCGCCCGTCATCGAAAAGGCGCACACGGTGACCTTTTCCTACAATGGCGAGGGGGTTACGGTGATGGACGCGGGAAGCGGCGCAGTCGTTGCCAAAGTGTCGCCGCGCGGCAGTTCCTTCGTGCGCGAAGCGCTGCGCGGGCTCGAGCGCAACCGGATGAAGAAGGGTGCGCCAGCCGATGCCCCGTACCGGGTCGAGCGTTCGACGGACGGCATCGTCTGGCTCGTCGACACCGCGACGGGCGATCGGCTCGATCTCCGCGCGTTCGGCTCGGCCAACGCCCGGGCGTTTGCCGGCTTTCTGGCCGGCGGGAAAGGATAGCGAATGGGTCTCGGTCTCCTGAAGGGCGAACGCATTGAGGTGCCGTGCACGGTCGAGGTGGAGAACACCTTCGACAGCCTGCATGCGCATCTTCGCCTCGACGGTGGCATCACCATTCATCCCGGTGACGAGGTCACGGTCGACGGCGCGCCGATCGAGGTGCCCTATGGCGAGTGCGCGACGTTCCGGCGCAATGCTTCCATCCAGCGGGCCGGCGCGATCGAGCGGCTGTGGACGCGGCTTACCGGCGATTTCGAATTCATGGAACTGTGCGAGTTCAGCTTCTCGGAAGGAGCAGCACGATGAACGTCCATCCCGACCCGCGCGCTGAAGCGGTGAGCGAGACCGACGCCAACGCGCAGGTCACCGGCGCCGATACGACCAGCATGGCGCAGGAAAACACGCTGCTTTCGCCGCGCTTCTACACGACCGATTTCGACAAGCTCGACGCGATCGATGTCTCGCCCGTGCGCGGCGAGTGGGACAAGCTGATCGCCGAGTTGAAGGAAGACCCGAACCGGGGCCACTTCAAGCGCGGCGACGCGTGGGACGTCGGTGATCTCGACGATCTGGAGCCCGGCCTGCGCAAGGAGTTCGTCGATTTTCTCGTCTCCTCGCTGACGGCGGAATTTTCCGGCTGCGTGCTCTACAAGGAGATGAAGCGGCGCGGCACGAACCCCGATATCTGCGAGCTCTTCACCTATATGAGCCGCGACGAGGCGCGCCATTCCGGCTTCATCAACGACGCGCTCAAGGATTTCGGCATCGGCGTCAATCTCGGCTTCCTGACGAAGACGAAGAAATACACCTTTTTCCAGCCGAAGTTCATCTTCTACGCGACCTATCTTTCCGAAAAGATCGGCTACGCGCGCTACATCACGATCTATCGCCATTTGGAGAAGCATCCCGAGCGGCGCTTCCACCCGATCTTCAAATGGTTCGAGCTTTGGTGTAACGACGAGTTCCGCCATGGCGAGGCGTTCTCGCTGCTGATGCGTGCCGACGACCGCGTGCTCAAGGGTCGCAACAAGCTTTGGGTGCGCTTCTTCCTGCTCGCCGTCTTCGCGACGATGTATGTGCGCGACCACGACCGGCCGTATTTCCATAAGGCGCTCGGGATCGATCCGACGGAGTACGATCACACCGTCTTTCGGATCACGACCGAGATCTCGCGCCAGGTTTTCCCGCTGACCCTGCCGCTCGACGATCCGCGCTTCCGCCGCGGCCTCGACCGGCTGTGCGTCGCGAACGCGACGATCCGTGCCGGGGAAGAGAAGGGCGGGTTCGCCGGCATGGCGACGAAGCTGAAGGGCAGGGCGATGGCGGCTGCGACCTTCGCCCGTCTCTACGTGCTTCCCGCCGGTCGCAACGAGATACCCAAGGAGAGCCGGCTGCAGCCGGCCTGGTAAGCGAGGCTTCGCCCGATGAGCACCTATCTCCTGCCCGCGCTCTATGCGCTCGTCGTCTGGTGGGCGTCCACCGTCGTCATCATCTATCTCGACGGCCTGCCGCGTTCGACCTTCAAATGGTCGATGATCGGCGCGACGATCGTCTTCGCGATCTCGCTGTGGGGGCTTCATAGCTCCGCGCACGACACCTCGATCACCGGCGTCTATCTTGCCTTCACCTGGGGTCTTCTCGCCTGGGGCTGGCAGGAGATGAGCTTCTACATGGGCTACGTCACCGGCCCGCGGAACGAGCCGTGTCCGGAAACCTGCCGCGGATGGCGCCATTTCGGCCACGCGGTCCAGACGTCGCTCTACCACGAGCTCGCGATCATCGCCGCGGCCGCGGCCGTCTTCTGGCTGACGTGGCATGGGGCAAACCATATCGGGCTTTGGACCTTCATGGTCTTGTGGTGGATGCACCAGAGCGCCAAGCTCAACGTCTTCTTCGGCGTGCGCAACCTGAACGAGGAGTTCCTGCCGGAGCACCTGACGTTCCTTAAGAGCTTCCTCACGAAGCGCTCGATGAACCTGCTCTTCCCGTTCTCCGTCACCATCTCGACGGTCATCACGGTGCTTCTCGCCGTCGCGGCGTTCTCGTCGGATGCAAGCGCCTACGAGCAGGCCGGCTATACCTTCCTGACGGTGCTGATGGCACTCGCCATTCTCGAGCACTGGATGCTCGTTCTGCCGATGCCGGCGGGCCGCATCTGGGAGCCGGCGCTGAAGTCGCGCGGCGAACGCAAGCCCTTCGAGGCGGACATCGTCGTCGGCTTCCTCGGTGCCGGCAAGACGACGACGCTGAAGCGCATGCTGGCCGACGCCGATCCGGCACAGAAGACCGTCGTGCTCGTCAACGATTTCGGTGAACTTGGCGTCGATGCCACCGTGCTCGGCGACAGCGGCGCGGACGTGGTGGAACTGCCGAACGGCTGCATCTGCTGCTCGCTGCGCAGCGATCTCTCCGCACAGCTCAAGGAAGTCGTGGCGAAGATGAAGCCCGACCGCGTGCTGATCGAGCCGAGCGGCGTCGCCGACGTCGCCTCGCTTCTGCGCGTCATCCATCAGAAGGACCTCGAACCGCTCGTTCGAAGCCTGCGCCTCCTGACCGTCATCGATGCCGGCGCCTTCATGCGCGACTATGCGCGCATGCCGGAGTACTTCACGATGCAGGCGGCACTCACGCCGGTCTTCATTCTCAACAAGACCGATCTCGTTTCCAAGGTGGAACTCGATCTGGTGCGCGACACGCTGGCCTCGCTCAATCCGGACGCGCGCACGATCGCCGCGCGCTATGGCATGCTCTCGGAAGGGGCGTTCTCCGACATCGCCATTGCCGAGGTCTGGCAGCCGCAGGAGAAGGCGGAAGATCCGCATGCTTCTTCCGCACATCATGCCGGGCACGCACCGGCGCATGCCGAGACATCGACGCACCGTCACGGTCACGCGCATGCCCACGACCATCATCACGAGCATGGGGCGGCGGATGGGCCCGAAGCGCATCACCAGCACGAGGACGAGCTGGGTCTCCAGTCGTGGGCGATGCGGACCAACGGCACGATCGATCCGACCGAGCTGCGCCGGCTTCTGGAAGACGCGAAGGGCGGGACGTTCGGCACCATCGAGCGCATGAAGGGTCTCGTTCCGGCGCAAACGGGTTGGCTGCGCTTCGATATTGCCGGTGGGCACATCTCGGTGACCGCGTTTGCCGCAAAGCCGGCCGAAACGCCGCGCGTGATGGCGATCGGCAGCGACCTCGACAAGCCCGCCCTGGAAACGGCGTTCGAAACGCTTTCGGGAGCGTCCGAAGAGCGTGCCAGACGGGCGGACGATGCCGCCGGCCGTCCCGCGTTCGCCGGATAACCCCGGCGTCGCGAGTACGAGACGGAGGGCGAACGCCTTGGGAGGGCGTTGCATTGCGCCGAATTGGTCGCGGTAGCGGAGACAGAAAGTCCTGGCTCCGCGTCCGTCGGGGCTGTTTCGTAGCGGATGGATCGTTCTAGCCGCTCGTATGCCGCGCACGCTGGATCTGTCCGTAAAGTTCCTTTCGCAGTTCGCCGAAGCGGGAAAGTGACCGTGTTCCGATCTGGTCGCGGGCGTCCGGCAGATCGATCGCGATGTCGTCCATCACGACGGTCGGCGATGCGGACAGCGCAAGCACCCGCTCTCCGAGATAGATCGCCTCGTCGATGTCGTGCGTGACGAAAAGGACCGTGACGCCGAGCTTGTGCCAGAGGTCGCGCACGAGGTCCTCCAGGTCGGCGCGCGTCTGCGCATCGACGGCGGCGAAGGGCTCGTCCATTACCAGAATGCGCGGACGATAGGCGATGGCGCGGGCGATCGCGACACGTTGCTGCATGCCGCCGGAAAGCTGCCATGGATAGGCCGAGCCGACATCGGTAAGCCCGACATCCGCAAGGGCCGAAGAGATCAGGTCGCGGCGCTGCCTGCGCGCCATGCCGGCCTGTTTTAACGGCAGCTCGACATTGGCTTCGACGGTCATCCAGGGAAAGAGACTGCGCGCATAGTCCTGAAAGACCAGCGCCATGGCTTGCGGAGGCGCCTTCACTTCCGTCCCTTCGAGGCGGACCGTGCCGCCGGTCGGCCTCAAAAGGCCCGAGATGCATTTGAGCAGCGTCGTCTTGCCCGCACCCGAAGGGCCGACGATGCACACGAACTCGCCGTCGCCGACGGTAAAGCGCACGCCGCCCAGGGCCTCGACGGTACGGTGCGCGCTCGAATAGACCATCTTTACCGCGTCGACGTCGAGAAGCGTCGGTCGGCCTTGCGCCGTGGCCGCGTTGCGATCTTCTATCATCGGATCAGGTATCGTTTCTCTCGGCGGCGCGCAGTCCGAAATACCAGTGCAGCACACGCCGTTCCACGAAGCCGAGAACGGACGCGAAGATAAAGCCGACGAGACCGAGCAGGATGATGCCGCTCCACATTTCGGGGATGGCGAAGGAACGCTGGAACTGCACGATGGTGAAACCGATGCCGTTCGAGGCGGCGAACATCTCGCTGATGACCATGAGAATGATGCCGATCGAAAGCGACTGACGCAGCCCCGCAAAGATCAGCGGAGCCGCTCCCGGCAGGATGAAGTGCACGAGCCTTCCGCGCCGCGTGAAGCGATAGGCGCGCGTGGTGGCACCGAGCGTTTCGTCGAGGCCGCGCACGCCCTCGATTGTGTTCAGGAGAACCGGCCAGAGGCAACCGGAGACGATGACCATGAGCTTCATCGTCGTGCCGATCCCCGCAAAGAGGATGAGGATGGGCACGAGCACCGGTGGCGGGATTGCACGCAGGAATTCGAGCACTGGCTCTACATAGGCCCTGAGCCGCGTGGAAAGCCCGATCGGAACACCGAGCGCAAGCCCCATGCCGGCCGCGATCAGATATCCCGAAGCAAGGCGAAGAACACTCGGCAGCACGTCCTCAACGATCTTGGCGGAAAACCATACATCGGCAAAGGCGGAGAGAATGCCGGATAGTGGCGGAAAGAAAAAGTTCTGGCTCCCGCGGCTGGCGAACCACCAGCCGAGCGCCAGCAAACAAGGAAGCGCGACGGCATAGAGAAACCGGGAGAGCACCCTCATGGCGTTCGCGCCCGATGCATGGATGGGCGCACGGAGGGATGCCAATGCATCACGCGACGCTCGAGCACGCGTGCGACGAGGTTGACGGCGACGCCGATCAGTCCCGTCACGAGGACGTAGGCGTACATCGTCGCCACCGCGCCACCACTTTGCGCAAGCGCGATCTGCTTGCCGAGGCCGGGCGCACCGATGATGAGTTCGCTCGTAATGGTGAGGATGAGCGCGACGGCGGCGGCGAGGCGAATGCCGGTCATCAGGTAGGGCAGGGTCGTTGGCCACACGACATGGCGCAGTTGGCCCCATCGGCCGAACCGGAAGGAAACGGCGGTCTGTCGTGCAACCGGGTCGACATCCTGCACACCATATAGGACCTGGATGAGAACCTGCCACACCGAAGCATAGACGACGAGTACCAGCGTCGAGCGGATCGTGCTGCCGTAAAGAAGCACCACCAGCGGAATGAGCGCGACAGAGGGGATCGGTCTGAGCAACTCGATGGTCGAGGCGGTCAGGCGCCGCAGCGTTTCAAAGCTGCCGATAAACAGACCGACCCCGGTGCCGGCGATCACCGCGATGGCAAGGCCGACCGCCCAGCTTCGAAGCGTGAGAAACAGCGATACCCAGAACGCAGCGCGGCCCGCTTCGTGCACGAGTGCGACGACGATCGCGCTGATCGGCGGAAAGTAGACGTGCGACACGACGCCGATACGCGGCAATAGTTCGAGGACGGCTGCGAACACCGCGAGGCCGATCAGACCTCGTGCCGCATCGCCGTATGCCTGCACGAACATTGCGCCGCGCATGGGGTCAGGGAAGAAGCGAACCGAGATCGGGCCGTTTCTTCACGAGCCCGTCCTTCACCGCGAGGTCCGCCAGGGTCTGCGTGGACTTGCGATTGATCTTCGTCGTCCAGTCGGGGAGCGTGATCCGGTCGACGACGTCCTTCGGGATCCGCGTGTAGGAAAGGAGTTCGCGGCGTGCTTCCTCGCGGTGGTTCTGCGCGTAGTCCAGGGACTGGTTCATCGCCGCAGTAAAGCGCTTGACGATGTCGGGATGGCTCTTCGCGTAGCGGGCGGTCGTGAAGTAGGCGGCGGTCATCAGGCGATCCGCCGTATCTACTAGGTTCCATGAAACGACCTTCGCCCCCTGATCGCGCGTGATGGTCAGGAACGGTTCGACGACCCAGGCGGCATCGACGCGACCGTTGGCGACGGCCGCCGGCATGTCGGGAAAGGCGAGTTCCACGAACTTCACGCCGGAAGGGTCTCCGCCGGCCTTGCGCATGGCCGCCTTCACGGTCGTATCGCCGATATTCTTGAGGTTGTTCACGGCGACCGTCTTGCCCGCGAGATCGCCGGCGCCGGAAATCGTGCTGTCCTTCGGCACGACGATGGCGCTGAAATCCTTGCCGGCCTTGCCGGTCGAGGAATCCCCCGCCGCGACGACCTTGAAGTCGAGCCCGCGCGACTGCGCGACGATCAGCGACGTCATGTTCGAAAAGCCGAACTGGTACTGCCCGCTGACGACGCTCGGCACGATCGCGGCCCCGCCCTGTGCGAGCTGCAGCGTGAGGTCGATCCCCTGCTTTTCGAAGAAACCCTTTTCCTTGCCGAGATAGATCGGGGCGACGTCGACGATCGGGATGACGCCGACGGTGACCTTGTCGGCCGCCCGAGCGCTCGATCCCGTGGCGAACGCGGCTGCGAGCGCCAGCGCAATCAGGCCCAGTGCCGATTTCATGGTCAGTGCCGACTTCATGGCCAATGACGACTTCATGGAATGCCTTCCTCCGATCCTACCTGTTCTTCGACGACGCAGCTTGCTGCGTTCGCACCAAAGCGAATCCGTCGCGATCTGCTCGTGTTCCGTCTATCGCAAAGTGAAAGCCACTGCATTCCCTCTGTCCCGGATCCTTCATGCTGGCCCATGCGGAAAACCGCAGAACCCGGAAGGTCGACGCGCATCTTCCAGGTCGAAACGCACGTCGTTCCGTGCCACAACACCGATCGGCAACGGGTAACCGAGACTGGAGATCGAGTTCATGCAATTTGCGACCGTGAACGGCGTCACGCTGCACTATCAGGTCATCGGAGCGAGCGAAGGCGCGCCTCTGCTCGTGTTTTCGAATTCGCTCGGAACCGATTTCCGCATCTGGCGCGACGTCATCGTTCGCTTCGTCGGCGAATGCACGATCCTTACCTATGACAAGCGCGGCCACGGCCTTTCGGATATCGGCGAGGCACCGTATTCGATCGAGGACCACGTGGCGGATCTCGCCGGCCTCCTCGACCATCTGAACCAGAAGCAGGCGATCGTCTGCGGACTTTCCGTCGGCGGGCTGATCGCGCAGGGGCTCGTCGCCAGCCGGCCGGATCTCGTCCGGGCTCTCGTGCTTTGCGATACGGCGCACAAGATCGGCACGGAAGACGGCTGGAACACGCGCATCGCCAAGGTCGAGGCCGAAGGGATCGAACCGGTGGCGGACGGCGTGCTCGCCGGCTGGTTCACGCCGGCTTTTCGCGAGAAGCCGGAATTCATCGGCTATCGCAACATGCTCCTGCGCCAACCGGTCGAGGGGTATGCCGGAACCTGCGCCGCCGTCCGGGACGCGGACTTCACCCGTTCAAGCGCCGAGATCGACGTTCCGACGATCTGCATCGTCGGCGATCAGGATGGATCGACCCCGCCGGACACCGTACTCGAAATGGCGAAACTCATCCCGAATGCGCGCTACGAGGTCATCGAGGGCGCCGGCCACATACCCTGCGTCGAGCAGCCGGATATGCTGGCTGCCGTCATCAAGGCATTCATGAAGGAGTTCGACCTCGGTCGTAAGGCCGAAGGTTGAGCCTTGCGAGCGGAACATGGTTATGTGCGGCCTGCCGCTGCGCACGGACCTTTCGGAACGAACCTGGCGTATCGAGGCGCCGCATCAAAGGATAGACGATGGCCGAAGCCTTCATCTGCGACTACATCCGCACCCCGATCGGCCGTTTCGCCGGCGCACTCGCGTCCGTGCGGGCCGACGATCTGGCTGCGGTCCCGATCAAGGTGCTGACGGAGCGCAACGCATCCGTGGACTGGGCCGCCGTCGACGACGTGACATGGGGCAACGCCACCCAGGCCGGCGAGGATAACCGCAACATCGGCCGGATGGCGCTTCTGCTTGCGGGCCTGCCGGAAACGGTGCCCGGCAACACGATCAACCGGCTCTGCGGATCGAGCATGGATGCGGTCGTTGCGGCGGCGCGCGCGATCCGGCTCGGCGAAGCGGACCTGATGATCGCCGGCGGCTCGGAGAGCATGTCGCGCGCGCCCTTCGTGATGCCGAAGGCGGAGACGGCCTTCTCGCGCAACGCGGAAATCTACGACACGACCATCGGCTGGCGCTTCGTCAATCCGCTGATGAAGAAGTGGTACGGCATCGAGTCCATGCCGGAGACGGGCGAGAACGTCGCCGAGGATTACAGCGTTTCACGCGAGGATCAGGACGCCTTTGCGTTCGGCTCGCAGAAGCGGGCGGCAGCCGCGCAGAAGAGCGGCCGGCTCGGCCGCGAGATCACGGCGGTGACGATCCCGCAGCGCAAGGGCGATCCGGTCGTCGTCGAAACCGACGAGCACCCGCGCGAGACGTCGATGGAGCAGCTCGCCAAGCTCAGGACGCCCTTCCGCGAGAACGGCACCGTGACGGCCGGCAACGCCTCGGGCGTCAACGACGGTGCGGCAGCGCTGATCGTCGCATCCGAAGAGGCCGCAAAAAAGCACGGTCTGACGCCGATCGCCCGCATCATGGGCGGCGCGAGCGCCGGCGTGCCGCCGCGCATCATGGGCATGGGGCCGGTACCGGCCTCGCAGAAGCTTCTCACACGGCTCGACATGAAGGAAGACGACCTTTCCGTAATCGAGCTGAACGAGGCGTTCGCCAGCCAATCGATCGCCGTGCTGCGCGAACTCGGCATCGCCACGGACGACGAGCGGGTGAACCGCAATGGCGGCGCGATCGCGCTCGGCCATCCCCTCGGCATGTCCGGCGCGCGCATTACGGGCACGGCCGCGCTCGAACTGGCCGAGACCGGCGGGCGCTACGCGCTGGCGACGATGTGCATCGGCGTCGGGCAGGGCATCGCCGTGGCGCTCGAACGCGTTTGAAGCCGATCCGCGCTCGCTACCAGCGAAAGTCGCGTGTGAAGTCCACGAAGGCACGGAGCGGGGCAGGCAGGTGGCGCCGGCCCGGATAGTAGAGGAACGGGCCGGAGAAGGGCTGCCACCACTCCTGAAGCACCGGTTCCAGCCGTCCGTCATCGAGATAGGGCCGCAGCCAGTCCTCGAAGAGCTGCATGATCCCGACGCCGGCGACGGCCGCCTCGACGGCGAGGTCCGTCGCGCCGCCGACGCTGACGGTAAGCGCGCTCCTCGGCTTGATCTTCACGGTCTTGCCGTCCTTCTCGAACTCCCACGGGCTCGTCGTCGCGCCGCTCGCGAAACGGCCGAGGATGGCTGCGTGATCGAGCAGGTCGCGCGGATGGGCCGGCCGGCCGTGCCGGTCGAGATAGGCGGGCGAGGCGACCGTCGCGTAGCGTTGTTCGCGCGGGCCGATCGGAAGGGCGATCATGTCCTGTTCCAGCCGCTCGTCGTAGCGGATGCCGGCGTCGCAGCCGGCTGCGAGCACGTCGACGAAGCTGTCTTCGGCGACGACTTCCAGCCGGATCTCCGGGTAGGCGGCAAGGAAGGCCGGCACGACCCGCGGCAGGACGAGGCGGGCGGCGACGACCGGGACGTTCAGCTTGAGGGTGCCCGCCGGCCGGTCGCGGAAGCCGTTCACGACGTCGAGCGCCGCGTCGACCTCGACGAGCGCGGGGCCGAGCCGATCGATCAGGCGCTGGCCGGCTTCGGTCGGAACGACCGAGCGAGTCGTGCGGTTCAGGAGGCGAACGCCGAGACGTGCTTCCAGACGGCGGACCGCTTCGCTGAGGCTCGACGCGCTCCGCCCGCCGGTGCGCGCCGCGTCGCGAAAGCCGGCGGCGCGGACGACGGAGACGAATTCCGTGAGATCGGTAAGGTCGGTCATTGTGCTTCCTGCCGAACGGCCTGTGCGGATTGGGCGTACTTATCGCACACCGCATCGACGTCCATATTCCGAAGCGAACGCAACAGGAGTTTGACCATGACCAATCCGAGCAGAGCCGGAACCTTCACCCTCGGCAGCCGCACCGTGAAGCGCATGGGCTACGGTGCGATGCAGCTCGCCGGCCCCGGCGTTTTCGGACCACCGAAGGATCGCGATGCGGCGATTGCGGTCCTGCGCCGCGCCGTCGAGGCCGGCGTCGACCATATCGACACCAGCGATTTCTACGGGCCGTATGTCACCAACGAGATCATCCGGGAGGCGCTGCATCCCTATCCGGACGACCTGACGATCGTCACGAAGATCGGTGCGACGCGCGGTTCGGATGGCTCCTGGAACCCTGCGTTTTCGAAGGACGAGCTGACGCGGGCCGTCCACGACAACCTCGAACATCTCGGCCTCGAAGCAATGGACATCGTGAATTTGCGCCTGATGTTCGACACGCACGGCCCGGCCGAAGGCGACTTTTCCGAAGCGCTCGGCCATCTGGTCGACCTCCAGCGCGAAGGCCTCGTCCACCATATCGGCCTCAGCAACGCGACGGCGAAGCAGGTGGCCGAAGCGCGAAAGACGGCGGAGATCGTCTGCGTGCAGAACCAGTACAACCTCGCGCATCGCGACGACGACGCGCTGATCGACGATCTGGCGCAGGACGGTATCGCCTACGTCCCGTTCTTCCCGCTCGGCGGGTTCTCGCCGCTGCAGTCCGAGACGCTGAGCCATGTCGCCGAACGGCTCGGCGCGAGCGAGATGCAGGTCGCGCTCGCATGGCTCCTGCAGCGCTCGCCGAACATCCTGCTTATTCCGGGTACGTCGTCCGTGGCGCATCTCGAGCAGAATTTGGCTGCAGTGGAGATTGATCTGCCAGCGGAAGAAAAGGCCGAACTCGACCGGATCGCCGCCGTTTGAGGCTGTGTCGGAGCAAGGCCATGTGGTATCGCCGGAAGGGCGACGCTTCGGCCGGTCCGCTCATTACGCTTATGCGTAATGCGGCACAGGCTTCGAGTCCAGCCGGCTCCCGGATCGCCGCGACGGGGTTGGATGGTCGGGTCAAGCCCGACCACGACGGCTGAGAGGCTGGTGGGATCTCGCCTACCGCCGTTATAGCGGTCCGGCCGGTTTCCGGTAGCGCTACAACCCTACGACGGCGTCATCCTCGGGCTCGACCCGAGGATCTGACCCCTTCGCAGATTGCCGCAGCGCGGTCGGTGAAGCGATCCCGCTGCGGTACGGTCACGAATCGATCGAATTCACTCCGCCGCCTCGGCTTCCGGAACGTTCGCCGGCACGTAGTTCAGGATCGGGGCGAGCCACTTTTCGACTTCGGCGATCGGCATGCCCTTGCGCTCGGCGTATTCCTCCACCTGGTCGCGCTCGATCTTGGCGACGCCGAAATAATAGCTGTCCGGGTGGCCGATATAGAGGCCGGAGACGGAGGAGCCGGGCCACATGGCGTAGCTTTCTGTCAGTTCCACGCCGGTTGCCTTTTCGGCATTAAGCAGGCGGAAGAGGGTGGTCTTTTCCGTGTGGTCGGGCTGTGACGGATAGCCGGGGGCAGGGCGGATGCCGCCGTAAGGCTCGGCGATCAGCTCTTCCGGGGTGTAGGTCTCTTCGGCGTAAGCCCAGAGTTCGGTGCGCACCTTCTCGTGCATGCGCTCGGCGAAGGCCTCGGCGATGCGGTCGGCGAGCGCCTTGACGAGGATCGCCGAATAGTCGTCGTTCTTCTCCTCGAAGGTCTTGGCGATCTGCGCTTCCTCCGGCCCGGCGGTGACGACGAAGCCGCCGACATGGTCCGGCTTGCCGGTGTCCTTCGGGGCGACGAAGTCGCTCATGGCGACGTTCGGCCGGCCGGAACGCTTGGAAAGCTGCTGGCGAAGGGTGTGGAAGGTTGCTTCCTCCTTCGAGCGCCCGGCGTCTGCATAAAGCCGAATGTCGTCGCCGACGGCGTTCGCCGGCCAGAAACCGACGACCGCCTTCGGCGTGAACCACTTCTCCTCGATGATCTGCTTCAGCATCGCCTGCGCATCGTCGAAGAGGGCACGCGCGGCTTCGCCCTGTTCCTCGTCCTCGAGGATCTTCGGGTAACGACCCTTCATCTCCCAGGTCTGGAAGAAGGGCGTCCAGTCGATGTAGCGCGACAGCTCCTCGAGATCCCAGTTGTCGTACACCTTCGTGCCGAGGAAGGACGGTTCGACCGGGTTGTAAGCGGCCCAGTCTAGGCTCTCGGCGTTCTTGCGCGCGTCGGCGAGCGAGAGACGCTTCTTGTTGCGGTCGGACTTGGCGTGCTTGTCGGCGACGTCCTGATACTCCGCCTTGATCTTCGCGACGTAGTCGTCCTTCGCCGTTTCCGAAAGCAGGTTCGAGACGACGCCGACGGCGCGCGAGGCGTCGACGACGTGCACCGTCTGGCCGCGATTGTAGCTCGGGTCGATCTTCACCGCCGTATGGACACGGCTCGTCGTCGCCCCGCCGATGAGGAGCGGCAGGTCGAAGCCCTGCTTTTCCATCTCGCTCGCCACGCTCACCATCTCGTCGAGCGAGGGGGTGATGAGGCCGGAAAGGCCGATGATGTCGACGTCCTCGTCCTTGGCGGTCTGCAGGATCTTTTCCGTCGGCACCATGACGCCGAGATCGACGATCTCGTAATTGTTGCAGGCGAGCACGACGCCGACGATGTTCTTGCCGATGTCGTGGACGTCGCCCTTCACCGTCGCGAGAAGAACCTTGCCGTTGTTCTTCCTCTTGCCGGTCTTTTCCTCCTGAAGCTTCTTCTCCTCCTCCATGTAGGGAAGGAGGATGGCGACGGCCTGCTTCATCACGCGGGCGGACTTCACCACCTGCGGCAGGAACATCTTGCCGGAGCCGAAGAGGTCGCCGACGACGTTCATGCCGTCCATCAGCGGGCCTTCGATGACATGGAGCGGGCGCTCGGTGTTCTGCCGCGCTTCTTCCGTGTCGACGTCGACATATTCGGTAATGCCGTTGACGAGCGCGTGCTCGAGCCGCTTTTCGACCGTGAGTTCGCGCCAGGAAAGATCCTTCTCACGCGCGGCACCACCGCCTTCGCCCTTGAAGCGTTCGGCAATGTCGAGCATGCGTTCGGTCGCGTCGTCGCGGCGGTTCAGCACCACGTCCTCGCAGGCCTCGCGCAGCTCGTCCTCGATCCGGTCGTAGACGGCGAGCTGGCCGGCGTTGACGATGCCCATGTCCATGCCCGCCTGGATGGCGTGGTAGAGGAAGACCGCGTGCATCGCCTCGCGGACCTTGTCGTTGCCGCGGAACGAGAAGGAGAGGTTCGACACACCACCGGAGATGTGGGCGTGCGGCAGATCGGTCGTGATGCGGCGCGTCGCCTCGATGAAGTCGACGCCGTAATTGTTGTGTTCCTCGATGCCGGTCGCGACGGCGAAGATGTTCGGATCGAAGACGATGTCCTCGGCCGGCACGCCGACGGTTTTCGTCAGGATCTCGTAGGCGCGCGTGCAGATGGCGACCTTGCGCGCCTCGGTGTCGGCCTGGCCGTCCTCGTCGAAGGCCATGACGATGATCGCCGCACCATAGTCGCGGCAAAGACGCGCCTTCTTCACGAACTCTTCCTCGCCTTCCTTGAGCGAGATCGAGTTCACGATCGGCTTGCCCTGAATGCACTTCAGGCCTTCCTCGATCACCTCCCATTTGGAAGAGTCGACCATCACCGGCACGCGGGCGATGTCCGGCTCGGCGGCGATGAGGTTCAAAAAGTCCGTCATCGCCTGCGCGGAATCGAGCAGGCCTTCGTCCATGTTGACGTCGATGACCTGCGCGCCGCCTTCCACCTGATCGCGGGCGACGTCGAGGGCGGCGTTGTAGTCCTCCGCCTTGATCATCTTGCGGAAGCGCGCCGACCCCGTGACGTTGGTGCGCTCGCCGACGTTCACGAAGGGAATGTCGTCCGTCAGCGTGAAGGGTTCGAGCCCCGAAAGCCGCATCAGCGGCTCCTTCTCGGGGATCTCGCGCGGTTCGTACTTCGAGACCGCCTTGGCGATCGCCGCGATGTGCTCGGGCGTCGAGCCGCAGCAGCCGCCGACGATGTTGACGAGGCCTTCCTTGGCGAAGGTCTCGATCTGGGCCGCCATCGTGTCAGGGTCTTCGTCGTATTCGCCGAACTCGTTCGGCAGGCCAGCATTCGGATAGGCGCAGATATAGGTGTCGGCGACGCCCGAAAGCTCGGCAAGGTGGCCGCGCATGGCGTTGGCGCCGAGCGCGCAGTTGAGCCCGATCGTGAAGGGCTGGGCGTGACGCACGGAATACCAGAAGGCCGTCGGCGTCTGGCCGGAGAGCGTGCGGCCGGAAAGGTCGGTGATCGTGCCGGAGATCATGATCGGCAGGTCGACACCCTTTTCCGTGAAGACCTCGCGCGCGGCGAAGATCGCGGCCTTGGCGTTCAGCGTGTCGAAGATCGTCTCGACCATGACGAGGTCGGCGCCGCCGTCGACGAGCCCCCGCAGCGCCTCGCCATAGGCCTCGCGCAGATCGTCGAAGGTGACGGCGCGATAGCCCGGATTGTTGACGTCCGGCGAGATGGAGGCGGTGCGGTTGGTCGGTCCGAGAACGCCGGCGACGAAGCGGCGCTTGCCGTCCTTCTGCTCGGCACGCACGGCGGCGCGCCGCGCGACGCGAACGCCGTCGCGGTTCAGCTCGTAGATCATCTCCTCCATGGCGTAGTCCGCCTGCGCGATGCGCGTGGAAGAAAAGGTATTGGTCTCGAGGATATCGGCGCCGGCGATGGCGTAGGCGTAGTGGATGTCCTCGATCGCCTTCGGCTGGGAGAGCGTCAGGAGGTCGTTGTTGCCCTGCTGGTGACAGGCGCAGCCGTCAAATTTCTCGCCGCGGAACTGGTCCTCGGTGAACTTCAGGTTCTGGATTTCCGTGCCGGTCGCGCCGTCGAGGATCAGGATGCGCTCGCGGGCAGCCTTATAGAGCGCCTCACGCGTGGCGGCATCGTCGCGCTCGTCGCCGAGCGGGCCGAAAAGGGCGTCGAGATCAGACATGCTGTCTCCGTCTTTGCAATTCAAATCACGCGATCAGTCACATAAAGATATATTTATGTCAATATACTGCACGGGTCAGGGGCCGTCCGAACATGGTGCCGGGCGGGCTCCGGAATTCGGGCTCGTCGCGCCGATCCGTCCTCAAGAACGAGAGTTCGAGCAAAGAGCAGGCCGCGCGATCGAATGCGCAGCCTACAATCCTTACGCGGTACCGCCTTCTTCGGCGAGGCGCTGGCGCTCTTCCTTCGAGCGTTCCAGTTCGCCCTTCTTCGCCCGGTTCTTGCCGCGTCCGAGCAGGCGCATGACGAAGACGAAGAAGATGGGCACGAAGAAGATCGCGAGCACCGTCGCCGAGATCATGCCGCCCATCACGCCGGTGCCGATCGCGTTCTGGCTGCCCGCGCTTGCACCCGTGGCGAAGGCGAGCGGCAGGACGCCGAGGGTGAAGGCGAGCGAGGTCATCAGGATCGGCCGGAAACGCAGATGCGCGGCTTCGACCGTCGCGTCGATCAGCGGCATGCCTTCGGCGCGCAGATCCTTCGCGAACTCGATGATGAGGATCGCGTTCTTCGCCGCCAGGCCGATGATGGTGATGAGGCCAACCTTGAAGTAGATGTCGTTCGGCATGCCGCGCAGATAGACCGCCGCGACCGAACCGATGACGCCGAGCGGGACCACGAGCAGGACGGCAAGCGGGATCGACCAGCTTTCGTAAAGTGCGGCGAGCAGCAGGAACACGAAGATGACGCTGAGCGCCACGAGGAAGGGCGCCTGCGACCCGGACTGGATCTCCTGCTGCGACTGGCCCGTCCATTCGTAGCCGAAGCCAGCCGGCAGGTTCTTCGCCATCTTCTCCATCGCGTCGATGGCCTGGCCGGAAGAATAACCGGGCCCAGCCTGACCGGAAAGCCTGACGGCGGGATAGCCGTTGTAGCCGACGACCTGTGCCGGGCCTTTTTCCCACTCGATATGGGAGAAGGCCGACAGCGGCACCATTCCGCCGTTCCGGTTCTTCACCGTGAGGTTCAGGAGGTCGGAAGGCTGCATGCGCTCCTTCGTGTCGGCCTGCACCATGACGCGCTGCATGCGCCCCTGGTTGGGGAAATCGTTGGCATAGGCGGAGCCGAGATTGGTCGAGATGACCGAGTTGATGTCGGAGAACGACACGCCGAACGTATCGGCCTGATCGCGGTCGACGACGAGCTTGGCCTGAGGCGCGCGGGGCAGACCCTCCTCGCGCAGGCCCACCACGGCCGGATTGTTGTTTGCGGCTGCCATCAGCTGCTGCTTGGCCTGTTCCAGTGCGTCCTGGCCCTGGCCGTTGCGGTCCTGCAGGCGGAAGGCGAAGCCGCCGGTATTGCCGAGCCCCTGGATCGGCGGCGGGGAGAGCGCGAAGACGATCGCGTCCTTGATGCCGGCGAGCCTTCCGTTGATCCGGCCCGAGATGGCCGACGCGCTCTCGTCCGGCCCGCGCTCGGACCAGTCCTTGAGCGTCACGAAGGCCAGCGCCGCGTTCTGGCCGGTGCCGGAGAACGAGAAGCCGAGGATGGCGACGATGTTGTCGACGGCCTTGTCCTGCCGGAAGGTGTCCTCGACCTGCTTCAGCACCTGCTGCGTGCGATTGGCGCTGGCGTCGGGCGGAAGCTGGACGCTGGCGATGAGGAAACCCTGGTCCTCTTGCGGCAGGAAGGCGGAGGGAAGCTGGATGTAGCCCCAGGCCAGGCCACCTAGAAGCAGCAGGTAGAGGATCATCAGCCGGCCGGCACGGCGGACCAGCCCGCGCACGCCGTAGGAGTAACCGCGCGACATCGAATCGAAGCCGCGATTGAACCAGCCGAAATAGCCCTTGTGCTTGTCGCGGTCTTCCTTGATCGGCTTCAGGAACGTCGCGCAGAGCGCGGGCGTCAGCGACAGCGCCAGGAAGGCCGAAAACAGGATGGAGACGACCATCGTCAGCGCGAACTGCTGATAGATGACGCCGACCGAGCCGGGGAAGAAGGCCATCGGCACGAACACGGCCGAAAGCACCAGCGTGATGCCGATGATGGCGCCGGTGATCTGCTTCATCGCCTTGTGCGTGGCTTCGCGCGGCGAGCAGCGTTCCTCTTCCATCACGCGTTCGACGTTCTCCACGACGACGATCGCGTCGTCGACGAGGATGCCGATGGCGAGCACCATCGCGAACATCGTCAGGACGTTGATCGAAAAGCCTGCGACCAGCATGACCGCGACGGTGCCGAGCAGCGCGACGGGCACGACGATCGTCGGAATGATCGTGTAGCGGATGTTCTGCAGGAAGAGCAGCATCACCAGGAAGACGAGCCCGACCGCCTCGACGAGGGTGTGCAGCACCTTCTCGATCGACACCTGGATGAAGGGCGTCGTGTCGTAGGGGATCGAGTAGGATACGCCGTCGGGGAAATACTGGGACAAGCTCTTCATCTTGTCCTTGACGGCCGTCGCCGTGGCGAGCGCGTTCGCGTCGGGGGCCAGCTGGATGGCGAGCGCGGCACTCGGCTTGCCGTTCAGGCGGCTGGAGAAGTTGTAGGTCTCTGCGCCGACGGCAACGCGCGCGACGTCGCGAAGACGCACGATCGCTCCGCTGGAATCGGCGCGCAGAACGATCGAACCGAACTGCTCGGGCGTCGTGAGCTGCCCCTGAACGAGAACGGTCGCGGTGATCTCCTGATCGTCGCTCAGCGGCTGCGCGCCGAGCCGACCGGCCGTCACCTGCGCGTTCTGCGCGCGGATCGCCGACATCACCTCGGTCGGAGAAAGATCGAGGCTGCGCATCTTGTCCGGATCGAGCCAGATGCGCATTGCCCGGTTCGCGGCGAAGAGCTGCGCCTTGCCGACACCGTCCACGCGGCGCAATTCGCCGATGACGTTCCGGTTCAGGTAATCGCCGAGCGCGACGGCGTCCCGCTTGCCGTCGGTCGAGGTGACGGCGATCACCATCAGGAAGCTCGAGCCCGCGCGCTCGACCTGCAGGCCCTGGTCGACCACGGTCTGCGGCAGGCGCGGTTCCACGCGGCGAATGCGGTTCTGCACGTCGACGGAAGCCTGGTCGATTGAGGTGCCGGGCTGGAAGGTCGCCGTGATCTGGATCTGCCCGGAAGAGTCGGAGGTCGACTCGAAATAGAGCAGGCCCGGAATGCCGTTCAGCTCCTCCTCGATCGGCTGCGTGACGCTCTGGTACATTTCCTCGGCGGACGCGCCGGTGTAGGTCGTCTGGATCTGCACCTGCGGCGGCGCGACGTTCGGATACTGCGCGATCGGCATGAAGGGGATCGCGATCCCGCCGCCCAGCATGATGAAGAGTGCCACGACCCATGCGAAGATGGGCCGGTCGATGAAGAAACTCGGCATCGTTCGACCCTATTTCCGCGTGTCGCCGGAAGCGCCGGCCTTTGCGCCGGAAGTGAGCGCGGCTTCCTTCTCGTCGCCTTGATCCTTCTTGCTGCCATCGGAGGTCTTGGTCTCGTCGCTGCCGCCACCGCCGTTCGTCGAGCTGTTGTCCGATTTCCACGGCTGAGGATTGACCGGCGCTCCGGGCCCGATCTTCTGGAACCCTTCGGTGATGACCTTCGCCCCTTCCGTCAGGCCCTTCTGGATCACCCATTTGTCGCCGCCGACGACCCGGCCGACGGTGACCGGCTGCGCTTCGACCTTGTTGTCCTTGCCGACGAGGAGCACGCTCGCATTGCCGCCGGCATCACGCTGGACGGCCTGCTGCGGCACGGCGATCGCATTGCGTTCGATGCCCTGCTGGATGAGCACGCGCACATACATGCCCGGCAGCAGGTCGCCGTCCGGATTCGGGAATTCCGCGCGCAGCGTTATCTGTCCGGTGTCGGAATCGACCGATGCCTCGGAGAACAGGAGCTTGCCCTTCGGCCCGTAGCTGCTACCGTCGTCGAGACGCAGCGAGACCTTCGTGTTCGGCGCATCGTATTCGTCCGGTTCCTTGCCGTTGCCCTTTCCGGCGCCCATCGTGCGGCGAAGCTGCATGAGCTCGTTCGCCGACTGCGTGAAGTCGGCATAGACCGGATCGAGCTGCTGGATCGTGGCGAGGTTTTCCGTGCTGTTGGCCGACACCAGCGCGCCCTCGGTGATCTGTGCGCGGCCGATGCGCCCGTCGATCGGCGCCTTGACGTCGGAATACTGCAGGTCGAGCTGTGCGGACTGCAGCGACGCCTTGGCAGAGGCGACGTCGGCCTTCGCCTTGGCAAGCGTCGCCGTGGCGTCCTCGTAGGTCTGCTCGCTGGAGACCTTGTTCTGGCGCAAGCGCTTCTGGCGCTCGGCCGTCTGCTCGGCCTGCTTTTCCGCCGCTTGCGCCTTTTCGAGCGTCGCCTGGGCGCTCGCGACCTGGACCTGGAAGGGCTGCGGATCGATCTTGTAGAGAAGGTCGCCCTTCTTCACTTCGCTGCCCTGCGTGAAGACGCGCTTGACGATGATGCCGGAAACGCGCGGGCGCACTTCCGCCGTGCGCGTGGCGGCGATGCGCCCGGGCAGGTTGTTGATGATCGGAAGGTCCTGCCGCTTCGTCGTGACGAAGCTGACGGGGGCGGGCGGGCGCTGCTGGCCGCCACCCGGCCCGCCGCTGGCGGACTGGGCCTTGCCCTCGTCGTTGCAGCCGGCGATCAGCGGCAACGACAGGAATGCGAGGATGGCGCCGAAGCGGGACAAATTGCGCAACATCTATGATCTCCAGGGCGGCCCGGATGGGAATTCAGGGAGCGATGGCGGCGCGTCGCGCCGTACCGTTCGTGTCAGGAGGCGTGTTCGGCGCGTGGTTCCTGGTCCACGAGCCATGCGATGTCTTTCATCACTTCCGCGCGGCAGTCCTCGCCGAGCACGCTCAATTCGAGGCGCTCCATCGACATCAGCCCCTCGAGCGCGAGGAAGGCGAGGCGAGCGCCGCGTGCATGGTGCGCGGTCTCGTTCACTTCGTCGAGGCGCTTGCGATAGTGCTCGCGGATCATCCCGCGAAGCGTTTCGTCCTTCACCATCGCCGAGCACAGGCCGAGCATCACCGCGCGGTCCTCGCGGGACGGCATCTCGTCGGCGGCCGCGAGCATGGCGCGCATTTCGGTGCTGCCGGCGCACCCCATTCTTTGGCGCAACTCGCCGAGACGGCTTTCATGGCGCGCGACCTCGTTCTCGACGACGGCGTGAATCAACGCCTGCTTCGTCTTGAACTCGTAGAGCACGCTCGCCTTGCTGATGCCCGCCGCGGACGCGACGGCGTCGATCGACATGCTGTCCGTGCCGTCGCGCCGGATCACGTCGAGCGCGGCGGCGATAATCTGATCGCGATCGATGGTCTTTTTGCGGCCCATGACCGTGCCGTAACCCCACGATATGATTTCAAACCGATCGGTTATTTATTTTGTGCGTCGCAGCAAGTCAACGCCATCACGCGAAGGTGTTCATGGTTGCGGCTTTCCGGCAACAGCCGGTGAATCGTTGATACGAACGTTGAATGCGGGGCCAGACGCGCTATCTTGTCGGTAACTGATCCGACGATGCGGTAATCCGGTGTCAGACGATAAAGCCCGTCAGTTTCCAGATCCCAATCTGGGGTTTCGCGCACAGTTCCGCGGTTATGCAGAACTGGTTCGGCGCCAACGCGCGCTCGCGCGTCTTGGCGTCCGCGTCAGCGGGTTCGAGTCGCTGTGGCGCTATCGCACGAGCGAACGCGCGGCCGCTGTAGACATGGCGCGAGCGGCCAACGACAATCCCGGTCCACGTTTCAGCCTGCGTTTCGACCCGTCGATCGCGATCAGCGTCGTGGCGATTGTCGCCGTCGGTATCATCGTCTATTTCAGTCTCTAGATCGCACGCCGAAGTCGCACGCCGCACAGCTCACAGCACCGGCGTGCCGAGACGGAACACGTCTTCGGTCAGGCGGCGCCAGAACCCGTCGCGGGGCGTGAACTCGATGCATCGCGAATGCAGCGCTTCGAACCAGGACCGGACGGCTTCCACGCTTTGATGGTCATAGAGGAAGAGGGCGCATTCGAAGTTCAGGAGCATGCTGCGGACGTCGAAGTTCGGCGATCCGACATAGGCGACGTCGTCGATAAGCGTGGACTTCGCGTGGACCATGCGTTCCGGGTAGACGAGCACGCGGCAACCGCTGGCGGTCATCTCGCGCAGATACGCGCCACGTGCGAAATCGGCGACGCGGTGGTTTGAGTGCTCCGGCACGACGATGCGCACGTCGACGCCGCGCCGCCCCGCGACCGCGAGCGCGTGGCCGAGGAGTTCCGTCGGGAGGAAATAAGGCGTCACCACCCAGACGCGCTCCTGCGCATTGTGGATGGCATTGACCAGAACGTCGTGCAGTGCGTCGCCGTCCATGTCGGGACCGGAGGGTACGAGCTGCGTGCAGGTTTCCCCGACGCTTGCGCAGGCAACGGCCTGGCGCGGCTTACAAGCGTTTTCGGCGCCGGCGCTCTCCCAGTCCGAGGCATGGAGATCGGCGAAGACCTGCACCGTCGGCCCCTCGAGGCAGAAGGAAAGGTCCACCCAGCGTTTCGGGTTTTGTTCCGGACCCATGTATTCATCCGCCACGTTCATGCCGCCGGCGAAGACACGGGTACCGTCGGCGATGACCATCTTGCGATGGTTGCGCAGATTGAGGTGGCCGCGGTCCGGCGCGTGCACGATCGGCGAGAAGTAGCGCAACTCGCCGCCGGCTGCTCGCAGGCGGCGAAGCGCCTTCGTCGGCGGCCAGAGATTGCCGAGCCGGTCGATGATGAGCCGCACGGACACGCCGGCGCGCGCGCGCCGTTCCAGCGCCTCGACGAAGGCGCGGCCGACCGCATCGTCGGCGATGAGATAGAAGGTCACGTCGAGGCTATCGCGCGCTTCCTCGACGAGCCGCATCATCGCCACATAGGCCCCGGTGCCGTCGCCGAGCAGGGTGAAGGCGTTGCCGGGTGTGGCGGCCGGAAGGCCGTAGCTCCTGAAGTTCGCGCGGACGCCGCCTTCGCCGCGCTCGCCGCGTTGCGCACGTTCGAAGCGGACGCGCGGAAAGCGCGATCCCTGCTTGCGAAAGCCCAGCGCGAGGAAGAGGGGGATCGCGACGTAGGGAAGGAGGACGATGGCGAGCAGCCAGGCTGCCGTCGATTGCGGCGTGCGCCGCTGCTGCAGGACGAAGATGGCGGCAAGCAAGGTCAACGCGACGCCGACGATGACCAGGAAATGTTCGCCGAGCCAGATCATGCGTCGAACGTTCCGTCGCCAGGGGGCAGCCAGTGCATGATGGTCGTGTCCGTCTCCGTGGTCGCCACAAACCTTTGCCGCGCGCAATTTGGCACCCGGTGTAGCGCGCAGTATGGCGCCCGGTGCACCGCGCTATATGGCGCCCGATGCAACGCGCGATAGCACGCCCGGTTCCTGCCATTCCTGCGCCAAGCCGGCAAGCCGGAAGAGCGCAGGGCGGATCAGCGGAAGTGTTTGGGAAGAGACGATGGATCGTTAGCGCGAAGAAGACGGCGTGATGCTGGCCGATGGCTCCCGGCGATACGCAGGCCGGGTGAGCTTACGACATTGCCGACGATCGAGGTTGAGCCGTCAGGCCTTCATGCCATCGATGTCCGTGCTACTGGCGCGCCTGCGCAGACCGCCGTTCTACGGCGTCCAGCCGGTCGAGGCGCTCGCGGAACGGATCCGGCAAATTGTCGTCGATATCGAACATGGCGTATCCGTCGAGGATCTCACGAACCTCGGGACAACGAAGATTCGTGATCGCTGCCGATCGCGCACTCCGATGCTCCGCTCTGCTTACATCGTTCATTTGGCCGTCCCTTCATGCCTGAGGGTGCCAACTCCGATCGCAAACGGTTGTTCCAGATCCGCACGTAAAAATGCACATGGGCGACGAGGATATCGTCCATGTGGCGCGATAGTCGCACTTCGACAAGGTTTCAGCGGTTCGCGAATTCTCATGCAGACTTGAGAATGCGCCCTTGCCGAACGGAACTTCTAGGCGATCATGGTTAACAAAAGGTAAACACCATCGGTGCCTTCGGCCAAAACGAAGAAGGCCGTCGCACAGCCCGGCGAAGCGTCCGTCAGCGCGCCTCGCCGGGCCATTCGCCGCCGCGCATCAGCGGCTCGGCCTCGCCGGCTTCGGTGATGCCGTCGATATCGATCTCGCCGGAGCCGATCATCCAGTCGACATGGATCATGCTCGCGTTCGCGCCGCGGGCACCGAGTTCCTCCGCGCTCGCGGTGCCGCCGCCCTTCATGCACTTGGCGTAGGATTGGCCGAGCGCGATATGGCAGGCGGCGTTCTCGTCGAAGAGGGTGTTGTAGAAAAGGATGCCGCTCGCCGAGATCGGCGAGGAGTGCGGCACGAGCGCCACTTCGCCGAGCCGCCGTGCGCCGTCGTCGACATCCAGGAGCTTGAGAAGTGCCGCTTCGCCGGTCGATGCGCTCGCCTCGACGATGCGCCCCCCTTCGAAGCGAACCGCGATGTCGCGGATCAGCGTTCCCTGATGCGCGAGCGGCTTCGTGCTCGCCACCGTGCCGTCGACCCGTGTGGCGTGCGGCGTCGTGAAGACCTCCTCGGTCGGAATGTTCGGGTTGCAGCTCACGCCCTGGATCGTCTTGCCGGCACCGCCGCCCCACGAATGGCCTTCGGCAAGCCCGACCTTGAGATCGGTACCGGGCCCACGAAAGTGCAGGGCATCGTACTGCTTGTCGTCCAGAAGCTTGCGACGGGCGGAAAGGGCGGCGTTGTGCTTGCGCCATGCCTCTGTCGGGTCGGCGACGGACGCATCGACCCGGCTTGCCGCGAAGATCGCCTGCCACAGCCGGGCAAGGGCATTCTCGTCATTTGGAAACACGGTCTTCGCCCAGGCTTCGCTCGCATAGGCGACGATCGACCAGTTGGTCTCGAAGCGCGTGATCTTCTCGATCACCGGCTTGCCGGCCGCGGCGGCGAGGCGTTCGGCCTTGGCGACCTTTTCATGGTCCTGGCCGTCGAGAAGGTTCGGATCGCCGCCGATGATCTTCAGCCGGGCGATCTTGCCGTCGGCCATCGCCCGCGCGGTCGCCTCGTGGAGCCATGGCCGATCGTGGTCGAAGGCTTGATCGCCACCGTAGCGGAAGCGGGCGAGGGTCGCCGCCTCGTCGTCGTAGGAAAGGGTCACGAGGCCGGCGCCGCGCGCATAGGCCCGTTCGACGATGCGCCGGGCAAGTGGAACCATCGTCACGTCCGCCGAGACCAGCAGGTCCTGGCCTTCCTGCACGTTCACGCCGGTCGCGACCGCGACATCTGCGAGACGGTCCAGGAGGTCGTCGTGAGAAAGGGATGCGCTCGTGTCGTTCATGATCCGGGTCCGCTGAATTGATCGTCGCTTCGGAATGTCGCCGTCAGCCGGGCGGAGTCAATGGCGTTCGCTTTTGCGCAGGTCGGATTTGACATCGTTTATCGAGGCGTTAGGAAGAGCGCCGCTCGAGGTCTTCCGTTTCGTCCGAACAATGAGTCGCTTCGTGATTTCTTCCAGTTGGTTCCGGCAGCTTCGGCGGTTTCCGGCAGTCCTTGTTTTCGTGTTCGCGAGCGCGCTTTGCGTTGCGGCGATCTCGCCTGCCGGCGCGCAACAGGCCGCCGGCAGCGGCACTGCCGCGCAATCTGGCGCCGGTACGGCGTCCGGTCAGGACGGCCAGATCCAGGCGCTGATCGACGCCATCAAGAACGACGCCACCCGCAAGAAGCTCATCGATGCGCTCGAAAAGGCGAACGCATCCGACCAGGCGTCCACCACGACCGGCAAGAAGGCCGATCAGGCGCGCGAAGCCGTCGAGGAACAGGACGTTTCGTCGGCGGGTCGGCGGGTGGCCGAATTCACGCAGGCGATCGCCCATCGCGCGGTACTGTCGCTGACGAGGCTCGGCCGGCAGGCGGCAGCGCTTCCGCAGCGGCTGACGGCGTTCGGACCGGGCGACATGAGCATCCTGATGCGCGCGGTGCGCGACGTCGGTCTCGCGATCCTTACCACCTATGCCATCTTCCTGATCCTCCGGGTGATCGCAAAACGCATCTATCGCAGGCTCGGCGGACAAGCTTCCAATACGTCCGTCGGGCGGATGATCTTCCTGGTCGCGCTCTCGCTCGTCATCGACGTCGTCGTCGTGCTGCTCGCCTGGGCTGCCGGTTACGCCATCACGGCGCTCGCCTTCGGGGATTTCGGTGTCGTCGGCATCCGCCAGTCGCTCTATCTGAACGCCTTCGTGCTGGTCGAACTCTTCCGGGTCCTGCTGCGCTTCGTGCTCTCGCCGTCGACGGCGAACCTCCGCCTCGTTCGCATTTCCGATCCGGCCGCCAAGCGGCTGAACAACCGTCTCACCTGGATCGCCTTTATTCTCGGCTACGGCCAGCTCTTCGTCGCGCCGATCGTCAACGCCAGCGTGTCTTTCGCGGCGGGACAGGCGATTTCCGTCATCCTGTCGCTGATCGCTCTTGCGATCGCCGTCGTCATGACGGTACGCGGCCGCCACGCCGTCAAGGGCTGGCTCCTGAGCCAGACGGCCGGCCACTCGAACCATTCGCGCTTCGCCGTCTTTCTCGCGCAGTACTGGTACCTGCTGGCACTCCTCTACTTCGCCTTTCTCTTCTTCGTCATCGTCACGCAACCGGCGGCCGATCTGCTGCCGGTGCTTGCGGCGACGGGCAAGGTCCTTGCGGCGATCATCATCGGTCTCGCCATTACCGGCTGGATCGCAAGGGCGCGCAAGCGCGGCGTGAAGCTTCCCGAGACCGTAACCGATCGTCTTCCCGCGCTTGAAAACCGGCTCAACGCCTTCGTGCCGCGTTTCCTTAGCATCGTTCGCATCCTCGTCTTTCTGGTGATCCTCGGCGTCGCACTCGATGCGGTCGGCGCGCTGAACTACGGCGATTGGCTGCATTCGTCGTTCGGGGCGCGCGCGACCGGCGCCGTCGTCTCGGTCCTCGTCATCCTGCTGATCGCGTTCGGCATCTGGCTCGCCTTCATGTCGTGGGTCGATTTTCGGCTGAACCCGAATTTCGGCACGGTGCCGACCCAGCGCGAGCAGACGCTGCTGACGCTCCTGCGCAATGCGGCGACGATCGCGCTCATCATCATCACGCTGATGATCGCGCTCTCGCAGGTCGGCATTGACATCGCACCGCTGCTCGCATCGGCCGGCGTGCTCGGCCTCGCGATCGGTTTCGGCGCGCAGAAACTCGTTCAGGACATCATCACCGGCGTCTTCATCCAGCTCGAAAACGCGATCAATGTCGGCGACGTGGTCACGGCCGACGCCGTCACCGGAACGGCCGAGCGGCTCACCATCCGCTCGCTTTCCATCCGCGATCTCGACGGCACCTATCACATCATTCCCTTCTCTTCCGTCACCACCGTGTCGAACTTCATGAAGGGCTTTTCGTATTACGTGAACAACATCGGCGTCGCCTACCGCGAGGACATCGACGACGTGCGCGCCGCGCTCTTCGAAGCGTTCGAGCGGCTGCGCGGCAACGCGGAATACTCCTCGCTCATCATCGGCGACATGGAATGGTTCGGCGTGACGACCTTCGCGGACAGCGCCGTCATCGTGCGCTCGCGCATCAAGACCCTTGCCGGCAGCCAGTGGGGCATCGGTCGCGCGTATAACGGCTACATCAAGACGGTCTTCGACGAGCGCAACATCGAAATCCCGTTCCCGCACCAGACGCTTTATTTCGGCGAAGGCAAGCGCGGCGAAGCGCCGGTCGCCCACATCCGGGTCGCCGAGGACGAGGCGCCCGAGATCGGCGGCGATGCGCGTCCCGACATGGAGGAAAAGTCGAAGAACACCTCCGCACCGCCGATCGCGAGCGATCCGCCGGACAATGCGGAGGCGGACGACAGCGTCGACCATTCGGACGGGACGGCGCCGGGCGACGACGCAGGCCGATAGGCCGGAACCCTTCGGGTTTGTACGGATGCGCTCTGTACCATCGTCCCGGTTCCCCACGTGGCAAAGTGGGCGAGCGGCACGGTCGAGAACCCTTCGGGCCGCTTGATACGGAGGCCGGCGAGGCGATCAGTCGAAGAGCGAGGAAACGGAGCGCTCGGAAGCGGTGCGGTTGATCGCTTCGCCGATCAGGCCCGCCGTGCTCAGCACGCGAATGTTGTGCGCACCCTGGACGGCGGGTGTCGGCAGGATCGAATCCGTGATGACGAGTTCGGTCAGCTTGGAGGACGTGACCCGCGCGACGGCGCCGCCCGAAAGCACGCCGTGGGTGATGTAGGCGGTGACGGAATTGGCGCCGTTGCCGAGCAGCGCGTCGGCCGCGTTGCACAGCGTACCCCCGGAATCCACGATGTCGTCGATGAGCAGGCATTCATGCCCGCTGACGTCGCCGATGACGTTCATCACCTCGGACTCGCCCGGCCGATCGCGGCGCTTGTCGACGATGGCGAGCGGCGCATCGAGCCGCTTGGCGAGCGAACGCGCGCGCACCACGCCACCGGTATCTGGCGAGACGACCATCAGCTTGTCGGTGTTGTGATGCTCTTTCGCGTCACGCGCGAGGATCGGCACGGCGTAGAGATTGTCCGTCGGGATATCGAAGAAGCCCTGGATCTGTCCGGCATGCAGGTCGAGCGTCAAGATCCGGTCCGCGCCCGCTTCGGTGATGAGGTTGGCCACGAGCTTGGCCGAGATCGGCGTGCGGGGGCCGGCCTTCCGGTCCTGCCGCGCGTAGCCGAAATAGGGCAGGACCGCCGTGATCCGCCTTGCGGAAGAGCGGCGGAAGGCATCGATCATGATGAGCAGTTCCATCAGGTGATCGTTCGCCGGGTAAGCGGTCGGCTGGATGATGAAGACGTCCTCGCCACGCACGTTCTCGCGGATTTCGAAGAAGATCTCCTGGTCGGCGAAGCGACGCGCCGACGCCTTGCCGAGCGGCAGGCCAAGATACTCGCAAACGGACTCCGCGAGCGCTCGGTTGGCGTTTCCCGAGAAAACCTTCATGTCGTCCTGCCTGTTCCTGCCGCCGATGGCCGCGCTTTTAGAGGGTTTCCGACCGGTACGGAAGCACCCTGTTCGATCGTTGGGTGAAAGCTTTCGCCAGTGTCGATGGCTTACGGCGAACCGGCCGACCCGGATAACCTTGCGGCAAGGCGCGAATCGACCCGAGCGCCTTGCATTCGCATTGCGGCATTCAGCCGCTGCCGTGCTGGCGCCACGCAAGATAATCGGCGATGGTCTTGCGTGCGATCGTCCTCATCGCTTCCGCATGCCCGGCCCCCCATGCGCTGCCGCTTTCGTCCGGCACCACCTCGTCGCCCTGGATGCGGTGCAGCCGGTTTCCGTTCTCGTCGAGCACGTCCCAGACATATTCGATGCGCGTCGTGCCGCCGTCTTCGCTGGCATCGAAGTAACCGCGCAGGATGCTGTCGACGGGTTCGCCGGCATGGTTGCGGATCGCCAGACCCCGGCGCTTCGCAGCCGCCTCCAGCTCGCTCGAAAGCGGGCGTATCGCGTCCTCCGGCGCACCGATGACCGGCGTGAAGCGCACCGAACCCTGATCAGCGGGCGCCGTCTGTGTCGGGGATCGGGAAGCCGAGACGTCCTCGCTCGCCGGCTCGGAATGAGCGGCAGGGAACGTATGGGCCTTCTTAGGCGCCACCGCGGTCTTCCGATGGGCAGGTGGGCTCGCATCGTCCGGCAGACGGAGCACGTGCTTTGGCGTAATGGTCCGTGGAGCGGTCTGCCGAGGTGCCGGCGCTCGCGGTTCGGCGTTTTCGGGCGGCGGCAGATTGCTTCGTTCGACGGCCGATGGGTCCGGCTCCGGCTGTGGCCGGAATTGCGGGCCGCTTGCCCGTCGGTTGGCTGCTGGCGCGGAGGCGGGGAAGGACGCCCGTGCCGGTTGCGCGGCGAAAGAGGTGCCGGCGCCGACGCCCGGAATGGGGCTCGGTGGAACGAGCGGGCTTCCTTCGCCCGAACACCCGGCGAGCGAGACGGCCAGAACGACAAGGGCCGTGCGACCACCGACGACGAGCCGCCGTGGCGTATGTGGACGGACCCGGTGTCGGGCGGAGTATGACGGCGCTGCATGCATGGTCGCGCGATCCCGTTTCTCCGGACGCTTCGGGAACGGTGCGCCGTGGGCACGCCGCGCTCGAAACGCTGCCGATCGCCGGGGACGCCGCGATCCTTCGGAAGAAACGAGACGACCCTAGCAGGTTACGAGGTCGAGCCCGAAACGCGTCAACGGCTCGGGCGCCTCGTCCGTCGTCAGATAGGTCCGGCCGAGCGTCATGGCCGTGCCGCTATCTGAGTCCAGAATCATTCCATGCACGAAAAGAGTCATGTTTTTCTGAATCGGTTCGGCATTTTCGGCAAAAAACATCTGCCGCTCGATCCAGGTCGGTGCGAAGCGTGCGCCGACTGAGTATCCGCAGGTGTTCAGACGGTGGCGTGTCAGGTCGTGCGCCGCCATCACCTCGGCATAGGCGGCGAAGACGTCGCCGAACGTGTTGCCGGGCCGAAGTACCGCCTCGATCTCCTCGAGCGTCTCGCGTGCGGCCGCATCGAGGGCCAGATGCCGCTCGCTCGGTTCGCCGAGCAGCACGGTTCGCATCGCCACCGAATGGTAGTGTGCCTCGACGCCGGCCCATTCGAGCGTGAGCTGGTCGTTTTCCTCGAGCGTGCGGCGGCCGGCCGCGTAGTGGCACAGAAGCGCCTTGCGGCCCGAACCGATGACGAAGGGCGTGGCCGGCACGTCGCCGCCGCCGGCGAGCACCGTCGCCTGCATGGCGGCAAGGATATCGGCCTCGTCGGCCCCCGCTTTCACGAGCGGCAGCGCGGCGTCGAGTGCGTCGTCGCCGAGTTCGGCGGCCCGGCGGATGGCCGCGATCTCCGCATCGCTTTTCACGAGGCGCAGCCGGCTGACGAGCGGCGAGGCGTCGACCGGGTTCGCGAAGGTCTGCAGGCGCAAATCGAGCATGCGGCAGTTGGCGCCGGTCATGCCGTGCGTGTCGTATTCCACGCCGATCCGCTTGCCGAGCAGGTCCATGTCGTCGAGCAGCGTCTTCAGTTCGCCCGTCGGGTCGGCGTTCGTGCGATCCGTCCACACGACGACGCGCTCGACGTTCGAGGTCTGGCGGGCCTGACGCAGGTCGGCCGGACGTACGAAGAGCGCGAGGTCGCCGTCCGCCTTCACGATCAGGCACTGGAAGAAGCAGAAGCCCGTCGTGTCGAACCCGCTCAGCCAGTACATGCTCTCCTGCGCGAACAGCAGCATGGCATCGAGCTTCTCCTGATGCATCGCTTCCATGAGAAGCTGTAGGCGAGCCTCGTATTCCGCGGTCTCGAAATACTGGGGCATGGCTAGTCCTCCATGATGCCGATGGCAGAGATCTGTCGGCCATAATCCGGCTCGCCGCGATGGGTCATGCGCCGGTAGGAATAAAAGCGTGCTTCGTCGGCGTAGGTGCAGCGATCGACGGTGTCCGCGCGGACGCCGGCTTCCGCCAGACGGTGTGCGAGGAAGCCCGGAAGATCGAACATCGCATGCGCTTCGTCGCGTGCGGGCGAAAAGAAGGCTTCGAATTCCGGGTCGGCATCCGCGAAACGCTCGCGAAAGTCCGAACCGACCTCGTAGGCATCGGGGCCGATCGCCGGACCAATGCAGCCGGCAATGCGTTCTCGATCCGCTCCGAGACCTTCCATCGCTTCCACGGTCGCCTCGACGATGCCGCCCAGCGCACCGCGCCAGCCGGCATGGGCCGCAGCGACGATACCGGCCTCCGCATCGGTAAAGAGGATCGGCGCGCAATCGGCGGTGACGATGCCGACGACGAGGCCGGGCGTATCGGTGACAACGGCGTCGGCACGGGGTTTTTCGCCCTTGAACGGCTCCCGCGCGACGACGGCATGCGGCGAATGCACCTGGAAAGAGGTTACGAGGCGGTCTGCACCGACACCGAACCATGCGCCCACGCGCCGGCGATTTTCCTCGACGTCGCCTGCGTCGTCATCCGACCCCATGCCGACGTTGAGCCCGGCGTAGAAGCCGGAGGAAACGCCGCCTTCGCGCGTGAAGAAACCGTGGCGAACCGCCGTTTCCTTCGTCGCAGCGGTCAGCATTTCCGATTCGATCGGTCGAAGGCCGGTCGTGTCGGGCATGGTTTTCAGTTCCTCGTACGCGCCGACAGCCGCCGCGGCGCAGGACGCTCGATCGTGGCTGCGGGGCGGGGGGTTGTCAATCTGCGGTGCGAAAGGGTGCGAGCTGGAGCGGAGTTCCACCGATCGCGAGCACCTTGAAGAGTTCGCCCATATTGCCTTCGCCGGGAGCGGCAAGTCGCTCGACGGCCGTGCGGATCGCTTCCTGCGTCGCATCGTCCTTGCCGTGCCCGAGACTTCCGGCACGTTCGAGAAGGCCGAGCCGGACGAGGAAGTCGCCCTGGGTCGCCGTGCCGAGGACATGGGCGCGTGCAGCGCTGGCCGTGCGGGCGAGCGCGTCGAAGTCGACATGGCTCGTCAGGTCCGCTTCTCCGGGATGCGCCAGTGGCGGATCCGGCCGTTGCGCACGCAACGCCTGCAACGTGTCGCCGGCCTTCGGCGAAAGATGGCCGTAGTCGATGGCGAGCGCGACGCCGCCGTCCGAGGCGAGCCGGGCGGCGATCTCCTCCATGATGGCCGCGCGTGCCGGCGACGTTTCGACGACCGTGCCAGGCGGCAACGAAGTTGCACTGGCAGGAAGCTCAGTGTCCGGCAGGCGCGCCGCACCAGCCGCGAAGACGAGGTTCCCCTCGGCATCGACGCCGACGCACCGTTCGCGATAGCCGCTCTCGGTGCGCACGAACTGGCGGATCGGAATGGCATCGAAGAACTCGTTGGCGACGAGAAGCATGAAGCCCGCAGGCACCTGATCGATGCGCGTATGCCAGCTGACGCGTTCGTGCCGGCCGGCGAGAGTATTGCGCTGCTGCCGGGCGAGCCGGCTGCTCGTCTCGACGAGATGGACTTCGAGGCACGTGGCCAAGGCGGGGGCGAGCTTTTCGACGACGCGAAGAATATCCGCCGTCATCGTGCCGCGGCCGGGACCGAGCTCGACCAGACGAACCGGCGACGGCTCGCCCGCCGCCTGCCACGCGCCGACGAGAAAGATGCCGACGATCTCGCCGAAGAGCTGGCTGACCTCCGGCGCGGTGACGAAGTCGCCGTCGCGGCCGAACGGTTCGCGCGTCGTGTAGTAGCCGGCCTGCGGGTCGGAAAGGCACATGGCGAAGTAGTCCGCGACGCCGATCGGGCCGGAGGCGGAGATCTGTGCCTTGATGCGGTCGAGGAGCGGTGTCGCCATGGCTATCGCGGAGGCTCTCCGCTCAGGAACGCAGGCGTTCGCCGGCTGCAGGCCGTGCCGGTGTCCATGCCATCGCCCAGATGCCGACGGCAAGCATCGGCAGCGAGAGGACCATGCCCATGGTCAGCCATCCGCCTGCAAGATAGCCGAGCTGCGGATCGGGTTCGCGGAAGAATTCGACGAAGATCCGGCACAGCGCATAGCCCGCGACGAAGGCGCCCGCCGTCAGCCGCGGGCGCTTCAGCGTGCCGATCCGGTGCGTAAGAAACCGCAGCACGAGGAAGAGCACGATGCCTTCGAGGCCGGCTTCGTAAAGCTGGCTCGGGTGGCGGGGATAGGGGCCGCCGGTCGGAAAGATCATCGCCCACGGCACATCGGTGATGCGTCCCCAAAGCTCGTCGTTGACGAAGTTTGCGAGGCGCCCGAAGAAGAGGCCGATCGGCACGCACGGCGCGATGACGTCGCAAAGCTGCCAGACATTGATGCTGCGCGTGCGTGCGAAGATCGCGATGGCGAGCGTGACGCCGATCAGCCCGCCATGGAACGACATGCCGCCGTTCCAGATCTCGACCGCGCGCAACGGATGGGCGAGCACCGGCGCCAGATCGTAGAAGAGAATGTATCCGATACGCCCGCCGAGCACGATGCCGATCGCGGCCCAGAAGATGAAGTCGTCGATCTGCGCGCGTGTCATCGGCGGTCGGTTCGCGGGCCAAAGCGCGTCATTCGCGAGCAGCGAGCGTGCGTAGAGCCAGCCGAGCAGGATGCTGGCGACGTAGGCCACGCCATACCAATGGACCGCGAGCGGACCGAGCGAGAAGATGATGGGATCGATCTGCGGGTAGGGCAGGAGCGCGGCGTGGGCGAGGATGTATTCCACGGAACCGTCTTTCCCTTGCGAATACGGCGTCGATGGCTGAAAACCGGCGAATCGGCCGGACGGCTTCGAGCGCCATGGTCGGGCGCATCGGCCGGCCGGCTTCTTGAATACCGGCGGTGCGAGCCTTACCTGACGGCCGAAGAAGGCGCAATTGTGCCGTGAGCTTGCTTAGGAGATTGCCCATGACTTCCGGATCGAACCGCGTTCTCGACGATTTTGCCCGCCTGATGACCGATGCCGCCGGCGTGGCGCAGGGTGCGCGCAAGGAAGTCGAGACGGCCTTTCGCAGCCAGGCGGAACGCGTGCTCAATTCGATGGATCTCGTCCAGCGCGAAGAGTTCGAGGCGGTCCGCGACATGGCGATCCGTGCGCGCGAAGAAAACGATCTCCTGCTCGCCCGCATCGAATCGCTGGAAACCAAGCTCGGGGGATCGACGCCGGGCGCGGCGGCGAACGAGGACGAACACGGTTCGACGAACGCGTAACGCGCCCGAACGACCCGCTCGGGGTCGCCGGAACCATATGAAGCCGGGAAGGGCGGGGCCTTTCCCGGCTTTTTTTAACCATGTTTTCCCGCGCTCTCCGGTATAAAAAAAGGCTGTCTGCCGAGTCCTTTAGCGCGCAGCCCTGAATCACCTCGACAAGCCGAACCGGCCCGTCCCGCATGGAAAAACGTGGGAATTGCGGGCCGGGGGCTGGCGCGCCCGCGTGCCTTTTATACACTGATTTCACACGATGATTCGGAACGGGCAGTCTCCAGTTCCGCGCAAGCTGCCCCCGGCACGCTTCCGCCCGACGCCGAACATCAACGAGGTGATTCCCGGCTGGGGCGGCTCGACCGCATGGCGAGCGGCCCCGAAGATGGCGGGTCGGGACGAGACAGGTGTGGCATGAGCCCTATGGAAATCGAAGTGGAGCGCCAGGCGAACCCGGTCGACATGATCGAGTTCGTCGCCGCGAACAATGACTGGTCGTTCGAGCGCTCGGGCGAGGACGAGATCGCCATGACGGTGGAGGGACGCTGGAGCGACTACCACGTGTCCTTCTCGTGGATGGAGGAGTTCGAGGCGCTGCATCTTGCCTGCGCCTTCGACATCATGGTGCCGAAGAGCCGCATCGATGCGGTCGTGCATCTGCTCTCGCAGATCAATGGCCAGGTGCTGATGGGTCATTTCGACCTTTGGGAGCACGAGAACGTCGTGATCTTCCGCCAGTCGCTGCTGCTTGCCGGTGGCGCCGAGCCGACCAACCGGCAGGTCGAGGCGATGCTGAACGGCGGCCTGGATGCCTGCGAGGCCTACTTCCAGGCGTTCCAGTTCGTGGTATGGTCGGGCATGGATCCGAAGAGCGCTCTTGAAGCAGTGCTTTTCGAAACGGTCGGAGAGGCCTGAGCTCAATGGATCTTTCGGCGGCCGCACCGGTCGTTCTCGTCGGTGCGGGCAACATGGGCGGTGCATTGCTGAAAGGATGGCTCGATGCCGGCCTTTCGCCACGCGACGTCGTCGTGGTCGATCCGAAGCCGAGCGAGGCGATGGTGCGGCTGCTTGCCGAACGCGGCGTGCGTCATGAAGCCGAGCCGCCGTCGGATCTCGTCGCGCGCGTCCTCATGCTGGCGGTCAAACCACAGATGATGGCGGACGTCGTGCCGTCGCTGAAAGGGCTTGTCGGCCGGGAAACTGTGGCCGTTTCGATCGCGGCTGGAACGCCGCTTTCGGCGATCGAGGGCTATCTCGGCGGCGGAGCGGTCGTTCGCGTCATGCCGAATACGCCGGCGATGGTCGGCCGGGGCATCTCGGCGGCCGTCGCCAACGCCGACGTTTCCGCCGAGCAACGCGACTGGGTGAGCGCGCTTCTCAGCGTTTGCGGACCGGTGGAGTGGGTCGACGACGAAGCGTTGATCGACGCGGTTACCGGCGTCTCCGGCAGCGGCCCTGCCTATGTCTATTATCTGGTCGAGTGCATGGCCGAGGCGGGTCGCAAGAGCGGATTGCCGGACGACCTCGCCATGCGGCTTGCCCGGGCGACCGTTTCCGGCGCCGGCGAGATGCTGCATCGCTCCGAGGAGGAAGCGGCCACACTTCGCGCCAACGTGACTTCGCCGAACGGCACGACGGCGGCGGCACTCTCCGTTCTCATGGACGAGGACGGCTTGCAACCGCTCGTCGAGCGCACCGTCGAAGCTGCCCGCAAGCGTGCGCACGAACTCGGCCAGTAGAGTAGCCAAGCCAGGGAACGGGCATGAGTGATACGATCGAGTTTTCCGATTTCGAGAAGGTGGACATCCGTGTCGGCACCGTCGTCGATGCGGCCCCGTTTCCCGAAGCGCGCAAGCCGGCGATCAAGCTGACGATCGATTTCGGCGAGACGATCGGGACGAAGCGCTCCTCCGCTCAGATCACGCGCCACTACGAGCCCGAGGCGTTGATCGGCAGGCAGGTGATTGCCGTCGTCAATTTTCCCCCGCGCCAGATCGGCCCGTTCATGTCGCAGGTCCTCACGCTCGGGTTCGCCGATGGCGATGGCGCGATCGTGCTTGCGAACTGCGACCAGCCGGTCCCGAACGGCGAACGCCTGCAATAGCGCTGCGAAGTGGCGGCTACCGGGCGTCGTCGGCGACGTCGGCCTCCGGACGGTCCGTGCCGTTCGCACTTTCCTCCCGCCACACGCCTTCGGCATCCTGATAGCGGATGGTCGTTTCGCCGGTATCGGCTTCCTCGTGCTCGGCTGCCGCTTGCATGGCAGCCTGCAGCGCCATGTCGTGTGTGGGGTAGGGTTCCGAATAGACGTCGTCCAGCCGGTAGGCCCATCCCTCGTCGTGCTCGACGATATGATAGGTGATGCGTGCCATGCGCGTTCTCCCAAGAATTCAATGGGGAAACGAACCGCGCGGTTAGCAGTTCCTGCATCGGCCGCGGCGAAAGCCGAAGCCGGAACGCGGGGTTCGTCACGCTGGAACGCGGATCGTCGCGCGCAGGCCGCCATGCGGGCTGTCGGAAAGCGAAACGTCGCCGCCATGGCCGCGTGCGATGTCGCGTGCGATCGAAAGGCCGAGACCGGTGCCGCTCTGGTCGAGATTGCGGGCCTGATCGAGGCGATAGAACGGCTTGAAGACGTCCTCGCGCGCGTCCGGCGGAATGCCGGGGCCGTCGTCGTCGATGACGATGGTGAGCGCGCGTTCGTCGTGTTGGGCGCGGATTTCCACCATGTCGGCGTAGCGCATCGCGTTCGACGAAAGGTTCGTCACGAGCCGGGTGAACGACTTCGGGCGCACCATGATCGTCGGCGATCCCTCGAGGCTCGTCGACAGGATCTTGTCGTGCACCTTGGCATCGCATTCGATCTTGTTGAGAAGCCGGGCGAGGTCGAGCGATCCGACGTCCTCCTCCGCCGCGTTGCGCGCGAAGGAAAGATACCCTTCGAGCATCGACTGCATCTCGTCGACGTCGTGGGTGAGCTGCTCGATCTCCGGGGAATCGCCCGACATGGCGAGCTGCAGGCGGAAACGGGTGAGCACGGTGCGCAGATCGTGGCTGACGCCGGAAAGCATGGCGGTGCGCTGGTCGATCGATTTTTCGATACGCTCGCGCATCTTGATGAAGGCCATGCCGGCCCTGCGGATCTCGTCGGCGCCGCGCGGGCGAAAGTCCTCTGGCGTCGGCTGGCCCTTGCCGAAGCTTTCCGCCGCACGCGCGAGCGCGAGGATTGGTCGGATCTGGCCGCGCAGGAACAGGATCGCGATGCCGAGCAGCACAAGCGACGTGCCGACCATCCACATGAGGAAGATGTGCGTGTTCGAGGCGTAGGCCTGGCTGCGCTTGGCGAAGACGCGCAGGATACGCTTGCTCGGCAGCTGGATGCGGATCTCGACGAGATTGGAATTGCCGACCGTGTCGATCCAGAAGGGCAGGTCGATCTGCTTGGCGATCTCCTCGCTCAGCGCCTGGTCGAGGATCGAAAAGAAGGGTTTGGGCCGCGGCGGCGGCAATTCGGCGGGCGGGTCGACGGAAACGTTGAGATCGAGCCGATCGCGGGCGATGCGCGTGATCGCGTCGTAATTGGCGCCCTGCGGGTAGCTTTCCATCACGTCGATGATGCCGGCGATGTCGCGCACGACGGCGGTCGACAGGCGATGCGTGACCGTTTGCCAATGCCGCTCCATGAAGACGAAGGCGACCACCGACTGCAGGAGCACCATCGGAATGATGATGATGAGGAGCGAACGGGCGTAGAGACCCGTCGGCAACCGCCGCCTCAGCCACGGGCCGAACTGGCGCAGGCCCCGCGCGGCGGGTCGTTCGCGTTCGTTCTGGCGGCGCATGCCTTCGAATGTGACCATCGGGTCTTCGCCTTCGCCCGCGTTCCGCGCCCTTTCGGCATTCCCGCCGGGGTCGGTTTCGCGCTCGTTACTCCACGCTCAGCCGGTAGCCGATGCCGCGTACCGTCTGCAGCCAGATCGGGTTTGCCGGATCCGCCTCGATCTTGCGCCTCAAGCGGTTGATCTGCACGTCGATCGTGCGCTCGCCGACTTCGGTATCGCCGGATACGAGTTCGTGCCGGGGGATCGTGTCGCCGGCGCGTTCGGCGAACATCACCATGATCTCGCGCTCGCGGTCCGTCAGCCGCACCGTCTCGGTCCCGCGTTTCAGTTCGCGCTTGGCGATCGCGAAGGTGTAGGGACCGAAGACGATCTGCTCCACCTTCGGCTCGGCCGGCGGGCCGCCGCGGCGCAGGATGTTGTTGATGCGCAGCATCAGTTCGCGCGGGTTGAAGGGCTTCGGCAGATAGTCGTCCGCGCCGGCTTCCAGACCCTCCACGCGCGCTTCCGCCTCGGCAAGCGCGGTGAGGATGAGGATCGGTACGTCCTTGATTTCACGCAGCCCTTTGGTGAGCGCAAGGCCGCTTTCGCCCGGCATCATCACGTCGATGATCAGCAGGTCGAAGTCGAGCCCGGCGAGCTTGCGCCGCGCTTCGGCCGCTTCCGAGGCGACCGTGACCCGAAAGCCCTGTTCCTTCAGGTAGCGGTTCAGGAGCTCGCGGATGCGCGTGTCGTCGTCGACGACGAGAAGATGCGCGGCATTATCGTAATGGGCCGCGGTCCGGGTTTCGATCTTCGTTTCTGGCGCGTTCATCGGATAAGCCTCATCCTCGTCCGGCTGTATGGCTCGCTCATTGCGGATCGATCATGGCACGAAGGAACCGTTCGATGCGAGCGCGGTCTTCTGCCTCGCAGCCCATGGCGGCCGCAATGCGCCGGGACTGGACGTCGGCAAGCGCCACGGCGAGATCGCGCCCCCGGCGCGTGGGATAGAGCTGGCGCTGCCGGCGGTCGACGGGCCCCGCCACCTGATGAACGTAGCCGCGCTCGATCAATTGTCTCAGCACGCGCGCAAGGCTCTGCTTGGTGATCTTCAAGGTGTCCAGGAGATCCGCGACGGTCATGCCTGGCTGGCGGTTGACGAAGTGGACGACCCGGTGGTGAGCCCGCCCGAAATCGAGTTCGGCAAGCATCGCGTCGGCATCGCCGGTAAAGTCGCGATAGGCGAAGAAGAACAACTCGATGAGTTCGAAGTCGATCGGAACGTCGCCGACCATGGGCTCGACCACGATCTCCGGTTCGCGATGTTTTGTTGCCTTCGATTCCATTCGAACGATCGTTCCTTTCAAATACGTCAGTGATATTGACATATTTTGTCGGGATTGCTAGATCCCGACTGTCGGCGGGCACGAGCCTGCGCCGCGACCCTTCGGTCTTCGATCGGTCCGGCCCCGTTTTTGCCCCGCTCTTCACCGCAGACAGCCCGCACGCCGACCCTTCTTTCAAGTCGACCGGACACTGCTTCATAATGCACCAGCAAGGCGCTCGCCGCGCCGGAGGAAAAAGCAAATGGCATCCGTTCCTTTCGATCAACTCGATGGCGAAATCTGGTTCAACGGCGAATTCGTCGCGGCGAAGGATGCGAAGGTGCACGTACTCACGCATGGTCTGCACTATGCGAGCGCGGTGTTCGAGGGCGAGCGCGCCTATGGCGGGCGCATCTTCAAGCTCGACGAGCATACCCGGCGCCTGCACGATTCGGCGAAGATTCTGGGCTTCACCATTCCCTATTCGCCCGAGACGATCGAGGAGGCGTGCAATACGCTCCTCTCCCGGCAGGGACTGACGGACGCCTATGTCCGACCGATCGCCTGGCGCGGCAGCGAGATGATGGGCGTCTCGGCCCAGAACAACAGCATCAACTGCGCGATCGCGATCTGGGACTGGCCGAGCTACTTCAAGCCGGAAGAACGGCTGAAGGGCATTCGTCTCGACCTGGCCGAATATCGCCGGCCGGATCCGAAGACGGCGCCTTCCAAGTCGAAGGCTTCCGGCCTCTACATGATCTGCACGCTTTCCAAGCACGCCGCCGAGGACAAGGGCTATGCCGACGCGCTGATGCTCGACTGGCGCGGGCAGGTGGCCGAAGCCACCGGCGCCAACGTGTTCTTCGTCAAGGACGGCGCGTTGCATACGCCGACCCCGGACTGCTTCCTCGACGGCATCACTCGACGCACCGTCATCGCGCTCGCCAGGCGCCGCGGCATCGAGGTGATCGAACGCGTCATCATGCCGGAAGAGATGGATGGCTTCGAGCAGTGCTTCCTTACCGGTACGGCCGCCGAGGTGACGCCCGTTTCCGAGATCGGCCCGTACCGCTTCAACGTCGGCGAGATCACCTCGCAGCTCATGAACGACTACATGAGCACGGTGCAGCCCGAGCGTGCAGCGGCGGAATAGCCGGTCGTCAGGCGCAATGATCGAACGGCGGGCGCCGGGACTGGCGCCCGTTTGCTTGATCGCGCGGGAGCGGCGCGGTAGACGCGCGGCAGGGACGGGCACGTTCGCCAGCGCCGTCCGGTTCGCTTCGGAGGAACCATGACCAAGCTCCAGGCCGGCATCATCCCGGTCACGCCCTTCCAGCAGAATTGCGCCGTCCTCTTCGTTCCCGAGACGAAGCGCGGGGTCGTCGTCGATCCCGGCGGCGATGTCGAAATCATCACGCAGACGCTTGCCGAGAACGGCCTGACGATCGAGGCGATCTGGCTTACCCATGGCCATATCGACCATGCCGGAGGTGCCGTCGACCTGAAGGCCGCACTCGATGTCGAGATCGTCGGGCCGCACGAGGCCGACCGGCAGCTTCTCGAGGGGCTCGAGGAACAGGCGCGCATGTTCGGCCTCGAAGGGACGTTCCGGAACGTCGTGCCGGATCGCTGGCTCGAAGAAGGCGATACCCTTTCGATCGGCGATCACACCTTCGACGTGCTTCACTGTCCGGGCCATGCGCCTGGTCATGTCGTCTTCGTGGATCGGGCGCAGAACTTCGCGCATCTGGGCGACGTCCTCTTCAACGGTTCGATCGGCCGCACCGATCTGCCGGGCGGCGACCACGAGACGCTTCTCGCGTCGATCCGGGACAAGGTCCTGCCGCTCGGAGACGATTTCGGCTTCATCTGCGGCCACGGTCCCGGAAGCACGATCGGCGAGGAACGCCGCTCCAACCCTTTCCTAAAGGGTCTCTAGCACCGGCATACACTTGGGGTCGCGGCCGGGGGCAACCCATACCGCTTCATCGATGGGGATCGAAAAAGGGCCGGCATTTCGCCGGCCTTTTTTAAAACGAATGACCTGACGTCAAGCGGCATGCGCTCATCAGTTCGCTACGCAGAAGTGATTCTGACCATCGTAACCACGGAACGTACCCGAACGTGCGTCGAAGCTACGGTAGCGGTTTTCGCAGTAGTTGTACCAGGCGTTCGTCCAGGGCTGGATGGAACTCGTATAGACGGGTGCCGGACGATAGACCTCCACCGGGCGCTCGCGATAGTAGCGGACCGGAGGGTCGACCTCGTAATAGGTGCGCGGGCGATCGCTGGCGATGGCGCCGCCGATGATGGCGCCGGTGGCAAGGCCGAGCGCACCGAGGGCAAGACCGTCATTATGGTGATGATAGTAATACCGGTGGTGGTGCCAATCGCGCGCCTGCGCGCTCGAAAGCGGAACCAGAGCGGTCGCAGCGACGGCCGCAGACAGAACGAATGCTTTGACCAGGTTTTTCATGATGCGCCTCCTAGCGCATGGCGACTTTGCCGGTTGGGAAAGCAACGGCGCTTCCTCAATACTCGAGAAATAGCGTGTGCATGCTGAACGCAGGCTGAATGCTATTTCTTGCCGGAGGATCGACCGCCGGATCATCCGCTTTGCCGTTCGTGCCGGGTGGCAAGTCCCGGTATCCGGCGGACCGGTCGGCACGTTCGGTAAAGGTCGGGCCCGCGTATCGGTCCGGCCGCCCGAGCTTCTACATGCTGTGACTGCGGAACGGCGGATGGAGCCGGCTCGAACGGCCGGCTCCATCCGTCGCCGTCTTCGAACCGTTCAGGGAGCGATCGAGAGGTTGACCGCCTTCGGTCCCTTGCCGCGCCGGTCGGGCTCGGTCTCGAAGCTCACTTTCTGGTTTTCTTCCAAGCCGGGAAGCCCCGAAGCCTGAACGGCGGAAATATGGACGAATATGTCCGATCCGCCGTTGTCGGGTTTGATGAAACCAAACCCCTTCTCGTTGTTGAAGAATTTAACCGTGCCAGTCTCGGCCATTCCATCAGGTCCTTTGCTTGCCGGCCGCTCCTTCTAGCGGCCATCCGGTCTGCCCCCGCCCCATGGCGGGATCGAAGCAGGCATCTGTCGAATGTCTTGGAAGGGTCCTGATTATCGCGGCATCTGTCCGGCTGCATTCGCAGCGCATTCGGCCGCCGTTCTGTGTGCCGCCCGTCCGGAAGGTCATCTCGATTTCCGGCTCGCACCTTTTGCGGTCTTCCCATGTTCGCACACTGCCCGAACGCGAAAAGACTGCGGCCTTTAGTCGCCCTTGGCAAGTAAAACTTTCACGAGAACCCGAAAAAGCGGCCTTTCACGGCGTTCGCGAAGATTTCCGCATTCGCGCGGGACTTCGCCGTACTTGCGCCGGGCCAAGGCTTGCGTGCGCGCACGCATCCGACATAAAACCGCCCGCGACGAACCGGCAATCCGCCCGTCGGGCGGAGCCTTCGAGCATAGCGGAGCACGACAATCATGGCCTTCCTTTCCGACGCGCTTTCCCGTGTGAAACCATCGGCTACCATCGCCGTGGCCCAGAAGGCGCGGGAACTGAAAGGTGAGGGGCGGGACGTCATCGGCCTCGGCGCGGGCGAACCGGATTTCGACACGCCGGACAACGTCAAGAAGGCGGCGATCGCGGCGATCGAGCGCGGCGAGACGAAGTACAGCCCCGTCTCCGGCATCCCCGAACTGCGCGAGGCGATCGTCGGCAAGTTCAAGCGCGAGAACGGCCTGGAATATACCCCCGCGCAGACGATCGTCGGCACCGGCGGCAAGCAGATCCTGTTCAACGCGCTGATGGCGACGCTGAACCCCGGCGACGAGGTCGTTATTCCCGCGCCGTACTGGGTCAGCTATCCCGAGATGGTGTCGATCTGCGGCGGCACGCCGGTCTTCGTCGAGACGAAGCTCGAGGACAACTTCAAGCTTTCCGCGGACGCCTTCGAAAAGGCGATCACGCCGAAGACCAAGTGGGTCATCTTCAACTCGCCCTCCAACCCTTCCGGCGCGGCCTATACGGCCGAGGAGATGAAGGCGATTACCGATGTTCTCGTTCGAAACGAGCACGTCTGGTGCCTGACGGACGACATCTACGAGCACCTGACCTACGGCGATTTCGTCTTCTCGACGCCGGCGCAGATCGAGCCCTCGCTCATCGAACGCACGCTGACGATGAACGGCGTTTCCAAGGCCTACGCCATGACCGGCTGGCGCATCGGCTATGCCGCCGGGCCGCAGAAGCTGATCAAGGCGATGGATACCATCCAGGGTCAGCAGACCTCCGGTGCCTGCACGATCGCCCAGTGGGCTTCGGTCGAGGCGCTGAACGGTCCGCAGGATTTCGTCGAGGAAAGCCGCAAGGTCTTCGAGAACCGCCGCAACCTCGTGGTCTCAATGCTGAACCAGGCCAAGGGCATCACCTGCCCGACGCCGGAAGGCGCCTTCTACGTGTATCCCTCGTGCGAGGGGCTTATCGGCAAGAAGGCGCCATCCGGCAACGTCATGGAGACGGACGAGGACGTCGTGACGGAACTGCTTCAGGAAGAAGGGGTCGCCGTCGTCCACGGATCGGCTTTCGGTCTCGGACCGAACTTCCGGATTTCCTACGCGACGTCGGACGATCTGCTCGAGGAAGCCTGTAGCCGCCTCCAGCGGTTCTGCGGCAAGGTCGACTAAGACTGCCGCGCCATCATTCGCAGGGGCCGCTCTCGGGAAAGAGGGCGGCTTTTTTCGTCATGAGGAACGCGAAAGCGCATCGAGCGGAAATTTGAGGTAGCGCATTCCGTTATCCTCGGGCTCGGGCAGCCGGCCGCCGTTCATGTTCACCTGCAGGGCATGCAGGATAAGCCTCGGCATCGGCAGAGTCCGATCGCGCGCCTCACGCAGCGCCACGAAGGCGGCCTCGTCTTCGGCTTTCGTCAGATGGATGTTCGTGGCGCGCTGTTCGCCCACGGTCGACTCCCATCTCGGCTCGCGACCGTTCGGCTGGTAGTCGTGTCCGGTAAAGATGCGCGTCGCGTCCGGTAGCGCCATGATGTCCTGGATCGAGTTCCAGAGGCGGCTTGCACTTGCGCCGGGAAAGTCCGCCCGCGCCGTGCCACCGTCCGGCATGAAGAGCGTATCGTGGACGAAGGCGGCATCACCGATGACGTAGGTGATCGAAGCAAGGGTGTGGCCGGGCGAGAACAGGACCTTCGCGTCGAGATCGCCGATCGTGAACGTGTCGCCTTCGGCAAAGAGCCGGTCCCATTGCGATCCGTCGGCGGGAAAGTCCGGCCGGTTGTAGATCGCCTTCCAGAGTTCCTGCACCTCGACGACCTTCTCGCCGATCGCCATCGGCGCTCCGGTCCTTTCCTTCAGGTAGGCGGCCGCGGAGATGTGGTCCGCATGCGGATGGGTGTCGAGGATCCACTCGATCGTCAGCCCTTCCTTCTCGACATGGGCAAGCAGCGAATCGGCCTGCGTCGTCGCGGTCGCGCCGGCCTTCGCGTCGAAGTCGAGAACGGGATCGATGATGGCGCAGCGCTTCGTCGCCGGGCAGGCGATGACGTACTGGTTGGAGAAGGTATCGGGGTCGTGAAACGCGGTGACGAGAGGGGTCGCATCGCTCATGGCGAGACTCCGGACGTTGACGAGAAATGGCCGCCGGGCGCGAGTTCGCGCCGCAGCGTTCGGGATCGCGGAAGCCGCCGGTCGGCTGGAGCATTTTCGGTGAACTCTGGTTCACAAGAAATGCTCCAGCTTTTTGTTTTGTCGCATTATCCAACGCCAAAGCGATCCCGCTTTGGCTGGAAATGCTCTAGATGAACTTTTCCGGGTTCATCAGGTTCTGCGGATCGATCGCGCGCTTGATGCGTGCGTTCAGATCCTCTTCGACCGCGCTTCGGTAATCCTTGATCTCCTTCACCTTCAAAAGGCCGATCCCGTGTTCGGCGGAGATCGATCCCTTGAAGTCGCGCGCGATGGGATGGACGATATCGTTGACGCGTTCCCAGTGTCCGAGGAACGCCGCCTTTTCCATGCCTTCGGGCTGCGTCATGTTGAAGTGGATGTTGCCGTCGCCGACATGGCCGAACGCGCAGACGTTGATGCCCGGCATATAGTCCTCGACGGCCGCGCTCGCCTTTTCGATGAAGGCCGGCACGGAGCCGACCGGCACCGAGATATCGTGCTTGATCGATCCGCCGGCCTTCTTCTGTGCCTCCGGGGTGCGTTCGCGGAGCACCCAGAGGCGCTCGCGCTGGTCGAGCGATTCCGCCAGTACGGCATCCTCCACGAGGCCTTCCTCGAACGCTTCGGCGAGAATGCCTTCGAAGACCTCCCGCAGATCGGAGTTCTCGCGCGAGGACGAAAGCTCGATGAGCGCGTACCACGGCCGGCGTTCCCCGAGCGGGAAGACGCCGCCGGCGTGCTCGCAGACGATCCCGCAGGCGAAGTCCGACAGGAGTTCGAAGGCCGCGACCTGATCGCCGCTGCGCTTGCGCGCGAGCGAAAGCAGGGAAAGCGCGGCGGCGGGCGAGGGAAGGGCGCAAAAGGCGGTCTGCATCTCCTTCGGTTCGGGAAAGAGCTTCACGACGGCGGCCGTCACGAAACCGAGCGAGCCTTCGCTGCCGATGAAGACGTCCTTCAGCGAATAGCCAGAATTATCCTTCCAGAGCGGCCGCATGCCGTCCCATACGCGCCCGTCCGGCAGCACCACTTCGAGGCCGAGCGTGAGCTGGCGCGTGTTGCCGTAGCGAAGCACGCCGATGCCGCCGGCATTGCTCGCGATGTTGCCGCCGATCGTGCAGCTTCCTTCCGCGCCGAGCGAAAGCGGGAACAGGCACCCGGCATCGGCCGCCGCCTTCTGGATATCGGCGAGCACGGCGCCGGCCTCGACGGTCGCGGTGAAGTTCACCGCATCGACCTCGCGGATGGCGTTCATGCGCTTCATCGATACGACGATTTCGCCGGCGTTCGACACCGATCCGCCGACGAGACCGGTATTGCCGCCCTGCGGCACCATTCCGACGCCGGCCTCCGCGCAGATGGCGACCGCGCTCGCAAGTTCTTCGGTCGTGGCAGGCGTGACGACGACCTGCGCCTTTCCGGCAAAGAGGCCGCGTTCTTCTCGCAGATACGGTTCGAGATCGTCCACGTCGGTGATGACGCTGCCATCCGTCAGCGCCTCGCGAAGGGCATCGACGAACCCTTCGGGCAGATCGGTGCGGCGGGCTTCGTTCTCGTGTTCGCTCGTCATAGGGCCATCGCTTCTTCCGCGGTTCGCCGTTCGGGCGAAAGCATTCCGTAAAGGGCGCCGGCGTGCCAATCGGATCCGGCACCGCTCAGCGCGTCGCACCAGGCAACCAGCGCGCCGGCATCGACGGTTCGGGACGTGAGGCCGAGGACGGCGCTCGTGCGTTCGACCATCGCCTCGCGATCCCACGGTGCTTCCGGGTCGCCGCGGCGGAAATGGCGTTCGTCGCGAACCGCGCCATCCTCGCCGGCGATCGTCACGCGCGCCGGACGTTCGGCGGGGAACCGGGCCGTGAAAGCCGGCTCCTCCGTGACATCGACCGTCGCCATGCGGGCGCGCACGGTCTCGTCGGCAACGAGAGCCGGCGTGAGGCCTGCGAAGCTCGGTGGCTTGCCGCAGAGCGTCGCGGCGATGCAGAACGCCGTCGAGAACTTCGCTTCGGCAACACTGTGCGGATCGGCGATGCCGGCGATCGCCAAAGCGCTTGCCGGCAGCTCGACCGTCACCGGCGCGTCGCTTGCGGCGAGATCGGGATGCGCTTCGGCGAGGGCCGCCGCACAGTCGAGCGCGGAATGGATCTGGCCGCAGACGGGCCACCCCTTGACCGTCAACGTATGGATGAGCGGATCCTTGCCCGGTAGGAGCCATGCAGGGTCGCAGGCTTCGAGATGCCATGCGCGACGCATGCCACGCGGAGCCTCGAGTACACGGTGCGCGCCGGTAATCTCCGCTTCGGCCATGCGCGCGGCGGCAATCCCGTTGCGCACGGCCGTCGACGCGTGGAAAGCCTTGGCGTCGGTCGCGCCTTCGTCGAGAAAGGCCCATAGCCCGGCGGCCTGCGTGCCGGCATGGCCTAGTGCGGAAAGTGTGCCGTGTTCGTCGAGGCCGATCGCCCGGGCGGCTGCTGCGGCTGCACCCAGGCTGCCGGCCGTCGCGGTCGTGTGCGACACGCCGTAGTGCGCGGCTCCGAAATGGCTGCCGACGCGGATGACCGTCTCGATACCCGCGACGATCGCGGCCGCGCATGTCTGCGCGTCGAGGTTGCGTGCCTCGGCGAGCGCCATGACGGCCGGCAGAACGGTGATGCCCGGATGCGAGGTCGAATCGCGGTGGGCGTCGTCGACCTCCCAGAAATGGCTGATCGCGGCGTTCGCCTGGGCCGCGGCGGAAACCGGATGGTGGCCCGCCATGCCGGCTACGCTGCACGGCCCGCGTTCCTCGCTGGAAAGCAGGGCGGCCGTATAGGCGTCGTAAAGTCCGTGGCCGGTGCCGGCAAAGAGTGCGGAGGTCCAGTCGAGGACCGTCGTCCACAGCCGCGCGCGCAGACGGTCGTCCCGCGCATCGTAGACGAACGCCGAGCAGGTGCGCGCAAGCGGCCCCAGTTCCGGTTCGTCGTTCATGCCTCGCCCTTGACGACCGGCAGTTCGGGGCGCGTTTCCTGCCCCCATTCCGACCACGACCCGTCGTAGACGGCGACCGGCCCGAGACCGGCGCTCTCCGCGCCAAGTGCGAGCACGGCTGCGGTGACGCCCGAGCCGCATGTCGTGACGATCGGCTTTTTGCCGTCGACGCCGGCTTCCTCGTAGGCCTTCCGGATTTCCTCAGGCGAACGGTAATGCCCGTCCTTGAGGATCCGGTCGAAGGGCAGGTTGCGTGCCCCGGGCATGTGACCGGAACGAAGGCCAGCCCGCGGCTCGGCCTGCTTGCCGGTAAAGCGCGGGGCGGCGCGTGCGTCCACGACCGTCTCGGCACGGTCGAGCGATTGCAGAACCTGCTCGGCGTCGCGGATGCGCGCCGGATCGGGACGCGCGACGAAGTCGCCGCGTTCCAGCGTTGCCTGCGATCCGTCTTCGACCGGCTGTCCCGCAGCCTTCCAGGCCGGCAGGCCGCCATCGAGCACGCGCACGTCGTCGTGGCCCATAGCCTTGAACATCCACCAGGCGCGCGGTGCGGCGAAGATGCCCATGCCGTCATAGACGACGATGCGGCTGTCGCGGTCGATGCCGAGCGCCTGGACGCGCTCCTGGAAGCGTTCGGCCGAAGGCATCATGTGCGGCAGGGAACTGTCGGGGTCGCGCACGTCGCCGTCGAAGTCGAAGCGGCGAGCGCCGGCGATGTGCCCGGCCTCGAACTCGGCTTCCGGATCGCGCTCGTGGGCCGGCATGTACCAGCTCGCATCGAGGACGACGAGCTTCGGGTCGTCGAGTTCGTTCGCGAGTGTCGAAGGATCGATCAGGGGAGAGGTGCTCATGCGATTTCCTCGTTCAGGGAGCGCCGCCGGTAGGAGCGGTAGCGCGCGAGAAGGGGCGGAACGATCAGCGACAGGATCGCGACCGCGAGGATGGTGCCGGAGATCGGCCGGGTGAAGAAGGGCGTCAGCGAATCCTGCCCGAAGGCGAGCGCCAGTCGGAGCTGCTTCTCCGCCATCGGCCCGAGGATCAGACCGAGGATGACCGGCAGGACCGGCACCCGTGCGATCTCCAGCAGATAGCCGAGCAGGCCGAAGCCGAGGAAGCAGTAGACGTCGAACATGCGGTTGTTGAGCGCGTAGCAGCCGACGACGCACAGGATGAGAAGGATCGGGATGACGTAGTAGCGCGGCACGGAGATCGCCTTCACCGTGAGCGGAATGAAGAAGTGATAGATCACCGTGCAGAAGGCGAACGCGACGAAGAACGAGATGAAGGCGATCCACACGATCGTGCCGTTGTCGCGGAAGAGCAGCGGGCCCGGGTCGATGCCGTGAAGCATGAAGGCGCCCAGCATCATCAGCGTCGAGGCGTCACCCGGAATGCCGAGCGTCAGCATGGGGATCAGCGCGCCGCCCATGCTCGCGTTGTTGGCGGCCTCCGGAGACATGACGCTTTCGGGAAGTTCTCCGGTTCCGTACTTCTCCGGATGCTTCGAAGCGCGCTTGGCCTGACTGTAGGCGACGATGTTGGAAAGGCCGGGGCCGACGCCGGGAAGGATGCCGATGACGATGCCGATGAAAGAGGAGCGAAGAAGGTCGCGCTTGCGCGTCATCACCTCGGAGAAGGTGCCCATGAAGGTGCGCAAATTATAGTCGATCTTCAGCAGCGTGCCCGCCTTGCCGATGTCGTCGCAATCGGCAAGCAGCTGCGGGATGGCGTAGAGGCCGATCAGGGCCGGCAATTCGTTGAACCCGGCCTCCAGCGACGTGAAGCCGAAGGTCATGCGGACCTGGCCGGACGCCTCGTCGAGGCCGACGAGCGCCAGCGCGAGACCGATGAAGGCTGCCATGAACGCCTTGACCGCGCGGCCCTTCACCGACATCGCCGAGATGCAGGAGAAGGTGAAGACGACGAGCGAGAAATATTCCCATGGGCCGAAGGAAAGGGCGACCTTCGCCAGCAGAGGCGCGATCGTCATCAGCGCCAGACCGGAGATCGTACCGCCGATCATCGACGAATAGACCGCAAGCCCCAACGCGCGTGTCGCCTGGCCTTTCGCGGCCATGGGAAACCCGTCGAGACAGGTGCTGGCCGAAGCGGGCGTGCCGGGAATGTTGAGAAGGATCGCGCCGACGAGACCGCCGGAGATGGCCCCGCAATACACGCCCATCAAGAGCGGCAGCGCGATCTTGATGTCCATCGCGTAGGTAATGGGAACCAGGAGCGCGATCGCCATGGTGGAGGTCAGGCCCGGGATCGACCCGATGACGAGACCGCCCGCGACGCCCACCATGATGGCGATCAACGGCCATGGCTGGAAGACGCTCGCCGCACCCTGAAGAACGAGATCATACATTGGCTTGCCTCTCTCAGGGAAGGAAAGCTTGAAGATAGACGACGAGCAGCTCGTAAATGACGCCGATGGTCCCGGCGGTCACGATCGCGGCACCAAGAAAGGTCGATGGCCGCGGTTTCGGTGTGAGCAGGATGATCGCCACGAAGCAGAAGACGCTTGTCGCGACGAGGAAGCCGACGAGCGTGATCGTGAAGAGGTAGACGACGAAGACGCCGAGAAGCATCATCCGCCGGGCTGCAAAGGCCTTGCTCCAGACCATCGAAAAGCTCGGCGCACCATCGGGTGTCTTCGCGATCAGCGTGCGCAGGGTTTCGATGACGCCCACCGCCAGCCCCGCGCCGATGACGAGCGTGGGGAACAGCTTGGAAGAGACCATTGCGCTGTTCGTGTCGGAAAGCTTGGAGAGCTGCGTACCGGCAATGAGCAGGACGACGATGTAGAAAGCGGAAAAAAGAAGGTCGTTCGTTTTCATGACTGAGGATCCCTCGCGACGAGAGGAGGGATGGGGTTTCCGTCAGGATGCCCGTCGCCCGCCGCTTGCCGATGCCACGAAGCCGGATATCCGGCTTCGTGGAGGAAGACAGTTCGGTTGCCCTGTTCTATTTCTGCGTGTGCAGATTGAACTTGTCGGCAAGATCCTCGATGCGCTGGTAGCGCTGCGCCAGTTCCTTCTTCAGCTCTTCGCCGGAGGCCGGCACGGCGCGCATCGCCTGTTGCTGCAGCTTCGCCTGGCAGGCCGGATCCTTCGCGGCTGCGACCCAGGCCTTGGCGAGCGTGTCGATCACGTCCTTCGGCGTGCCCTTCGGAGCGAAGGTCGTGAAGTACATGGCGAAGTTGCTGTCCGATCCCTGTTCCTGGGCCGTCTTGGCGTCGGGAAGGCTCGGGTCGCGTTCGCTCGCCTGGATGGCCACGGCATCGAGGTCGTCCGATTTCACGTAGGGCTTGGCCGCACCGACGGCCGTCGGCACGAGCGTCAGGTTGCCCTGGATCGCCGAGACGATGCGGTTCTTGTCGCCCGACATGGGAATGACGCGAATGTCGTCGACGGGAATGCCCGCCTGATCCATGAAGTCGAGGGCGGCGAAGTGCGAGAACCCGTTCAGCGCCATGCCGACGGAATACTTGCCCGGGTTCGCCTTCACGTCCTTCTTCAGCGTCGCGACGCTGTCGATGCCCGAATTGGCGCCGGCGAAGATGCCGTAGTTCATCGCCACCGTGGAAGCGACGGGCTCGAAGGCGGTGTAGTTATAGTCGGAACGGCCGGTCGCCTTGCCCATGTCCATGCCCTGATGGGCCCAGAGCAGCTCGTAGCCGGTCGGCCGGGCGTCACGCACCTCGACCTCGGCGATCTTGCCGCGTGCGCCTGTCACGTTCTTCACGAGTACCTGGCCGTCGAAATGGTCCTTCAGGCAGGTCTGGAAGACACGTGCCGCAACGTCGGAGCCGCCGCCGGGGCTGAACGGTACGATTAGTTGGATCGGCCTGTCGGGAAACGCCCAGGCGGACGTCGTCGCCGCAGCGGTCGCTGCGAGCACGATAGCGAGTTTCTTCATCATCAGGTTCCTCCCGGATAGTGTATCGGTCTTCAAGGGTTCGGCCTCGTAAAGCGGGTTGCGCGAAAGCAGCCCGCTTCATGCCTCATGCGCCCATACGAAGCCAAGGGGCATTGCGTTCACGCTCGATCACACGGTCGATGCTTCGGCCGATCGTGCCCAGATATTTCTCCGGCCGAGTGAGCTCGGCGATCTCCTCGTCCGTGAACGCGTCGGCGATGTGTTCGTGCGCGCGCAGTGCCGCGCCGAAGGGTTCGCCGGTCTCGATGCCTTTCATCGAGGCCTCGTAAAGCCATTCGTGCGCTGTGTTCTTGCCCACGCGCTCGCCGAGTTCCAGCATCACGCGCTCGGAAAGCAGATAGCCCTGCATCATGTTGACGTTGCGCATCATCGCTTCGGCATTCACGCGCAGGCCCTTGAGCAGCGCACCGGCCTGGAAGAGGATCGCGCCGGCGACGAGTGCCGTCTCGGGCACGGCCTTCCATTCGGATTTCCAGGCGATGCCGTCGCGTTCGTGCTCCTGGACGAGCGCTTCCATCATCATCGAGGCGGAGTAGCGCACCGAGCGCGAAAGCATCGCCACGTTTTCCGCCGAAGTCGGGTTGCGCTTGTGCGGCATGGTCGACGAGCCGAGCTTGCCTTCCGTGAAGCCTTCCTCGACTTCTGCGAACTCGTTGCGCTGCAGGTTGAAGAGCTCGTTGCCGATCTTGCCGAGCGTGCCGGCGATCATCGCCAGAACAAGGAGATATTCGCCGATGCGATCGCGCGAGGGGGCCCAGCTGATGTCGGAGGCTGCAAGGTCGAGCTTTTTGGCCACCAGCCGCTCGATCTCCGGGGCCTGCTCGCCGTAGCTCGCCTGGCTTCCGACCGCGCCGACGAGCATGACGACGAAGGTGCGCGGTTCGACCTGTTCGAGCCGTTCGGCATGACGCGACAGCTCGTCGAGCCAGATCGCGCATTTGTGGCCGAAGGTGATCGGCAGCGCCTGTACGCCGTGCGTGCGACCGACCATGACGGTGTCGCGATGCTCTTCGGCAAGGCGCAGGAGTTCGCGTCCGACGATCGCCATATCGCGCTTGAAGACGGCATGGGCCTCGTGAAGCTGCAGCAACAGGCCGGTGTCGACCACATCCTGCGTCGTCGCGCCGTAGTGCAGGCTCTCCGAGGCCTTCTGCGACAGGGGCTTGCGCACCTGCGTCAGCAGCGGCACCAGCGTATGCTTGATGCGGCGTACCTCTTCGGCGACCGCCGGAATATCGACCTTCGAAATGTCGCAGGCCGAGATGATCTCGTCGGCGGCATCCTTCGGAATGATGCCGAGTTCGGCCTGCGCGCTGGCGAGGGCAGCCTCGACATCGAGCCATTTCTGGAGACGGTTCGTCTCCGAGAAGATCTCGCGCAGCTCCGGCGTGCTCCACAGGTGCTGCATCGTCTGCATGTCGAAAACGGAAACGCTCAAGAAAGCCTCCTCACTACCTTTGAAATGCTGCGCAGCGGGTGTCTCAGGCGTTGTCGTCGTCGCCGAAGAACTTCATCGCCAGGCCGCCCTGTGCCGCCGCCGAGCCGGCCTTCATGGCAGCCGAGATCATGACCGATTCCGCGACTTCGGCCTTGGTGACGCCGAGCTTCTTCGCGTTGTTCACGTGCGATTCGATGCAGTAGGGGCATCCGGTCGCGTGGGCGACGGCGATGGCGATCAGTTCGCGGGTGCGCGGCGGGATCTGGCCGTTGTCCTGACCGGGAATGGCGTTCAGCGTCATCCAGGCCTGGAAATCCTTCGGGGCCAGCGTCGCCATCTGCTTGCGGTATTCGGCATCGACGGCGTCGTAATACTTGTTCGCCATGATTGACCTCCTCTTCCGTTTCATCTAATAAAATGTCTGTCATTGAATAAAACGAGTTATGGGCACGATGTCAATCTCGACCGGGAAAAAACCGTCCGCTGGGGACCGTCATGCCCCTCCGAGCGGTGTGCTCGAACGCGGGCTTTTCCTGATGTCGCTCTTTTCGATGGAGCGTCCGCGGCTTCAGCTGCGCGACCTCGCGCAGCTTTCCGGCCTCGACAAGGCGACGACGCTGCGCGCTTTGCGCACGCTGGCTAAGTGGGGATATCTGGAGCGCACGCCCGAGGGCGCGTATTCTCCGGGACCGGTCAATCTGCGCCTTGCATCGATTTTCAAGGCGACATCGAACTTCATCGCGCGGCTCGAGGCGCCGATCTCGGCGATCAGCGGACGCGCCAACCAGACCGCCTCGTTCTTCGTGCGCTCGCGCGACGACCGCGTGTGCCTGGTACGCGACCACGCCTTCCAGGATTTCCGCTACTTCATCGAGGTCGGCGGCACGGTCAAGCTTTCCGAAGGCGGTGCGGCCGCCCAACTGCTTCTCGCCTATACCGAACCCGAGGACGACGATGCCCGCGCGGCGATCAGGCAGGCCGGGCACTACATCTCGCGCGGCGAGCGCAACCGGCACTTCGCGTCGATCGCCGTACCGCTCTTCGAATCCGATCGCAGCTTTCTCGGCGCCGTGACGATCACCGGCATGGCCGTCGATCTCGATGACGAAATGCTGTTGGGCTTCAAGGCGATGATCGGGGAAGAGGTCGCGGCCGCAAGCTTCACGACCGCGTAAGGCTTACTCCGCCGCCGCGTCGTGGCCTTCGGGCAGAACGTCGTGCGCGTTCGGGTCTCCGGGTGCGGTCTCGCAACCGATATCGGGCAGGGCGGCAATGCGCCTTCCGGTCAGGTCCGTGCGCAAGACGATGACGCCGTGCTCTTCGAGATGGGTGAGAAGACGGCGGGCACGGCGTTGCGAATGCGTGCCGTAGATGCGCGCGAGCGTCGCGTCGCCGGGACAGGCAAGGCCTGCTAGCGCCGAACGGGCGAGCGTCAGGAACACGCTCTGCATTTCTTCCGGCAGCCGGGTGGAGAGCGAAAGCACGGTCTGCCATGTGTCGCCCTCGGCCGTTTCTGCATCGACGCCGGCACGCGCGACGGCCATGCGGCGGCGAAAGGTCTGCATGGCCGGCGGCGAGCCGGGCACGCGGGCGATGCGGCAGCGCACGAGGAAGTCCTGATAGAGCATCGCGTCCGGCCGGAAGGCGATGTCCGGATCGTCCACCATCTCGGCGATGACACCATCGAGCGCAGCTTCGCGCTCGCCGGGATCGATCGCTTCTGCGCAAGACGGCTCGATTGCGTTGACGCCGGCCGGTCGCGCACGGGCGAGTTCGCCGAGAATGTCCTGCGTCGGCCGGACCGGGGCCGCGACCCGTTGGGGTTGGGGCGGCGCCGCTTCGGCCGCGCCCGGAGCGAAGATGAGGTCGCTCGCGTCGGCCGGCGCTTCGGGAAGCGGCATGAGCACCGGGCTTGTTGAACGTGCCTGCGTTTCCACCGTACCGATCGTGATCGTCAGCGGCCGGCGGGCGAGCGCCGGGCCGAGCGCGACGAACGTGCCGCGCGCGAGGTCGCGGAACTTTTCCGCCTGCCGGCGATCCATGCCAAGGAGATCCGCCGCGCGCGCCATGTCGATATCGAGAAAGGTGCGTCCCATCAGGAAGTTCGAGGCTTCGGCGGCGACGTTCTTGGCGAGCTTGGCGAGACGCTGCGTGGCGATGACGCCAGCAAGACCGCGCTTGCGGCCGCGGCACATCAGGTTCGTCATTGCCGAAAGCGAGATCCGGCGCGCCTCCTCGGCGACCTCGCCACCGGCCGTCGGCGCGAACATCTGCGCCTCGTCGACGACGACCAGCATCGGATACCAGACGGCGCGGTCGGCTTCGAAGAGCCCGTTCAGGAAGGCTGCCGCCGCACGCATCTGGACGTTCGCTTCGAGCCCTTCGAGGTTGAGGACGGCGGAGACGCGATGTTTGCGCACGCGCGCGGCGATCCCTGCAAGCTCGGTTTCGGAACGGCTCGCATCGACGACGACGTGGCCGAACCGATCGGCAAGCGTGACGAAGTCGCCTTCCGGATCGATGACGCATTGCTGCACCCACGGCGCGCTCTGTTCGAGAAGGCGGCGCAGGAGATGCGATTTGCCCGAGCCGGAATTGCCCTGCACGAGCAGGCGCGTGGCGAGAAGCTCTTCGAGATCGAGGGTGGCGGGCGATCCGCCCGCAGCGCTTCCCATCTCGATGTCGACCTGCATGGCGACGTCTGCCCTGACGCTGTTACGACGATGACGGCGAGCGACCTTCCCGAAAGGTCGAACGGGGTATCTATCACGACTCGCCGCCGAGGTGACCGCCTTCGGCTCGAAACCCACAACTTCTAAGCCGCGATGGCCTTACTGCTGCGTCGTGTCGACATCGACGGCAAAGGCGGCGACGATCGTCTTCTGGTGCTTGTTGAAATTGTTGTCGCTGCAGATGAGCATCAGCCGCCGGCCGTCGGCAAGCTTCGGTCCGAGCGCCAGACCCTCGTAATTGTCCATCGGGATCGAAAGCGCGTTCAGGTCGACGAGGAGATGCTTTTCGACGGGCTCGATCGCATCGTCATCGAGTAAAGTCTGCCCGGAGACGTCGCTCGCCCGCGCCGTGTCGACCATGTAGACCTGCACGTAGTTCGTGTCGCCCTCGACCCAGGAGCGCTCCATCGTCAGGAGATGCGTCGCGTCGACGGCTGCGATCTCGTCGAGCCCCGGACCGTCGGCGACCTTGCCTTGCGCGGGCGCTTTGGCGAGCGGTTCCAGCGGGTAGGCGTAGCTCGCCTCTTCCTTGCCCGTCGCGCGATCGAGCTTCAGGATGCGGGTCATGGCGCCGTGGTCGGGCGTCGGTAGCGCGCCGTCCTGCGTGCGCGGCGCTTCGAGGCCGAGCCACAGCGTGCGCGAACCGTCACCGAGCGCCATCGCTTCGAGCCCCTTGTTGTCGCGCGGGCCGGTCCTGGCGTCGAAATCGATCTTCAGGCTTTCGGGAAGCGGAAGGCTCTTGCCGACCGCGCCTTTGGGCGAGATGGCGAGAACGCGATTCTGTTCGTGTTCGGGCCAGTTGCCCTCCGTCGTCACGAGCAGGGTGCCGCCCTCGCTCGCCACGGCCTCCATGTCGGAGATCCAGCCGTTGTCTGCGCTCTCGAGCTCAAGCACATCGGTAAAGCGCACGCCGGCCAGGTGGCCGTGATCCATCAGTACGCGTGCACGATAGAGCCGAGGCGGGCCGTACTCGTTCTTGTCGTCGGAAACGAAGAGCCAATCACCCTCGGTGGCGTCGTAGGTTATGCCCGATAGTCCGCCGATGCGGGTATCGGCGTCTTCGGCCGCGTCCGGAAGGACGATGGCGCCAAGAAACTCGGCCCTCTGCTCCTTATCCGCCGAGCGCGCCGCGTGCGGCGCGCATACGAAGGCCGCCCCGCAGAGAACGGCACATATGGCAGCGGCGGGAAAGGCATTCGGACGGCGGGCGAACATGAGACGATCCTCCATGGATTGGCCGCGCTCGGACGATTCGCAACGATCGGCTGGGAAGCCGGTAGCAGCATAACCGTACGACGACCGGACGACACCTTTACAGGATTGCCGCATGCGAGCCGGATGAACAGCCCAAAAAAAAGGGCCACGAGAATGCTCTCGGGCCCTTTAAGGTGTGAAGGCTAAAAACCTCCAGAGGGGAACAGCTGCTGCGACGGTACTGGGAGGTAAGACCGTCAAAGTGCATCAGCTGTGTGCGATATGCTCCCCAATTAGGCACTTTTCAAGGCAGAGGTGGGCATGTCTGCCATGCGATCCGCGCATGCCGGGGTCAATAGTCCCAGCTTCTGGCCTTCGAAATGAGGAAATCCCGGAAAACGTGCAGCTTGGCGGCGTTCTTCATTTCCGCGGGATAGCAGAAATAGGTTTCGAAGGTCGGCAGATCGCCCTCGATCGGAAGCTGGATCAGCCCGGCATCGTTGCTCGCCATGTAGTCGGGCAGGGCGGCGATGCCCATGCCGAGAATCGTCGCGCGGCGGATCGAGGTCAGCGAATTGATCTGCAGGTGCGGCGAGCGCGGATTGTCCGGCGAACGGCCGGCGATCTCCAGCCAGTTCAGATACTGCAGATAGCTGGGCGCCGATTCGCCGAAGGTGATGATGCGGTGGTTGTCGAGCTCGTCGACCGACTGCGGTTCGCCGTACCGGTTGATGTAGGAGGGCGCGGCGTAGACGTGCAGATGCATGGTGAAGAGCTTGCGCTGGATGAGGTCCGGCTGCTGCGGCTGGCGAAGGCGCACCGCGCAGTCGGCATGGCGCATGTTCACGTCGAGTTCCTCGTTGTCGAGGACGAGCTGCACCTGCAGGTCGGGATAGAGCTGCATGAACTCCTGGATCTTGCCGGTAAGCCAGCCCTGGCCGAGGCCGACCGTCGTCGTCACCCGGAGCTTGCCGCTCGGCCGCTCGGTCGTTTCGGTAAGCTGCATCTTCACCGATTCGAGCTTGAGCAGGACCTCGTGCGCGGTGCGGTAGAGGAGTTCGCCCTGTTCGGTCAGGATCAGCCCGCGCGCGTGGCGGTGGAAGAGCTTGACGCCGACCTCCATTTCCAGCGCGCTGACCTGCCGGCTGATCGCCGATTGCGAAAGGTGCAGCATCTCCGCGGCGTGCGTGAAGGAGCCTGCTTCGGCTGCCGCGTGGAAAATGCGCAGCTTGTCCCAGTCCAGAGGCGGCATGCGTGTCCTCGATCCTCGGCCCGTTCCCCGGTGGGCCGCTTGTCATTCGGGAAGGGCCGGCCGCCTATTCCGCGGCTTCGGCCAGATGTCTGCGCGCCATGAGGAATTTTTCCGCTTCGAGGGCGGCCATGCAACCCATTCCCGCGGCGGTAACGGCCTGACGGTAGACGTCGTCGGTCACGTCGCCGGCCGCGAAGACGCCTGGCCGGTCGGTCGCCGTCGAATCGGGCGCCGTCCAGACATAGCCGCTTTCCTTCATCTTCACCTTGTCCTTGACGAGGTCGACCGACGGCGCGTGGCCGATGGCGACGAAGACGCCATGGGTCGCGTGTTCCGTGACCGTGCCGTCCACCGTGCTCTTCAGCCGGATTCCGGTCACCGAAGGGGGCAGGGGCGCCTTGCCCGGATCGCCGGTGATCTCCTCGACAACGCTGTTCCAGACGAACTTCACGTTCGGCCGATCGAACAGGCGCTCCTGCAGGACGCGCTCGGCGCGCAGATGGTCGCGGCGATGGACGAGCGTTACCGAGGCGGCGATATTGGACAGGTAGAGCGCTTCCTCGACCGCAGTGTTGCCGCCTCCGACGACGAAGACATCCTTGTTCTTGTAGAAGAAGCCGTCGCAGGTGGCGCAGGCCGACACGCCGAAGCCCATGAAGGTCCGCTCGCTTTCGAGCCCCAGCCATTTCGCCTTGGCACCGGTCGAAAGAATGAGCGAATCGCAGGTGTAGACGGCGCCGGAATCGGTCGTGAGACGGATCGGCGTCGCGTCTAGATTGATGTCCGTCACGATATCGCTGACGATCTCGGTGCCGACATTGACCGCCTGCTGGCGCATCTGTTCCATCATCCACGGGCCCTGGACCGGATCGGCGTAGCCCGGATAGTTTTCGACGTCCGTTGTGATCATCAACTGGCCGCCCTGTTCGAGGCCGGTGATGAGGATCGGTTCGAGCATGCCGCGCGCGGCGTAGACGGCAGCGGTGTAGCCGGCCGGGCCGGAACCGACGATGAGGACGGGAGCGTGACGCGTCGTCATGGTTGAATTCGATCCTTGCGCATTTCAAACGACGGACGTGGCGTAGCGGAGCTCACACGAGCAGGAGAGAAATCCATCCGAACCACGACCGCATGACCGGCCGGCGCGTGCCAAAGCGCGGCCAGTGCCATTCTATGGGACGGCGCGGCGAAGCTTTCAAGACGACGGTGTTGCTTGACCACAAGCGAACGGGAAAAAGCGAACCGGAAAACACCGGCATTTTCTGTCTCGCGAACGCAATTTCCTTGCTCTTGCCACGAGCTTCGACCAGATTTCGCGCGCAGCGGACACGAACCAGGGCAATCCATGGCACGCCGTATCGAGATCGACGCCATCGACATGAAGATCCTGCGCGAGCTTCAGAGCGAAGGGCGCATGACCAATGTCGAGCTTTCCGAACGCGTCGGCATTTCCGCGCCGCCCTGCCTGCGCCGCGTGCGCAAGCTTGAGGACGCGGGGGTCATCGAAGGCTATCGGGCGATGCTGAACGCGCCGGTTCTCGGCTACGACCTCGTGGCCTTTTGCCTCGTCGGGCTGGAACACCAATCGGATGCGAACCTGAAGGCCTTCGCCCGACGCACCGATGCCTGGCCACTGGTGCGCGAAGCATGGATGGTTTCCGGCGAAACTGACTTCCTCCTCCAGTGCGTCGCCGAAAACCTCACCCAGTTCCAGGATTTCGTCATCGAGGAACTGACGGCGAGCGAGAACGTCGAGACCGTGCGGACCATGCTCACCATCCGGCAGGTCAAGGACGCCGGGCTGGTGGAGTTCGGGTAGTTCGCCCGGACATGGGCATGCAACGGGGCAGGGAGGCACGATGAGGACGTTCGCCTATCCGATCAGCGGCCGCACGGCCGACGTATGGCAGCGCTCGCATTCGGAACGCGCGTTCTTCTGGGGCAAGTCCTTCTTCCCCAAGCGCGACCTTGCCGACCGGACGGAGGACGTCGAGTTGCGACCGGCCGGCGAACGCGCGCCGAAGCCGCTTTCGCGCGAGGATTTTCCCCTCGTCGTGCTCACCCACAACGACATGCGGTTCATGCCGGCGTTCTTCGCTCATTATCGCGCCATGGGCGTCACGCGCTTCATCTGCGTCGACGATGCTTCCGATGACGGCACGCGGGACTGTCTGCTCGTCGAGCCGGACGTCGATCTCTTCGAAAGCAACGTGCGATATGCGGATGCGGCGCGCGGCAAGATCTGGCGCGAACGGCTGCTTGCGCGCTACGGCCTCGACCGGTGGTACCTGATCGTCGATTCCGACGAGTTCTTCGTCTACGAAACGATCGGGCGCGAGCCGATCGCCGCCTATGTCCGACGGCTCGAACGGGGCGGTGTCAACCGTGTACCCGCGCCCATGCTCGACCTTTACCCGAAAGGCGACCTGGCGGCGGCGGCCTTCACCGGCAGGGACGGACGCATGCCGTGGGAGGTCGCGACCCATTTCGACGGTGGCGGATACGAGGCGATCGTCGCTGCGAACGCAATCAGCGTGCATGGCGGCGTTCGGCTGCGAAAGCTCGGTGCGCGGAGCCAGCTTATGAAATACCCGCTCATGCGCTGGGACCGATACTGCTCGCTGGCGCGAACCATCCATCGTCCGAGACCGGCACTCTACAATTTTCCGCCGGTGATGGCCGCGCTCCTGCACTTCAAGATTTTCTCCGATCTGCGCGAGCGCACGCAACGCGCCGTCCACGACGGGCAGCATTTCGATGGCGCTGCGGTGTACCGAGCCGTGCTCGATCGCCTCGATACGGAAACGGTAACGCATTTCGACTACGAGGGATCGATCGCCTATGGTGGCGTTGACGACCTTCTCGCGCGCGGGTTCATGATACCGCTGCCGACGGGGCGTTCCTCCAACGCATGAACCGACCGAGCCGATAATCGTGGATATCGATTTCGTCATTCCATGGGTCGATGGTGCCGATCCCGCGCATGCGGCCGAACGTCGGCGGTGGAGTCGCGAGGCCCATTCGAGTGCCGTGGAAGAGACGCGCTTCCACGACGACGGCGAAATCTACTACGCCATTGCCTCGATCCTCGCCTACGCCCCGTTCGTACGCCGTATTCATCTGGTGACCGACGCGCAGAAGCCGGCGTATCTCGATGCCTTCCAGGAGGCAGGTCTCTGTGCGCCGGACTTCATCCGTCTCGTTTCGCATCACACGATCTTCGACGGGCTGGACGCACTTCGACCGACCTTCAATCCGCGGCCGATCGAATCGGCCGTATGGCGCATACCCGGTCTCTCCGACCAGTTCGTCTACGCCAATGACGACATGTTCCTGAACGCACCGTCGAGCCCGCAAGCCTTTTTCCGCAGCAGCCGGCCGGTTCTTTACGGAACGATGTCGAAGCTACGGTCGAAGCAGCCCCGGGCGCGGCTTCGTGCCATGCTGGCTCGGCCCGACAAGCGGCCCGGCCACCGTCGCTCGCAGGAAAGGGCGGCCGAATTGCTCGGCCTTTCCGAAGCGTATCTCTTTGCCGAGCATCATCCCCATCCCCTCGATCGACGCCGGCTCGAGCGGTTTCATGCAGAACATCCGCAGGTTTTGAGCGAACAGGTGCGCTACCGGTTTCGCGATGCCGCGCAGTACAACTCGGTCGCGCTTTCCAACAATCTCGAGGTGATCGCAGGCGGTACCGTCGTCGAGCCGCCGCCTCCGCTCGCTTATCTGCGCCCGGGCATGCGCAGGGGCATCGACGCTTTTCTCGCGGCGATCGGAGAGCCGAGTGTGCCCTTCGGCTGCGTTCAGAGCCTCGACCGTTTTTCATCGACCATGCGTCGCGAAATCCATGAAGCACTGAGCGCAAAATTCGCCGCAACGCTGCCGGCGTCGATCATCTCGTTTCTTCTTCAAGACACTCGGTGACCGGACGGCTGGTGCTGCAGCCGTTCGTAGATCGCCGCCAGCGCCTGCGCTTCCTGCTCGAGCCGGAAATGCGCGCGTGCGCGTCGTGCGCCGGCGGATCCATATCGATGCGCCACGGCCGGGTCGTCGAGATAAGGACGGATGGCTTCGCGAAGGGCTTCGCCGTCACCGGCGGGAGCGACCGTGCCGGTCTTGCCGGGGTCGACGAGTTCGTCGTAGGCGCCGGCGTTCGAGGTGACGACGGCCGTGCCGGAAGCCATCGCCTCGAGTGGCGTCAGGCCGAAGCCTTCGTTGCGGGATGGCGCGACGAAGAGTGTCAGCGCGCGATACCAGGGTTTGATGTCGTCGATCTCACCGAGAAAGCGAATGCGCTCGGCAAGGCCCGCGGCGCGGATGCGCTCCTTCAGATCGGCCGCGAAGGCGCGGTGTTCCGGTGTCGCGCGACCGGTGATCTCGGCCTGCCAATCGGGATGGTCCGGGAGCAGCGCGATCATCGTGTCGACGAAGAGGTCGGTTCCCTTCTGCGGACGGATGCGGCCGGAACAGCCGATGCGATAGGGCTTTTCCGTCGAGAACGGTTCGCCGGGGTGGAAAGCCTCGGTATCGATGCCGTGGCGAATGACGCTGTGCTCGACCCGAAGGAAACCGCCCGAGCGCGCGCTCGTCGCGACGACGGCATCCATGCGGGCGATCATCCAGCGTGTCGTCGCCTTGTGATGGCGCTGCGCGGCCGACGTGAAGAGCAGACGGATCGGCATGCGCAGCACGTCGCGAAGCACGATGCCCGCCGCCATCTCGACGTTGCGCCGGGCGTGCCAGACGCGAAAGCGCTTTCCGTTCGGCCGGCGCCAGAGACCGGCGAGCTGGCGGATGCCGAGATGCGGCAGCGACGAGGGCAGGCCGGGACCGACGACCGCGATGCGCGTGCCGAGCCGGCGCTGGCACGGCACGAGCTGGACGACGGTCGACGTCACGCCCGAAAGCCGTCGCTTGAAGTGCGGAGCGACGATGTCGATGTCGGCGAGGTTTACCTTCGCCGGCACGGCCCCGCTCAGCTCCAGTTGACGTCGAGGATCTCGTAGGCCTTGGACCCGCCCGGCGCGACGACCTCGATCGAATCGCCGACCGTCTTTCCGATCATGGCGCGGGAAATCGGCGAGGAGATGGAGATACGGCCCTGCTTCACGTCGGCCTCCTGGTCGCCGACGATCTGGTAGGTCTTTTCTTCCTCGGTATCCTCGTCGACGAGCTTTACCGTGGCGCCGAACTTGATCGTGTCGCCGGACATCTTGCTGACGTCGATCACCTCGGCGCGGGCGATGTAGTCTTCCACCTCGGAAATACGCCCTTCGTTGTGGCTTTGGGCTTCTTTGGCGGCGTGATACTCCGCGTTCTCCGAAAGATCGCCGTGGGAGCGTGCCTCGGCGATCGCATCGATAATACGAGGGCGTTCTTCCTGCTGGCGCCAGCGCAGCTCTTCCTGCAACTTGGCGAAGCCGCCTTTGGTCATGGGCACCTTGTCTACCATGTCATCCCCTTTGCGGTCCTCGCGCCCCGGCGTGCTGCCGGGCGAAGACAAAAAGAAAACGGCCGCCGGCGGTTTCGCGCCGGCACCGTCCGTCGTCGGCCAAAGAATGTAAGGCATCCACGCGCTTTTTGTAAGGGCGGATCGGCTTTTCGTGAGCAAACCGACCATTATCTCTCGTGCACGTCCCGAGATTGCCCGCCATGCCGCCAAACGCTATGCCTCGGCGCTATGACGGGTACGATTCGCGACGACGACGAGAGGGTTCCGGCGCCACCGCGAGCAGTCCTGCCGCGCTGCGCGATCTCTATTGCAACGGGCGTCGTCGCCTGGTTCCTCACGTCCGATCCGGCTTCCGCGCATATCGTCACCGGTCCCATGGGCGGTTTCGCGAGCGGCTTCGAACATCCGCTTTCGGGCCCGGACCATCTGCTCGCCATGTTCGCCGTCGGCCTGTGGGGCGCGCAGATGGGCGGACGACAGGTCTGGATGCTGCCGGTAACCTTTCCTCTCATCATGTGCGTGGGCGGTGTGCTCGGCATCGCCGGCGTGGCCATGCCCGGCATCGAACTCGGCATCGCCTGTTCGATCATCGTGCTCGGCGCGGCGATCCTCGCCGAATGGAAGGCCCCCGAATGGCTGGCGCTCCTCATCGTCGCCTTCTTCGCCGTGTTCCATGGTTATGCCCATGGCGCGGAATTGCCGATGGCTGCCGATCCCGCCGCCTACGCGGTGGGGTTCGTCGTCGCCACGGGCATGATCCACGTCGTCGGCATCGCCGTCGGGCTTCTCTTCGGCCGGCTCTACGAAGGCAGGGTATCCCGCGCACTCGGCGGACTTATCGTGCTTGCCGGGCTTTACTATCTCGTCAACGCGGTGGCCTGAACTCATGCCCGTAAGCCGCTCGAAACGCCGAAGAAAATCGCCGACCGGCAACGCGGCGCAGCGTCGCGTCGGCGCCGCCGCGATGCCGACCTCCCGGCGTTCCGCTGCGAAACGCAGGTCCGTCTTCGCCGAGCGGATCCTCGCCGATGACGTGCATACGCTGACCCCGGCCATTCTGCTCTTCCTTTGCGCTCCGCTTCTGGTCCTTCTCTCGCAGGCGTTGCGCCACACCTATTCCTTCGGCGAACTCGGCTTTCTTCTGCCGTTCACGGTCTACGACGTCGCGCTCGCCACGCTCGGCCTCGGGGTGTTGTGCGCCGGCCTCGCCAGCATGCGGCGCTTCGCGATCGTCGTCACCGTGTTCTGCGGCACGCTCGTCGTCTGCCTGTTTCGCTTCGTCGAGGTCTGGCAGGCGTTCTTCCTGCCGCACGATCTCGATACGCAGGTCTATCTCGTCACGCCGATCGCCGTCGGGCTCACTGGCGTCGCCCTGTGGCTGCCGCAGCGTGTGCGCTTCCCGGCGGCACTCGTCCTCGCCGTGTTGCTCGGCGCCGACTACACGCTCTTCATCGGGCTGCAGGACTATTTCAACGATCTCGACACGTTCGGGATCGGCGCGCTCGCTGCCTGCGCATGGATCCTTGCGGCACCGGCATTTTTGCTGCGCCACTTCAAACGACCCTGGCTGACGATCGCCGGGCGCATTCTGGGAAGCTGGCTCGTGGCGATCGAACTCCTGATCTTCGCCTTCGCCAAGATCCCCATCACACCGCCGACGGGATGAGCGCGCGACCTCGCCAACGACGATTGACGCTGCCGAACCGTGCGCATGCGACCCCGGCGAGAGGATGGCTCAAATGACACGCGAACCGTCGACAGGCGACAGGGCCGGTACCACACGCGCGGCGCGCCTGTTCCTCGCCGCGAGCTTCGTGCTCGTCGCTTTCAACCTTCGTCCGGTCTTTTCGAGCGCTTCGGTGCTTCTGCCCGACATCATCGAAGGTACCGGGATTTCGGCTTTCGCCGCCGGCGTGCTGACGACCGCGCCGGTCGTGTGCCTCGGCCTTTTCGCGTTGCTCGCACCACGGCTTGCGGGCCGCTTCGGCGCCGAACGCACGCTTTTCGTCCTGCTGCTCCTGCTTGTCGTCGGCGTCGCGATGCGCGGGCTCGGCACAGTGCCGCTCTTTCTCGGTACTGCGATTGCCGGCGCCTGCATCGCCGTTGGCAACGTGCTGATGCCCGGCCTCGTCAAGCGCGACTTCTCCGACCACGCATCGCTGATGATGGGCCTCTATACGATGGCACTGACCCTCGGTGCCGCGGTCGCGGCAGGCGTTACCGTACCGTTGCAACGCGCCTTTTCCGGCTCATGGAAGGGGGCACTCGCGATATGGGCCCTGCCGGCCGTGATCGCGGCGCTCGTCTGGCTACCTCAGGTATTCGGCAACTCCAGTCGCGCGCGGCGGGCGACGCGTTCCGTCGAAGGGCTGTGGCGGGATCCGCTTGCCTGGCAGGTCACGCTCTTCATGGGCCTGCAGGCCTCGCTCGCCTATTCGGTGTTCGGCTGGCTGGCGACGATCCTGCGAACGCGTGGCATGGCCGCCGGGGATGCCGGCGCGCTCGTCTCCTTTTCCATCCTCGTGCAGGTCGTCTCGTGCATTGCTACGCCACTGGTCGCCGCGCGCTGCCGGGACGAACGACCGGTCAACACGGCACTGGCCCTCTTCGCGACGCTCGGGCTCGTCGGCTTCGTCTTCCTGCCGCTGTCGCTCGGATGGATATTGGCGATCCTGCAAGGGGCGGGGCAGGGCGGCCTCATCGCCATCGCGCTCACGATGATCGTGCGCCGGTCGCCGGACAGTCACGTCGCCGCTCATCTGTCGGGCATGGCGCAGTGCGTGGGCTACCTGCTGGCGTCCCTGGCTCCGCTCGCGATCGGCATCATCCGCGATCTCACCGGCGGCTTTACGGCCGCCGGTATCCTCTTTGCCTGCATCGGTACGGCGCTTCTCGCCTTCGGCCTCGGCGCGGGGCGGAACCTGCACGTCGGCGCGCGGGCGATCCCGGGCTGATCGCCCGGAAACCGCACGGCTCACATGGGCGGAGCGACGCCGTTGTTGCCGACCATGATCATCGACGCGGTGTCGTTACCGTTCATGCCGCTGGCGCTGACGAAGACCTTGTTGCCTTTCTTCAGATCGTCACGGGTGGCCTTGGCGATGGTGACGATCGGCGTATCCTTCGGAATGGAGATCGTCTTTTCCTGCCCGCCATTGTAGGTGAGCGTCACCTTGCGGCCGTCGACGTTCTTCACCGCATTGGCGACGGTCGCGTTCGTCATGCTCGAATCGTCGGTGAGGTCCCAGGAATAGCTGCCTTCGCCGGCACCCTTCATCGCGGCTGGAAAGATCAGCACCTCGACGGCGTCGCTGCCGCCGCCCTTGCCGGGGATCGAGGCGATACCGACGAAATCGCCTTTGCCGATGTCCGAAGCTTCGGCCTTCTTCAATCCGGCGACCTTCGTCTTGTCGTCGACGCCGACCTTCACCGTCTGCCCGTCTTTCGTCTCGACCTTCAGCGTGTTGTCGGAGTAATCGGTGATCGTGCCGCGGATATGCGTCTGCTTGGCGAGCGCCGGCTTGCTCGAACTCTGCGAAGCGTTGCCGTTCGCACTCATACCGGTATCGCTGCTCATGCCGGCAGCGTTTGCGCCGGATGCCATGCCGGCTGCAATCATGGCGCCAGCGGTGAGTATGGAAAGCCGTCGTGTCGATATCATTGGGTAATCTCCGGGAATTGCGGGATCGGCCACGCGCCGATCGCGCGCTGCGGCTCCCGTTTGGAACGATCGCTCAACGTTCTCGGCGCTTTGCCGTTCGCCTTATCCCGAAGAGATCCTATCCCGATTTCGTGAAGCGGCTGCCTCGCTGCCCCCAGAGTAGAAGGGCCAGCAGGTAGAATTTGCCGTTACTGCAGCTCGAAATACCCCTGCAGCGGCCGGACCTCCAGGTTGCCGCCCTTCAGCGCCTCGATCGCTTCGGAGGCGGCGAGCGCGCCGGCCATCGTCGTGTAGTAGGGCACCTTTTGGATTAGCGCCGCGCGGCGGAGCGACTTGGAGTCGGAGATCGCCTTGGCGCCGTCCGTCGTGTTGAAGATCAGCTGGACCTGGCGGTTGCGGATTGCGTCCTCGACGTGCGGATGGCCTTCGAGCACCTTGTTGATCTTCTGGGTCTCGACGCCTTGATCGGTCAGGTAGCGTGCGGTGCCGGCGGTCGCCATCACCGAAAAGCCTTGCTCCACGAGCCGGCGCACGGCCGGCAGAACGCGCTCCTTGTCGCTGTCGCGCACGGACACGAAGACCGAGCCGGCCCGCGGCAGGTCGACGCCGGCGCCGAGCTGAGCCTTGGCGAAGGCGAGCGCGTAGTCCGTGTCGATGCCCATCACCTCGCCGGTCGAGCGCATCTCCGGACCGAGCAGCGTGTCGACGCCGAGGAAGCGGGCGAAGGGGAAGACGGCTTCCTTCACCGCGATATGGCCGAGGGCCTTCGGATCCGGCCGGTGGCCGTAGGCCTTCATGACCGGATCCAGTGTCTCGCCTGCCATCACGCGCGCGGCGATCTTGGCGATCGGTGCGCCGATCGCCTTGGCAACGAAGGGGACGGTTCGCGAAGCACGTGGATTGACTTCCAGCACGTAGATCGTGCCGTCCTTGATGGCGAACTGCACGTTCATCAACCCGCCGACGGAAAGCCCGCGCGAGAGCGCAACGGCCTGGCGTTCGAGTTCCTGGCAGGTCTCGTGGCTGAGCGTATGAACGGGCAGGGAGCATGCCGAATCGCCGGAATGGATGCCGGCTTCCTCGATGTGCTCCATGATGCCGGCGACGTGGACGTCCGTGCCGTCGCAGATGCAGTCGACGTCGACCTCGATGGCGTTCGCAAGATAGCCGTCGAAAAGCAGCGGGTTCTTGCCAAGCAGCGTGTTGATCTGGCCCGTCTTGTCGTTCGGATAGCGCGCCTTGATCTCCTCGGGCACGAGTTCCGGCACGGTGCCGAGCAGGTAGTTGGAAAGCGCCGTCTCGTCGTGGATGATCTGCATCGCCCGTCCGCCGAGCACGTAGGAGGGCCGCACCACGAGCGGGAAGCCGAGCTCGCCGGCGACGAGCCGGGCCTGCTCGACGGAATAGGCGATGCCGTTCTTCGGCTGGCGAAGGTCGAGCTTCGTCAGCAGCCGCTGGAAACGGTCGCGGTCCTCGGCGAGGTCGATCATGTCCGGTGCCGTACCGAGGATCGGAATGCCGGCGGCTTCAAGCGCCTCGGCGAGCTTCAGCGGCGTCTGGCCGCCGAACTGCACGATAACGCCGTGAAGCGTGCCCTTTTCCTTCTCGACGCGCAGGATTTCGAGCACGTCCTCGGCCGTCAGCGGATCGAAGTAAAGCCGGTCGGAGGTGTCGTAGTCGGTCGACACCGTTTCCGGGTTGCAATTGATCATGATCGATTCGTAGCCCGCATCGTTCAGCGCGAAGCAGGCGTGGCAGCAGCAATAGTCGAACTCGATGCCCTGGCCGATGCGGTTCGGCCCGCCACCGAGGATGACGACCTTCTTGCGGTCCGAAACGTCGGCCTCGGAGCGCGTGGCTCCGGCGAACGGCACCTCGTAGGTGGAGTACATGTAGGCCGTCGGCGAAGCGAACTCGGCGGCGCAGGTGTCGATGCGCTTGTAGACGGGATGCACGTCGAGTTCGGTGCGCAGCTTCGCGACGTCGCGCTCGCGCATGTCGGCGAGGTAGGCGAGCCGGCTGTCGGAAAAGCCCATGCCTTTCAGCATGCGCAGGTTCTGCGCGTCCTTCGGCAGACCGTGCGCTTTAACGCGCGCTTCCATAGCGAGGATCGCCTCGATCTGCGCCAGAAACCACGGGTCAATGTGGCAGCCTTCGTGAACTTCCGCAGCACTCATGCCGAGGCGCATCGCCTGTGCTACCATGCGCAGGCGGTCCGGCGTCGGCGTACCGATCGCTGCGCGCAGCGCGTTGTGGTCATCGGACGGATCGCCGGAAAGGCCCGGCACCTCGATCTCGTCGAGGCCAGTGAGGTTCGTCTCCAACCCGCGCAGCGCCTTCTGCAGGCTTTCGGCGAAGGTGCGGCCGATCGCCATGACCTCGCCGACGGACTTCATCGAGGTCGTCAGCGTGCGCTCGGAGCCGGGGAACTTCTCAAAGGCGAAGCGCGGGATCTTGGTGACGACGTAGTCGATCGACGGCTCGAAGGCGGCCGGCGTCGCGCCACCGGTAATGTCGTTTTCCAGCTCGTCCAGCGTGTAGCCGACGGCGAGCTTGGCCGCGATCTTGGCGATCGGAAAGCCCGTCGCCTTGGATGCGAGCGCGGAGGAGCGCGACACGCGCGGGTTCATCTCGATGACGACGAGGCGGCCGGTATCCGGGTTCACGGCGAACTGCACGTTCGAGCCGCCGGTCTCCACGCCGATCTCGCGCAGCACCGCGATCGAGGCGCTGCGCATCAGCTGGTATTCCTTGTCCGTCAGCGTCAGGGCAGGGGCGACGGTGATCGAATCGCCCGTATGAACGCCCATCGGGTCGACGTTCTCGATGGAGCAGATGATGATGCAGTTGTCCGCGTGATCGCGGACGACCTCCATCTCGTACTCCTTCCAGCCGAGCACGGATTCCTCGATCAGCACTTCGGTGGTGGGGGAAGCGTCGAGGCCTCGCTCGACGATCTCGAAGAACTGCGAGCGATTGTAGGCGATGCCGCCGCCGGTGCCGCCGAGCGTGAAGGAGGGGCGGACGATCGCCGGCAAGCCAACCTCGTCGAGCGCCGTCGCCGCACGTCCCATGGCGTGGCTCATGTAGCGCTGCTTGCGCGTGACCTCGCCGAGGTTCCATTCGGTTTCGAGCGTATCGAGCGCGTCGTTCAGTTCGTCGCCGGAAAAGCGACCCTTGAGGTCGGCGCGCTTTTCCTCGTGCGCGGAACGGTCGGCATTCTTGATCTCCGTCGCGTTGACGAGAATGGAGGCCGGCGTCTCGAGCCCGATCTTGGCCATCGCCTCGCGGAAGAGGGCGCGGTCCTCCGCCTTGTCGATCGCCTCGGCGTTGGCGCCGATCATCTCGACGCCGTAGCGTTCGAGCACGCCCATGCGGCGCAGCGAGAGGGCGGTGTTGAGCGCAGTCTGTCCGCCCATCGTGGGAAGCAGCGCGTCGGGTCGCTCCTTGGCGATGATCTTGGCGACGACTTCGGGCGTGACCGGCTCGATATAGGTCGCGTCGGCCAGTTCCGGATCCGTCATGATGGTCGCCGGATTGGAATTGACCAGCACGATGCGAAAGCCTTCGGCCTTCAGCGCCTTGATCGCCTGCGTACCGGAATAATCGAACTCGCAAGCCTGGCCGATGATGATCGGTCCGGCTCCGATGACGAGGATCGACTGGATATCGGTACGTTTGGGCATGGCTCATCCATCGGGCAGGCTGCTCTGCTGTCGGTACGCGAGGCGTCGACCGGCGGCAAAGAGTTAGGGCTACGGGCTAGAAGCGCCTTATAGGCAAACCCGCGCCCGAACGGAACCCCGCACGAAAGGCGGCGACGCACGGAAATATCTGCTAGCCGGACCTCGTGGTTAACGCATCCCGGCGAATCACAAACCCGTGTAAAGGATTTAATTTTTCAAGTTCGTCATCATGCGGAAAAATTTTGGGCGGCCGCGGGAACACTGGACGGTCGGATGGGTTGTCTGGACGCGAAGGAACGCAAGTTCCGATAAAAGATCAAAAGGTAACCACGATGAAACGCACCACCGCACTGCTCGCCGCCGTCCTCATGGGCTCGACCATCGCGTCCTATCCGGCGTTCGCCCAGACCAACGACAACGCCATGACGAGCAGCGATGCCAGCACGATGTCGATGGCTGACGTCTCCACCAAGCTCGAGACGGCGAAGGCTGCCGACGTCCAGATCGCGTCCACGGCCGATATGGCAAACACCGACCATACGACCGGCTCGAGCTCGACGCCGCCGCTCAATACGACCGAGCAGGAGCAGCAGTCGCTTCAGGCAGCGATCATGAAGAACCAGGATCTGAGCCAGAAGCTCCAGGGCATGAACGTCGATGTTTCGAGCATCGCCGCCGCCAAGCTGGATGCCGCAACGGGCACGATCACGCTCTACACGAAGTGAGACCGGCTTCGGCAGGCGCGGCTTTACTTCGTCGTACCGGATGAATGCATCGACCGGGTTCGCTCCGCATGGCGCACCCGGTCGATCTCTCTTCAACTACCGATATTCGAGTTTCAGCCGGCGCACGACATGCTCGCCGGCTTTGTCGTATCTGGCCGGCATCCAAGCATCGCACCACCGCGATACGTTCGTGGCGTGCCCGATCTCTTGCCTTGCACCGAGACCCACTTCATAAGCCCGTTTCGTTCCGGCGGTTCGCTGGTGCTCCTTCCGGCTAGCTCGCGGACGAATTTTCCGCGGGCAGCCGGCATCCGTCGGTGGTCGAAGGGACGGCGATCATGGTCGAGTTCGAGACACAGCCGCAGGTCCGCCCGGACCAGAGCTGGCATTCGCATCTCGTCGCCACGGTCACGCTCGGCATTCCGCTCGCCGGTGCGCAACTCGCACAGATGGCGATCAACACGACCGATCTCCTGCTCCTCGGCCGGTTGAGCGCGAGCGACCTCGCCGCCGGCGTGCTCGCGACGCAGGTCTTCTTCATCGTCTATATCTTCGGTGCCGGCTTCACGAACGCCGTCATGCCGGTCGCGGCACATGCGCATGGGCGAGGGGACGCGACTTTGGTGCGCCGTTCCGTACGCATGGGCCTGTGGGTGGTCTTCATCTACAGTGCCGTCATGGTGGTGCCGCTGCACTTTACCGAGGCGCTCCTTCTTCTGGCCGGCCAGAAGCCGCAGATTGCAGCCCTTTCGGGCGACTACATGCGGATTGCGGAATGGGCACTGTTTCCGGGCCTCGGGGTCATGGCGTTGCGTGCGTTCTTCACGGCGATCGGCCGCGCACAGATCATTCTGTGGGCGATGATCGGCGGAACGCTTGCCAACCTCGTCGTCGGCTACGCCTTCATCTTCGGCGAGCTCGGCGCGCCGGCGCTCGGCATCCGGGGGGCGGCGGTCGGCTCGCTGGGAACCAACACCATCATCTTCGTCCTGCTCGCACTCGTCGCCGGAAAGGCGCGCGCCTACCGGGCCTATGCGCTCTTCACGCGCATGTGGCGGGCCGACTGGCCGGTCTTCGCCGAAGTGCTGCGCCTCGGCTTCCCGGTCGCAACGACGATCATCGCCGAAGTCGGCCTCTTCACGATGTCGTCGCTGATGATGGGCTGGCTCGGCACCGTTGCGCTCGCCGCCCACGGGATCGTGCTGCAGATCACCGCGATCGCCTTCATGGTTCCGCTTGGCCTTTCGCAGGCCGCGACGGTGCGCGTTGGCCAAGCGCACGGCAGCGGAGACCGACAGGCGCTGGCGCGGGCGGCCGGTGCCGTCGTCGCGCTCGGCGTCGTCGTCTCGCTTGCGGGTGCGGCACTCTTCTGGCTCGTGCCGAAATGGCTGATCGGCCTGTTCCTCGATGAGAACGATCCGTTGTCCGGGCGGGTGCTCGCGGCCGCGGTGCCGTTCCTTGCCGTCGCGGCCTGCTTCCAGCTTGCCGATTGCATGCAGGTATTGGGGGCTGGTCTGCTGCGCGGCCTGCGCGACACGCGCGTACCGATGATGCTGGCGCTTTTCAGCTACTGGATCGTCGGCATGCCGATGGCCTACATCCTCGCCTTCAAGCTCGATTACGGCGGCGTCGGTGTCTGGCTGGGTCTGGCCGGCGGTCTGGTGACCGCCGCCATCCTCGCGACGTGGCGTTTCCAGCACCGCGAGGCGCTCGGTCTCGTGTGATCGGGGTTAGCGCCAACCTTCCGCGGACAGGCTGGCTTCAGCGCTCGGCGAGGGTCGGCTCGCCGCTTGCCTGCCGGATCAGGTTGAAGAAGCGGCGGAACAGGTAATGGCTGTCCTGCGGGCCGGGCGAGGCTTCCGGATGGTGCTGGACGGAAAAGACCGGTTTTCCGACGACTTGCAAGCCGCAGTTCGAGCCGTCGAAGAGCGAGACGTGGGTTTCTTCCACGCCGTCGGGCAGCGATGTCGCATCGACGGCGAAGCCGTGATTCATCGAAACGATCTCGACCTTTCCGGTCGTATGATCCTTCACGGGATGGTTCGCGCCGTGATGGCCCTGATGCATCTTCACCGTGCGCCCGCCGAGCGCCAGCGCGAGAAGCTGGTGGCCGAGGCAGATGCCGAACATCGGAATGCCGCTGTCGACGAGCGTGCGCAGCATCGGACCGGCATATTCCGCGGTCGCGGCCGGATCGCCGGGGCCGTTGGAGAGGAAGATGCCGTCCGGCTCGAGCGCCAGAATGTCCTGCGCGCTGCTCGAAGCCGGGACGACCGTCACCCGGCAGCCGAGGCCGGAAAGAAGGCGAAGGATGTTGCGTTTCACGCCATAGTCGATCGCCACGATGTGCGCGCCGCTGCCGTCCTCGCCGGTGCCGTATCCGGCATCCCACAGCCAGGGCGTCTCGCTCCATGCGGACGAACCCTTCGCCGTGACGGAGCGCGCAAGATCGAGCTTTTCGAGCCCGTGCCATCCTTTCGCCTCGGCTTTCAGCGCTTCGATGTCGAAATTGCCGGACGGCTCGTGCGCGATGACCGCGTTGGGCGAGCCCGTTTCGCGAATGCGCGCGGTCAGCGCACGCGTGTCGATGCCCGAAAGGCCGATGATGCCGCGCGCCTTGAGCCAGGCATCGAGATGCCCGACCGAGCGATAGTTCGACGGTTCGGTGATGTCCGCCTTGAAGACGGCGCCGACTGCGGTGAAGCGGGCGTCCGGAGAAAGATCCTCGATGTCTTCCTCGTTCGTCCCAATATTGCCGATATGCGGAAAGGTGAAGGTGACGATCTGGGCGAAATAGGAAGGGTCGGTCAGGATTTCCTGATAGCCGGTGAGCGCGGTGTTGAAGACGACTTCGGCGGCCACGCTGCCGCTCGCGCCCACTCCCTTGCCTTCGACGACGGTACCGTCCGCAAGCACAAGAAGGGCCGTCGGCTTCTCGATCGACCAACCGGTGTCGTGATTTTCGGGGGACGGGGTATCGGCGTGCGTCATCGTTTCACCCATAATGCGCGTGCGCTTTCCTCTTGAAGCATGGCCGAACGGACGCCATCTTGCTGGCGAAACCGTGCCGCCGCCAAATTGGCCGCCGTACGGATTTCAAGATCGGACAGGAACGGTTCCAGCTATATTGAACGCTCCCGTGCGGGTCAATCGATCGACCGCGTGGCAGGCGTACGAGCGCGGGCGAACCGATCCGGCGCTTGACGGAACCGGCATTACGATTGCAAAGGCAGGCTCGGCCACAGTAGGATCGCGGGGCCCAGCCGGGAGACGATGATGGGATTGCGCGAGAAGTTCGCAGAATCGCTCAAGGAAGCGATGAGGGCCAAGGATGCGCGGCGTCTGACGACGATCCGTCTCATCCAGGCGGCGGTGAAGGACCGCGATCTCGCCAATCGCGCGTCCGGCAAGGAGCCGGTCGGCGACGACGAGATCATGCTGATCCTGGTCAAGATGATCCGCCAGCGCGAGGAATCGGTCGCTGCCTACGAAGAGGCCGCGCGACTGGAACTCGCCGAGCAGGAACGCGAGGAAATCGCGGTCATCCGGCAGTTCATGCCCGAACAGATGCCCGAGGAGGAGGTGCAGGAACTCTGCCGCTCCGTCGTCGAGGAGACGAACGCGCAAGGGCTGCGCGACATGGGCAAGTGCATGAATACGCTGAAGCAGCGCTATCCGGGCCGCATGGATTTCACCAAGGCTTCCGGCGTCGTGAAGGGCCTGCTGCGCTGATCGGCACCCGTCCGGCCGTTGCCCCGGTGCCTTCGGCCTTCACGTCCTAGAAGATGAGCTTGAAGAGGCCGAGGACGACGGCGAGGCCGATGAGGAAGATGACGAGGATGACGATACCGATGAATTTGAGCATGCTGGCTTTCTCCTGAAGCGGCGCGAAGTGCCATGCTCAATTCATCGGCGCGCTTCGGGTTCCCCGAACGCGTGAATACTGCATACGAAAAAGCCGTCGGGCCTTGAAAACCCAACGGCTTCGTCTCGTACGAGATCATGGCCTCGCTTGAGCCGCGCCAGTACATCCGTGGTCGGGCAGAAGCGTCGAAGGCCAAGGGCGCATCGACCTTACGGGATGCGCCGCACAAGCCTTCAAATGGGCATTCCGTTCGTCGTTTCAAGGCCAAGCCGGAAAGTCGCATCGGTCGGACCCCGTCCGGTAGATGCCGCCGACGAACATTTCGCCCGCACCTCGGATTGACCTTGCGTGCGGAAAGGTCTTTGTCTGCACGCATTCCTTCAAGCTGCCGGCGGTCCCTGGCTCATGCGCTTTTCTCCGTCCTTCCTCGACGACATCCGGGAACGCGTGCCGATTTCCGATGTGATCGGCCAGCGCGTCACGTGGGATCGGCGCAAAACGAACGCCGCGCGCGGCGACTATTGGGCGTGCTGTCCCTTCCACGGCGAGAACACGCCGAGCTTTCACTGCGAGGATCGCAAGGGGCGGTACTATTGCTTCGGCTGCGGCGTGTCGGGCGATCATTTCAAGTTCCTGAGCGAACTCGATAGCGTTCCCTTTCCGCAAGCCGTGGAACAGCTCGCCGGGCTCGCTGGCGTGGAAATGCCGGTACAAAGCCGTGAGGAAGCGCGCCGCGAAGCCGAGACCCGCTCGCTCGTCGATGTCATGGAGATGGCCGCGGCCTTCTTCGAGGAAAGGCTGCAGGCGGCCGGCGGCGCCCGGGCACGTGCCTATCTGCGCTCGCGCGGGCTCTCGGGCAGAACGATCGCGACGTTCCGGCTGGGCTTCGCGCCGGAAAGCCGCAATGCACTGAAGGAATATCTCGCGGGCAAGGGTATCCGGCAGGACCAGATCGAAGCCTGCGGGCTGGTCGTCCACGGGCCGGATATCGCCGTTTCCTACGACCGCTTTCGCAACCGCGTGATGTTTCCGATCGAGGATTCGCGCGGTCGCGTGATCGCCTTCGGCGGCCGTGCGCTCGACGACGATGCGCCGGCTAAATACCTGAACTCCAACGAGACCGAGTTATTCCACAAGGGTGCCGTCCTCTACAATCTCGCCCGTGCGCGAAAGTCGATCCAGGGTGCCGGCGGAGCCGAGACGATCGTCGCCGTCGAAGGCTACATGGACGTGATCGCGCTTCATCAGGCCGGTGTCGAGAACGCCGTCGCACCGCTTGGAACGGCGCTGACCGAGCGACAGCTCGAAATGCTCTGGCGCATGGTCGCGCAGCCGACCCTTTGCTTCGACGGCGATACGGCCGGCATGCGCGCGGCGAACCGTGCGGTCGATCTCGCGTTGCCGGCCCTCAAGCCCGGAAGGTCGGTGCGCTTCGCGCTGCTGCCGGAAGGGCGCGATCCGGACGATCTGGTGCGCGAGGGCGGTCGGGAACCCTTCGACAGGGTCCTGGCCTCCGCCCGCCCGCTCGCAGGCATGCTGTGGGCGCGCGAGGCGGGCTCCGGCGTCTTCGACACGCCCGAACGCCGGGCCGCCCTCGAGGCGCGCATGCGCCAGGTCACGGCCACGATCGGCGACGAGAGCGTGCGCCGACACTACGCGCAGGAGATGCGTGAGCGGCTGAACGCCTTCTTCGCGACCTCCGGCGACGGCTCGCGCGGTGAGCGTGGCCGGTCATCCGCGCGCGGCGAACGCGGCGGGTATCGCCGGGGCGGGCGCGACGGTGCGGAGCGCGGCGGACTGGCCGGGCGGCGATGGTCGGTATCGGAACGGCTGACCCGCTCGGGCATCGTGCGTGGACACGTGCATCTGCCGCCGCTTCGAGAAAGCGTGCTGGCGCTTACCGTCGTCAACCATCCGATCCTGCTCGAAGAGGAGTTCGACGAGATCGTCGCGCTCGAATTCGACGATCGGGACCTTTCGCGCATGTGGCCCGGCCTTCTCGGCCTTGCCGGTGGCGAGGCGGCGCTCGAGCGCGCGGTCGTCGTCGAAAGGCTCGCGCTCGAAGGCTTCTCGGAACTGATCGCCACGATCGACCGGCAGGTTCGAAACGCTCGTCTGTGGACGGCGACCGAGACGGCCGCCTTCGAGGACGCGCGCGGCGGCTTCCAGCAGGCCCTTGCCCTTCACAAGCGCACGCGCGCGCTGCGCACCCAGAAGGCGGAACTCGAACGCGACATCGCACAAGCGACGGAGGAGGGCGACGACGGTGGCGTGCCGCGCCTCATGCGCGCCTTGCAGGAAGTGCAGATCGAGGTGCAGCGGCTCGAACACCAGGAAGCGATCATCGACGGTTTCGGCACGCTTTCCGGCCGTTAGCGTTTCGACTTCGGGTCGTCCTCGGACCAGAATGACGGCAACCTTTCGCCGGTTTGGCCGTTATGTCGCGTCGGTAATCTACAGATGGCATCCGCTGGAGGTTGGAAGGGTGGCACAGCGTCAGTTGGACGCCGCTGCAGGGCATGGCGCACCGCAGACGATGGGTCAGGCGATGGATCTCGATCCCGCCTTCGTCTGGACGAAGGTCGAACACTGGATCGTCGGATTCCAGCGCCTCCTGCCCAATATCGTCGTCGCCATCGTGATCTTTGTGCTCTTCATAGCGGCCGGCTGGGCGATCGGCCGGATCTTCGATGCGTGGGCGCGCCGGCGCCAACGGATCAATCTCGGCGAGGTGCTCGGCTCGTTCCTGAAGTGGATCGTCATCCTCTTCGGCCTGCTGGTCGCACTGACGATCGTCATTCCTTCGTTGCGTCCGGGCGACCTTGTCGCAGGGCTCGGCATTGGGTCCGTCGCGTTCGGCTTCGCCTTCAAGGACATATTGCAGAACTGGCTCGCCGGCCTGCTGCTTCTCATCCGCCAGCCGTTCCAGGTCGGCGACCAGATCGTCATCAACGGCTATGAGGGCACGGTCGACTGGATCGAGACCCGCGCGACGATCATCACGACCTACGATCGCAGACGGGTCATCATCCCGAACGCCGACGTCTATTCGAACGCGGTGACGGTCAATACCGCCCATGAAATCCGCCGGTCGCAATACGACATCGGCATCGGCTACGGCGATTCGATCGAGGAGGCACGCGCCGTCATCCTCGCCGCGATCGCAGAAATTGGCGAGGTGGAGAGCGATCCGGCGCCGGAGGTTCTCGTCGTCGACCTGGCGGCGTCGGCGGTCGTGGTGCGGGCACGGTGGTGGACGAATTCCACGCGCACCGACGTCGTGCATGCCCAGGCGCGCGTGCTCGAAAGCGTCAAGAAGGCGCTCGATGCCGCCCGCATCGACATGCCGTTCGACACGCAGGTTCTGCTCTTCCACGACCAGACCGAGGAAGCGGACGGCAAACGTGGCGTGCAGCGCGAAGGTTGGCCGGCTGCCGCGGGTCGCACACCGGCGCGAACGCGCGACGACACGCACCGCGAGCAGCCTCAGGATCGCTTCGCGTGAACCCGGTTGGAGAATCATGGTATGAAATCGACGGAAGTGTCCGCTATCGCTTGCGCTTTCGTGGCGAATGCTTACATCGGAATGGTTTCGTGAAGGCGTCGTGCGGGACGGGCGCCCTTGAAAAGGCTGACGACTGGCGCATTTGCAACGCAGGAACTTCGAACGCGAGCGGGAACGGTTTCGCCGTCCGGCGCTTGACGAGCGAGAGGTTTACGGCAATCACAAAGGTTCTCTGCGCTAGAGCAGCATCGGGCGGCTTGGGCCCGTCGGCATGGACCGATCGACCGTTCGAAGGTCGGATCGGTCGCGGAACGTTTGATCAAACGGGATTCGAACTCGTCCACCGCTCATGACACGCTGTTACGATGAACGCGTGGAGAATGTGCACATTACCGCTCGATGGGCCGTGCATCGAGGCTGCAGACTGGAACGCTTCAAGGATTGAACGGGCTTATGGCTACCAAGGTCAAGGAAAACGACGAGGCGGAAACCGAACGCGAGGGCGCAAGCGACAACGCGCTTCTCGACCTTTCGGATGACGCCGTCAAGAAGATGATCAAGGCGGCCAAGAAGCGTGGCTACGTCACCATGGACGAGCTCAACGCCGTGCTGCCTTCCGAGGAGGTCACCTCCGAACAGATCGAGGATACCATGTCGATGCTTTCCGACATGGGCATCAACGTCGTCGAGGAGGACGAGGCCGAAGAGGCCGCCAATTCCAACAACGAAGGGACAGAGAGCGAGTCGACCGAGGTCGCCGCGACCGGCTCTTCCGCGCTGACGACGACCAAGAAGAAAGAGCCGACGGACCGCACCGACGATCCCGTCCGCATGTATCTGCGCGAGATGGGCTCGGTCGAGCTTTTGTCCCGCGAGGGCGAGATCGCGATCGCCAAGCGCATCGAGGCCGGGCGCGAAACGATGATCGCCGGCCTGTGCGAATCGCCGCTCACCTTCCAGGCGATCATCATCTGGCGCGACGAACTGAACGAAGGCGCGACGCTGCTTCGCGAGATCATCGATCTCGAGACGACCTATTCCGGTCCCGAGGCCAAGGCGGCGCCCCAGTTCCAGAGCCCCGAGAAGATCGAGGCCGACCGCAAGGCTGCCGAGGAAAAGGAGCAGGCTCGCCAGGAGCGAAGGTCCCGCGACGACGTCACCGATGTCGGCGGCGAGGGCGTGTCCGCCGAAGGCGAGGAAGACGACGAGGACGACGACGAATCGAACCTTTCGCTTGCGGCGATGGAGGCCGAGCTCCGCCCGCAGGTGATGGAGACGTTCGATACGATCGCCGAGACCTACCGCAAGCTGAGGAAGCTTCAGGACCAGCAGGTCGAGGCGCGACTGGCGGCGAGCGGCACGCTCTCGCCTGCGCAGGAGCGTCGCTACAAGGAACTGAAGGACCAGCTGATCAAGGCGGTGAAGTCGCTGGCGCTGAACCAGAACCGCATCGATTCGCTCGTCGAGCAGCTCTACGACATCAACAAGCGGCTCGTGCAGAACGAGGGCCGGCTGTTGCGCCTGGCCGAATCGCATGGCGTCAGCCGCGTTGCATTCCTCGAACAGTATCAGGGCAACGAACTCGACCCGAACTGGATGAAGTCGATCGGCAATCTTTCCGGCAAGGGCTGGAAGGAGTTCGCGCGCGAGGAAAACGGCCGCATTCGTGACCTGCGCGGCGAGATCCAGAGCCTCGCGACGGAGACCGGCATCTCGGTCTCGGAGTTCCGCCGCATCGTCCATATGGTTCAAAAGGGCGAGCGTGAGGCGCGTGTCGCGAAGAAGGAGATGGTAGAGGCGAACCTTCGCCTCGTGATCTCTATCGCCAAGAAGTACACGAACCGCGGCCTGCAGTTCCTGGATCTGATTCAGGAAGGCAACATCGGCCTCATGAAGGCGGTCGACAAGTTCGAGTACCGCCGCGGCTACAAATTCTCCACCTACGCGACGTGGTGGATCCGGCAGGCGATCACCCGCTCGATCGCCGACCAGGCACGCACGATCCGTATTCCGGTGCACATGATCGAAACGATCAACAAGATCGTTCGGACCTCGCGCCAGATGCTGCACGAGATCGGCCGCGAGCCGACGCCGGAGGAACTGGCCGAAAAGCTGCAGATGCCGCTCGAAAAGGTGCGCAAGGTCCTCAAGATCGCCAAGGAGCCGGTCTCGCTCGAAACGCCGGTCGGCGACGAAGAGGACTCGCATCTCGGCGACTTCATCGAGGACAAGAACGCGACGCTTCCCATCGACGCGGCGATCCAGGCGAACCTGCGCGAGACGACGACGCGTGTGCTCGCTTCGCTCACGCCGCGTGAAGAGCGCGTGTTGCGCATGCGCTTCGGCATCGGCATGAACACCGACCACACGCTCGAGGAAGTCGGCCAGCAGTTCTCGGTGACCCGCGAGCGCATTCGCCAGATCGAGGCGAAGGCGCTGCGCAAGCTCAAGCATCCGAGCCGCTCGCGCAAGCTGCGCTCCTTCCTCGACGGCTAGTCGCCGTCCTTCTTTCGAAGGAGGGGCATCGCGTATGCTCCTCCTTCGTTGGCCATTCGGAAGCCTGCTACCGACGACGGATGCATCGCCGACGAACGATCGCTGAAGATGGATTGCAGGTCGTGAAGGGCACCGTATTCGGTGCAGTCAGGCCGAACGAGAAGACGATTTCTCCCTATGGCGGTGATTTTCGCCCGGCGGGCTTCGACTGCATCGTGGCCTGCAGGCGTGCGCTAGCGCAACCGCGAAAAGTCATCGATCGAACACGGGCGGCTTGGCGGACGCAATTGGGAGTGCAGGCGACATGGGCCGAACGACGAGCATCACCATCGAGACGCGCGGCCAAGGGCTCTACGAGTTCACCGCCGAGGCGGAACGCTTCGTGCGCGACAGTGGCACGGAGGAGGGACTGCTGACGGTGTTCGTCCGTCATACCTCCGCATCGCTCATTATCCAGGAAAACGCCGATCCCGATGTTCGCACGGATCTGGAAGCGTTCTTCGCCCGGCTCGTTCCGCCTGCCGACGACGCGTCGATGGGCTATCTGGTCCACCGTCTGGAAGGCCCGGACGATATGCCTGCCCATATCAAGTCGGCGCTGACGCAGGTTTCCCTGTCCGTCCCCGTCGCAAACGCACGTCCACTGCTCGGACGATGGCAGGGTATCTATCTCTTCGAGCACCGCACGCGCCCCCATCGGCGCGAAATCGTCCTGCATGTGAGCTGAACGCTTCACGATGGAGCGTTTTCGGAACATCCGGACCGGAAACGCCGACGAGACCTTACTGCTTGATCTCCCACGTCACGTTCACGGTGACCTGGAATTCGTTCTCGCCGGATTGGATCGGCACGGGGCCGGACTGCTTTGCCCGCATCATCGCCATGGGGGCGGGCGGCATGCTGTTCGTCTCCTCGGTGATCAGCTTGATCGGTCCGAGTTCGACGTTGGCGGCCTGCGTCAGCGCCTTGGCCTTGCTGATGGCGTCGTTCATCGCGCTCTTGCGCGCCTCGCTCATCGGCGCGGAGGGATCCTCGTTCGTGAAGCGGATATTGCCGCCCTGGTTGACGCCGAGCGAGACGGACTGATCGAGGATGTCGCCGACCTTGGAGAGATCGTGAATGCGCACGCTCAGCGTATTGGTCACCTGATAGCCGACGATCTGCGTGCTTTCGGAATTGCTGTCCTTGTTCTTGGCGGTCGCGTAGCGCGGCTTGATGGAAAAGCCGGAGGTCTGAAGATCCTTCTCGGCGATGCCGTCCGATTCCATCGCAGAAAGAACGCTGCCCATGGCCGAATTGTTGGCGTCGAGCGCTGCGCGGGCCGTCTCGCCCTGGCGCAGAACGGTCAGGGTGATCACCGCCATGTCCGGCGCCTTCTTCGCGGTGCCTTCGCCGGTCACGGTGATGGTACCCGGCTCGTTGGCGACGCTGCTTTCGCTCTGCGCGCTCGCGGGCAAGGGGGCAAGAGCCGTCAACCCGGCGGCGACGATGAACGCAGCCGAGAGCGTACGCGGCATGAACATGGCTGAAAGTTCTCCTGGTTTCGACATTGCCCGCGCCTCCCATGCGTGGCGAATGTGGGCTCTTTGCGGCAGCTTCTCGCCGCGCCTTGTGAGCTTCGTTCAATTCCGCTAGAGCGGGCGCTGCCGGAGCCGGCATGGTTCCATCGCCCCGCCGGCCCGTCAAGGTGGGCCTGTAGCTCAACTGGTCAGAGCCGGCGGCTCATAACCGCTTGGTTGGGGGTTCGAGTCCCTCCGGGCCCACCAATTCCCGCCGTTTACCTTGAATTGCGATTCACGCCGGCACTTAGGCTTCGGGAGCACCGGAACCCAGATCTCTCTCCGCCTTGGCAAGAAGATCGGTCATCGTCGCGCCGGCGGCGGTCGCGTCGCGCTTTCGCACGTTCTCGACCAGAGCTTCGTGAAGCCACAGGGTTTCCGAATGCGACTGGGCAAGGCGCGTCGTCAGTTCGAAGGTGACGAGCAGGGCCGAGCGGATGGTGTGGGCGAGCTGTTCGAGAAACGCGTTTCCGCTGGCCGCAAGCAGCGCCATATGGAAATCGACGTCCGCCTGGCAGCAACCGTCGATGTCGTCCGGAAGGCTCGCGCGCATGCGATGGAAAGCGTCCTCGATCTCGGCGAGCTGGCGGGCCGAGGCGTTCTGCGCGGCAAGCATCGCCGCCGACGGTTCGATGATGCGGCGAAGGACGAGCAGATCCTCGCTGATGTCGTGGGCGATGTTCTCGTCGAGCAGCCATGCGAGGACGTCGCGATCCAGGAGGTTCCATTGAGAGCGCGGATTGACCCGCGTTCCCGCCCTGCGGCGCGAGTCGACGAAGCCCTTTGCCGAGAGGACACGCACGGCTTCGCGCACCGTCGTCCGGCTCGTGCCGAGCTGTTCGGCAAGATTCTCGAGGCCGGGGATCGTTTCGTTCTCGCGATACTCGCCGGTCAGAACGCGCCTTGCGATGATATCGACGACATCGCGATGCAGGTTCTTCGTATCGGGCCGATCGCCGCCGTGAGCCAAACCATTTTCCAGTTCGTCCGGCATCGCTTCTCCAGCATCGGCCGTAGAGCCGTCTTCGGATGATCGTTACGCGAAACGATCTTCATGAAAGGCATATAACGCATGTATGTGGTGTCGATAAATATCGCGTCCGGCGCTTGCCGCTACGCGCCGATCGGCCGGACGCGAAATGAGAACCCATCGATGCGACGATAGCATAGATCATATCTTATGATTAAAAAGGCCGACTTGTTCGGCGCAAAAATCATGATAATGATTTTCGTCATACGCAGCGAGTAGGGAGGAGTTCTCGATGCCGTCTTACCGGTCCTTTTATCGTTTCGCCTTGGGTGCGGGCGTTTGCCTGACGCTCGCCGTCGGCGGTGCACACGCGGCCGACAAGCCCGTGACGATCGCCTACATCCAGAAGCAGGGCGACCAGCAGTACTTCGTCGACGAGGCCGCGGGCGCCAAGGAAGAGGCGAAGAAGCTTGGCAACGTGAAGGTGAACATCGTCGACGTCGGTACCGATTCGAACGCCGCCATCAGCGCGATGAACGTGATGATCGGCCAGAAGGTCGACGGCATCGCCATGGTTGCGCCGGACCAGCAGATCGGACCGCAGGTCGTCGACATGGCCAAGCAAGCCGGCATTCCGCTGCTCGCCTCCGACGATGCCCTGAAGAGTGGCGACGGCCAGGAGATTCCGTTCGTCGGCTTCGACGGGAACGACATGGGCCACAAGGTCGGGCTCGCCGCCGGGAAGCTTTACGCCAAGGCTGGCTGGAAGGCCGATGAAACGCTGATCGCGGCCGCCTACAAGCCTGGTCTTTCGGCTTGCCAGAACCGTGAGGAAGGTGCGCTGGCCGGTTTCAAGGAAGCGATCTCCGGCGACATGCCGAAGGTCGTCGACATCGGCACGGACAATTCCACCGTCGATGCGCAGAACCGGACTGGCGCGGTCGTGACCGCCCACCCGAACATCAAGCACTGGGTCGTCTGGGGCTGCAACGACGAAAGCGAAACCGGCGCCGTGACGGCGCTCAGCAATGCCGGCATTCCCGCCGACGGGATCATCGGCGTCGGACTCGGCGGCTATCTCGTCTGCAAGGACTGGAACGCCGGACAGAAGACCGGCAACAAGGCTGCGCTCTACATCAGCGGTCGCGATGTCGGCAGCGCCGCCGTGCGCACGCTCGTCAACGCCGTACGTGACGACAAGCCCTTGCCGAAGAAGACGGTTGCCAAAACCACGATCGTCACGCCGGAAAACTGGAAGTCGGTCATGGGCAGCTGCAGCTAGGCGGCGTACCCGGTCTTCTTTCAACAGGGCGAATACGGCGCGATCCCCCGCGATCGCGCCGTCGCAGGGTGGGTTCGTGGCAGCCTCGCAATTGCAAGACACGGACGAAGCGGTCCTCGTTCTCGACAACGTCAGCAAGGGCTTTTCGGGTGTTCAGGCACTCGATGCCGTAACGCTGAGGGCGAGAGCAGGCGAGGTGCTTGCCCTCATGGGCGAAAACGGCGCCGGCAAGTCGACGCTTCTCAAGATCATGAGCGCGGCGCACGCCGCCGATAGCGGCCGGATCGTGCTCGACGGTAACGAAGTGTCTTTCGCTTCGCCGGTGGACGCGCGAAGGAACGGCATCCGCGTCGTCGCGCAGGAGCCCGAGATCATGGGCAATCTGAGCGTAGCGGAGAACGTCTATGTGGGCGCGTTGCCCCGCAACGGTCGCCTCGTCGACCGGGCACGGCTCTTCGAAATGGCTCGCTCGGATATCGAGCGAGCGGGCTTTTCCGGCCTCCTCGATCCGCGCGCCTACGGGCGAGACCTTTCACCCGCCCAGCGCCAAATCGTCGAGATCCTGCGGGCGCTGGTCGGCAAGCCGCGCGTGATCGCCTTCGACGAACCGACATCCTCGCTCTCCGATCACGAGGCGGAGGCGTTGTTCCATCTCATCGGCCGGCTTTGCGAAGACGGCATCGCCGTCATCTACGTTTCGCACCGGATGAAGGAAATCTTCCGCGTTGCGACACGCGTTCTCGTCCTGCGCGATGGGCGCGTCGTCGGTGAGCGTCCGGCGGATGAGACCGACGATAGCGAACTGGTACGCATGATGGTCGGTCGAGATCTCAGTACGCTCTTCCACCATACCTCGCACGAACCCGGCCGCCCGATCCTGAGCCTGCGCAATCTGACGAGCGCCGACGTGCACGACGTCAGCTTCGACGTCCATGCCGGCGAGGTCGTGGTGCTTGCCGGCCTGGTGGGGGCGGGCCGGACCGAACTCGCGCGCGCCATCATCGGCGATCTGCCGGTCACCGGCGGCACCATTCTGGTCGACGGTGAGGAAATGAAGCCGACATCGCCGCGCGATGCGATCCGCGCCGGGCTATGCCTAGCGCCGGAGGAGCGCAAGACGCAGGCGCTTCTCATGAAACGGTCGGTCAAGGACAACATCTCGCTCGCCATCGTCGGCCAGCTCAGCCGATGGCACGTCATTCGAAGGCGCCAGGAACGCGAGGTGGCCGCACGCCATGCCCGCCGATTGAGCGTGCGCACGCCGAACCTCGACAACGAGGTCTCCAAGCTTTCGGGAGGCAACCAGCAGAAGGTCGTGCTCGCCCGTTGGCTCGCGCGCCGGTCGAAGCTGCTCATTCTCGACGAGCCGACGCGCGGCGTCGATGTCGGCGCGAAGGCCGATATCTACGCGATCATCGATCAGCTTGCCGCCGAAGGTGCCGCGGTGCTGGTCATATCGTCGGAACTGCCGGAGGTTCTCGGCCTCGCGGATCGCATCGTCGTCATGCAACGCGGGCGCGTTTCGGGCGAACTCGGCCGCGACGAGGCGAGCGAAGAGAATATCCTCGGCCTGTCGATCCTGGAGGAAGAGGCCGCATGACGACGCAAACGAACGAAAGCGCCGATGCCCGGCCGAAAGAAGGAAGGGCACGGCGCGTTCTGAACGCCATCGGCGTGCAGAACATAAGCCTCGTGATCGCGCTGATCTTGCTGGTTGCCTTCATCGGCAGCCAGAACAGCAACTTCTTCTATACCTCCAACCTCGCCACGATCGGCACGACGGTGGCGATCGTCGGCATCCTCGCCGTGGTGCAGACCGTCGTCATGTTGATCGGCGGCCTCGATATTTCGGTCGGGTCGCAGGCGGGGCTGACCTCGGTCACCTCGGCGATGATCTTCATGGCGACCGGCAGTGCGACGGCCGGCATCGTCGGCGCGCTCGTCGTCGGTGCGGCCGCAGGGCTCTTCAACGGCATCGTCATCATCTACGGCCGGGTCAACGCCGTCATCGCGACGCTTGCGACCTTCGCCGCCTATCGCGGGCTCGCCAACGTCATCTCCAACGGCCGCGCGCAAGGGTACACGGGCACGGATGCCGTGTTCGTCTTTCTCGCAAGGGGCAACGTTTTCGGCATCCCGGTGCTGATCTGGATCCTCATTCTCGTCGCCGTCGCGATCCAGCTCATGCTGCATTACACGGATATCGGGCGAAACATCTATGCCGTCGGCGGCAATGCGGTGGCGGCTCGTCTCGCCGGTATCGCGCTCAATCGCTACGTGCTCGGCGTCTACGTCCTCGTCGGCGTCGTCGCGGCGCTGGCCGGCATTCTGCTGACGGCACGAACGGGCTCCGGCCAGCCGACCTCCGGCAGTCAGGGGCTCGAACTGCAGTCCATCACGGCGGCGGCCCTCGGCGGATGTTCGCTCCAGGGCGGACGCGGCACCATCGTCGGCACCGTTCTCGCCGTCATCCTTCTCGGCGTCCTTCAGAACGGGCTGATCATTCTCAACGTCAATTCGTTCTATCAGGATATCGCGCAGGGTGCCTTGCTGGTGATCGCCGTCGTCATCCAGCAGAAGCGCGCCGGCGGAGGCGGGGTCGGGCTGCCGACATAGATAGTGGCGGACTGGCTTTCCGTTTGCTTCATCCGGCTTTCAGGCCGGATGGTGCAGGATGCTCAAGCCGCCGTCCGCTGTCAGGCAGGTCGCGTTGATGAAGGGGCACTCGTCGGAGACGAGGAAGAGCGCGGCGAGCGCGATCTCTTCGGGCGTTGCGATCCGGCCACCGGGGTGCAGGGCGAGCGTGCGTGCCTTGGCTGCCTCCGGATCGGGAAATGAATTCCAGTAGGCGATCACCTTTTCGGTGGCGACGTAGCCGGGCGCGAGTGCGTTCACGCGTATGTCGCGCGGCGCGTATTCGATGCCGAGCGCTTTCGTCAGGCCGATGAGACCGTGCTTGGCGACGGGGTAGGGGAAACTTCCCGGAATGATGGTGAAGGCGTGGGTCGATGCGATGTTGAGCACGACGCCGCCACCACGTTCGATCAGCCGCGGCAGGATCGCGCGGATCCCGTTCCACGCGCCCTTCAGATCGACGTCGAGGCAGAGTTGCCAGTCGTCGTCGGTCGTCTCCAGCGGGTCGCGGAAGACGTTGATACCGGCATTGTTCACGAGCGCGTTGAGCGGCGGGATCGTCTCTTCCGCCTCGGCGATCGCATCCGTGAAATCGGTCGGTCGCGTGATGTCCGCAACCTTCGCGAAGATGCGCCCGGAAGGGCCGCCGAGCGAGGAAAGCGCGTGCTGCAGTTCTTCCGCGTCGGAATCGAGGAGGGCGACGGCTGCATCCTCGGCGAGGAAGGCGCGGGCCATCGCCAGGCCGATCCCCTGCGCCGCGCCTGTGATCAGGATCGATTTTCCGCTCAGTCGTCCGGTCATGTCGAATCCCTACCAGTCGACGATCGTCCCGTCCTCCATCGCGGCTTCCGTCGTGATGAAGGGTTCGGGCTTGTAGGGGTGCCGGGCGGCGACCGTCTCGTCGACCTCGACGCCGAGGCCCGGCGCATCCGGGACCTGCCAGAAGCCGGCGTCGAAGCAGACCGGGCCGTCGACGACTTCGCCGAACCACGCAACCGCGCCGACCATTTCCTCCTGCGTAAGAAAGTTCGGTGTCGAGACGGCAAAGTGCAGCGCGGCGGCGCCGGCGATCGGCCCGAGGGGATTATGCGGCGCCATGGCGATGCCCGCATTGGCGGCCATGGCGGCGATGGCCTTCGTTTCGAGTAGACCGCCCGTATGGCAGATGTCAGGCTGGGCGACGGCAATGGCCCGGCTCGCGAAGATGCGGTCGAACTGGCTCTTGCCGATCAGCCGTTCGCCGGTGGCGAGCGGGACGGAGGATTGCCTGGAAAGCGCGATCAACCCTTCCTCGTCGTCGGGCTGAAGCGGCTCCTCGATGAAGAGCGGACGGAAGGGACGAAGGACGTCGATATAGGCAAGGGCCGCGGCGATCGAGCCGCATCGTCCGTGGAAATCCACCATGATCTCGACGTCGTTGCCGACCCGTTCGCGGATCGCCCCCATTGCCTGCTCGGCCTGGTCCAGCCCTCGGCCGGTCACGCTCATGTGGGTATAGGGTACGGCCAGCACCTTCAGCGCCTTGTAACCCTTCTCGACGATTTCGCTCGCCATGTCGGCGACGCTCTCGGGGTCCATGCTGCCGTAGACGCTGTCCGAATGACCGAGGCCGAGGTGCGTATAGATGCCGACCCGGTCGCGGACCCGCCCGCCGAGCAGGCGCCACACGGGCAGGCCGACCGACTTGCCGAAAATGTCCCACAGAGCCAGTTCGATGCCGCTGATCGCGCTTTCCCCGATCGCGCCGAGACGCCAGAAACCGTGCTTGCGCAGGGCACGGAGCGTGCCCTCGATGTCGCGCGGATCGCGCCCGATCAGGATCGGCTCCAGATCCTCGATCGTGCCGACCACGCCGCGCGTCTTCCATTCGAGCGTCGCCTCGCCCCAGCCGTAGAGGCCGGGCTGGTCTGTCTCCACGCGCACGAAGACCCAGTTGCGCAGATCCGCGTTGATGACGACCGTGCGCAGACCGGTGATCCGGAATGTTTCCGGTCGGGCTGGAAGCGGGAAGGCGGGTTCGCTCATCGAAGCACCGTTGGCGTTATGGTGAGGGATGCACGCTGCGTTTCGCCCGGCTTCAGTGGGCGAAGCCCGCCGAGATCCGCCAGGTTGTGGCCGTTCGCACTGTGGGTCATGGGTTCGAAACAGAAATAGTCGTCGGCAAAGCCGGGCTCGAAGGCCGGGTCCGAATGAAACAGGAAGTAGCGACTGAATACCGGCTGCGCTTCGATGCTGACGGTGAGACCGCGCTCCGGCCAGGCGATGTCCGCCGTGCCTTCCCAACCCTCGAAGCCGTTGTTGAGCCAGCGACGCGGTATCCGGCGAGCTGCGCTGAAGTCGAGCTCTATCGGTAGCGGCTCACGTGCGGCCGGCAGGAAACCCGCCTTTTCCGTCCAGTAGTCGGTGGCGTTGGCTTTCAGCGTCGTCATCCGGGTCAGCGGAAAGAAGCAGTGGTGCCCAAGGCCAAAGGGAAGGGTAGTATCGCCCGCGTTCGTGACCTCGAGTGCGAGAACCAGACTTCCGTTTTCGACCGAGATTTCCTGTCGTCCGTAAAATCGGTAGGGGCTGTGCGCGCTATCGCCAAGGTCGAAAGAGCGATCGATGGCGAGCACGATGCGCTCGTCTTCCGCCTCTACCAGCCGCCATTCCGCAAGCCACGCGTCGCCGTGCAGATAGAGCGGGTCCCATTCGGTATTGGCTCGAAGGATGTGATCCTCCGCCTCGAAGGAAAACCGGTTGCCCTCCACCCGATTACCGAACGGGAGGAACGGAAAGCTCGCCGCCTTCAAAGGATCCGCAGCCGCCTTCTCGTCACCCTGGTAGGGCCGCAGGATCGGCACGCCGTCGAAATACGCGTCGACCAGACACCCCCCACGAGCGCTCGCGCGTGCCTCCAGATGGCCGTTGCCGATCGACCACGTTTCCATCATGCGTCCAGTTCGGGCTCGATGACGATCCTGCCATTCGGCGCATCACCGACAGCGGATGCGATGGTCCCCGGCGCCGGGTCCGAGAAGACGTTCATGGGATATCTCCTCCACGATATTCCTCTTATGCCGCAGTATGCCGCTGCGCTCAATTGATCGGATTTATTTTATTTTTGGTACGATCAATGGTAGCGTTCGGTGCTGATCTCACTTTTCGGTTCAACACGTGATGGTCGACCTCGCGTCGTCCGATCACCCAGCAATTGGCGACGTCGTAAAGGATTGCGGACATGCGCGGTCCGAGGGGTTTGATGGGTGTTTTCGAAGGCGACCTGTCGGAGATCAAATTGCCGAAGATTTCCTGCCGGTCGGGCGTTCTTGCGGTGTCCCGGTCTTCGCGGTGGTTTCGCGTCCGACCACCATGTCGCGGCCGCGCTGTTTGGCTTCGTAAAGCGCCGCGTCGGCGGCCCTGAGGACGTCGCCTGCGTCGATGTCGCGGATGGGGATGGTGCTACTGACGCCGACCGAGACGGTGACGTGACGGTTTTCGCCGAGGCCCGGATGCGGAATGGCCGATTGGTCGACCGCGTGGCGCAGTTCCTCTCCGAACCGCAGGATCGCGTCCGGGTCGGCGTCGGGAGCCAGAATGGCGAATTCCTCGCCGCCGAAACGGGCGATCGTTCCGCCGGCGCGCGAGGCGACCGCGGCCAGCCGGCTGGCGACGGTCTTCAGGCATTCGTCACCGTCGAAATGGCCGACCGCATCGTTGAAACGCTTGAAGTGGTCGATGTCTGCGATCGCCGCGCCGACCCATTCGCCGTTTCGTTCGGCCTCTTCCCAGCTTTCGCGCAATACGTCCTGCAATCGCCGACGATTGGCGAGACCGGTGAGCGGATCGGTGCTCGCGAGCTCCGTCAGGCGTTCCGTCAGGTCCACGAGCTCGCCATTGAGCTTTGCCTGCGCGCGGCGACCGAGGAACTCGTTGCGCTCCGCCCGTTCGAGCCGCCAGCGGGTGATGAGCGAGAAGAGCGCAATGACCGTGACGAAGATGGCCGTCGGCTGCATCTCGACCGAGGAGACGGCGAAGAGATGCACGTCGTAGACGAGCAGGACGGCAAGGGTCGTCAAAACGGCATGCCTGAAGCGCAACGGCGCGACGAAATTGAACGTGAAGGCGATGGAGCCGGAGGCGAGATAGTAGCGCTCCGCCACATCGGGCCGCGCGACCTCGGTCAGATAGCCGAGCGCGTCGACGGTCAGCACGGCCGCGGTGATCGGTATGAGCATGGCCAGGCATTCGCTCCAGTCCGAGCGCCAAAACCGCAGGGCGAAGATGCCGATAAGCTGAACGGGAAGCAGGAGCCCGATCCGGATCGAGGCGGCGAGTGCGGGACGGGAATGCTCGAGGAAATCGAGCGGGATCGCAGCAAGGCAGAAGATGGCGATACAGGCGCTGATGAAGATCAGCTGCGATCGTCGATGTCCGGCCGTCACCGACCGGAACGTGCTTTCGAGTTCGGGCTCGAAATGCAGACGTGCGTTTTGCCGTAAAGCGCGCAAGCGGCCGAGGCCGTAGAAATGCTGTCGCCGGTCGATGGTCATGAGACGGCCTCGTCACGCTCGCGCAATGTCGCTGTTCGGCCGGACCTATCAGAATTTCGTTGCTGCAACTTTACCGCGATGCCGATCGTTTGAACCATTCGGCTCCGCGGGAATTCGTCGAATCACAGATCGACGCTCGTCGGCAGCACGACCAGATCGCGCACCGTGACACCGGCCGGCCGTGTCAGCATGAAGGCCACGCATTCGGCGACCTCGATCGGCTGCATCAGGCTGCCGGCGGCGAGCGCTTCCTCCATCTTCGCCTTCGGCCAGTCGTCGAGCAGGGCGGTGACGACGGGCCCGGGCAGCACCGCGCCGACGCGGATGCCGTGGCGGATCATCTGCCGGCGAACCGTGTGGACGAAAGCCTGAACGGCGTGTTTCGAGGCCGTATAGATCGGTTCCCACAAGACCGGCGTGATACCCGCGATCGAACTCGTCATCATGATGTCGCCGGAGCCGCGCTCGATCATGTGTGGAAGCACGGCATGGACCGAGCGGAAGGCAGCGTTGACGTTGAGGTTCAGGACGAGGTCCCATTCGTCGGGATCACCCTCGGCGAGATCCCCGCCATTATAGGCGCCGGCATTGGCGTGGAAGATGTCGAGACGGCCGAGCTTTTCGAGGATCTGCGGCATCATGCCGGCGACGCTTTCGCGGTCGAGCAGATCGGTGACGACCGCATGCGCGCCGTCGCCGAGTTCTTCGACGAGCTCGTTCAGGCGCGTCTCGTTGCGGTCCACGAGCGCGACCTTCGCTCCGGCCTGCAGAAGCAGTCTTGCCGTTTCGAGGCCGATGCCCGAGGCGCTGCCCGTGATCGCCGCGCACTTTCCTTCGAGACTGACGCTCATCGTCTTCATTCTCCGTGTTTGTCGTTTTCAGCGAGCGATGTCCGGCCGGACGTCAGGCCCGGCCGTGGGAGACGCGCGAGCGTCGCGAAAGCGAATCGACGATCACCGCGATCGCCAGCACCGCACCGGTGATCATGTAGCGAAGCGAGGACGAGAGGTTCAAAAGCGTGAGCCCGCTCGCGATCGATTCGATGACGATGATGCCGAGAAGTGCCGAATACGCATTGCCGCGACCGCCGAAGAGGCTCGTTCCGCCGATGACGGCGGCGGCGATGGCGTTGAGGTTCACGTCGCCGGTGCCCGCCTGCTGGCTTGCCGAGGCGAGGCGTGCCGCACCGAGGATGCCGCCAAGTGCTGCCAGCGTCGAGCACAGCATGAAAGCGCTGAGATAGATGCGCTTGACGGGGATACCGGCACGGCGAGCAGCCTCCGGATTGCCGCCGACGGCACGCATCGACCGGCCCCATTTCGTGCGCTGCAACGCGTAGTTCATCGCAAGCACGAGCGCGATGAAGAGGCCGAAGAGCCATGGCACGCCGCGGCTCTGGTTGAGGTAGAAGACGACGAACTCGACCGCGGCGATGACGACGACCGCCTTGGCGAGAAGGCTTGCGAGCGACTCCGCCGAAAGGCCGGCCTCCCGCCGTCTTGCAGCCGTACGATAGCCGGTGACGAAAAGCCCGATGCCGGCAAGAGCCGCCAGTCCGTAGGAGACCCAGTCCGGCATGGTGAGAAGCTGGCCGAAGGAGACGAGCGGCGAATCGTAGGGCAGGTTGATCGAGCCGTTCGAGCCGAGCAGGTAGAGCTGCGCGCCGAGGAAGGCGAGGAGACCGGCAAGCGTCGAGACGAAGCTCGGCATGCCGAGCGAATTGAAGAGCAGGGCGTAGAGCGCGCCGATCAGCGTGCCGACGGCCAACGCGGCAAGAATCGCCAGCCACACCGGCCAGCCGCTTTCGACCCACAGCACACCGGTGATCGCCGAAGCGAGCCCGCTGACGGAGCCGACCGAAAGGTCGATCTGCGCGACCATCAGCACGCAGACGATCCCGAGCGAGATGACGCCGATCGTCGAGGAATCGAAGAGGAGGTTCGCGAGGTTGTTGCTGGACAGGAAGACGGGGTTCAGAAGCTGGAACACCGTCCAGATGATAACGAGCCCGACGACGACCGGCAGCGATCCGAGATCGCCCGATCGCACCTGCGACCAGAACGCCTTTACCGACCCGGCAAAGCCTTCCTCGTGCTTGACGCGTTCGTCCTGTCGATCGAGCAGCGCCTTGCCGCCCGGCATGGTTTCGGCCTTGTCGTTCATGGGTGGTTCTCCTGCGCCGGTGTCGACGCGGCACGGCGGCCGGCCCGGCGGGAAACGGAATTGTCGCTCGCACCGGTGATGGCGCTGACGAGATCCTGGTTGGTCGAATCCGGTGTGAAGACGCCGTTGTTGCGGCCGAGACGGAGGACGACGATGCGGTCGGCGACGGCGCGCACGTCCTCCATGTTGTGGCTGATCATGACGACGCCGAGCCCGCGTTCGCGCACCCGCTCGATGAGATCGAGCACTTCCGCCGTCTGCGCGACGCCGAGTGCTGCCGTCGGCTCGTCGAGAAGGATGACCTTGGGTTCGAGAAGCAGAGAACGCGCGATCGCGACGGTCTGGCGCTGGCCGCCCGAAAGCGAGGCGACCGGCTCGCGCACGCTCGGGATGCGCGCCGAGAGTTCGTTCAGAAGCTGCCAAGCGCGGATTTCCATGCCGACCTCGTCGAGGCGCATCGGATCCTTCTCGCGACCGAGAAAGATGTTGGCGACGACGTCGAGGTTTTCGCACAGCGCCAGGTCCTGAAAGACGGTGGCGATGCCGAGATCGAGCGCGGTGCTCGGCGAGGTGAGCTTCACCGGCTTGCCGGCGAACTCGATCGTACCGGAACTCGGCTGGTGCACGCCGGCAAGGACCTTGACGAGCGTCGACTTTCCGGCACCGTTGTCGCCGACGAGTGCGACGACCTCGCCGGCATGCACGTCGAGATCGATGTGGGTCAGCGCCGAGACGGCGCCGAAATTCTTGGAGATACCGCGCAGGGCAAGCACGAGCTCGCCGGCCGGATTGGCATGGGGCAGAACATCGGGCATCGGTGAACGCTTTCTTCGCTCGGGTTACCGACAGGGTGGCCCGCCCGCGCACTGGCGGACGGGCCTTATCGTCGCTATTCGACGGATATGCCGAGTTTCTTGCAGCCGTCCTCGTAGCCCTTGCAGAGCTCTTCGGCGGAGATGATCGGCTTGCCGTTGATCTCCTTGTCGACGATCTCCGCTTTCAGATTGTCGGCGGTGACGAGCGTCGGCGTGAAGAGCTGCGTCGGCGTCTTGAAGAGCGTCGTATCGGCCTTCGGCTTCTCGCCCTGGACGAGCTTCACCGCGACGTCGGCCGCAGCCGCCGCCACGATCTCGCTCGGTTTGGAGATCGTGTTGTACTGGATGCCGGCGATGATGCGCTGCAGCCCGGCGAGCGTCGCGTCGTTGCCGGTGACGGGCGGGATCGGATCGACGCCGGCGGCCTTGAACGCGGCGATCGCGCCGCCGGCCGTCCCGTCGTTAGCCGCCACGAGACCGTGGATCTTGTCGCCGAAGCGCGTGATCTGGCCGCTCGCCCATTGCTGCGCCTTCGGCGGCGCCCAGTCCGGCGTGTCGTATTCCGACAGCGTCTTGTAGTCGCCGGTCTTCAGGCCCTGATGGATGCCGTCCTTGATGAGGCCGGCCGCAGCGTCGGTTGGGGAGCCGTTGATCTCGAGCACGCCGCCGTCGTCGGTCTTCACACCCTTTTCCTTCAGGTGATCGACGAGCGACTTCGCGATCATCTTGCCGATCGCGGTGTTGTCGAAGGAGACGTAGTAGTCCGCGGCGACGTCGGGGATCGGCCGGTCGTAAGCGATGACCTTCACCCCTTGCGACTGCGCCTGGCGAACGAGCGAGGCGGCGGCGCTGGAGTCCACCGGATCGATGACGATCGCCTTCGCCCCTTGCGAGATGACGGAGTTGAACTGCTGCTGCTGGCGCGAGGCGTCGGCGTCGGCGTTCTGGTAGAGCACGGTGCAGCTGTCGCAGAGCTTCTTCATCTCGGCGACGAAGCCCGGATGGTCGTGCTGCTCGTAGCGGGTGGAGGCTTCGTCCGGCATCAGGAAGGCGAAGGTGGTGTTCGCGATCTTGGAATCTTTTCCGCTATCCTGGGCGAGCGCGGCGGTGCCGCTCGATAGTGCGACGGCGAATGCGGCCGCGATGGTGGTGGTGCGTGCAACATTTGGCATTGGCTACTCCCTTGTTTGGTCGTGATCCGGCATCGCTTGGAGCGGCCGGGCTGGTTCGTTCGCCGGTTGCGCAGGCTCGATGGCATGCCATCGGTTCGGTCGAGATAGCGCGCCGATGCTTTCGTCGGGCGCACGACTTCTCCGTTCGCACGCGGGTCGTTCCGCGCACGTCGATCGCGTTCCGGCGATGGTTTCTGGTCTCCTCCCTCCTCCTTTCCTTTGAAAAGGGCCGCCCGGTTTCCTCCCTCAGGCGGCGAGCATGATGTTCTCCCCGTGCAGTGCCCGGAAGCGCGAAGGCGGCATGCCCTTCTGCGCCAGGAACTGCCGGTTGAAGTTCGACAGATTGTTGAAGCCGACCGCGTAGCAGATCTCGGTGATCGGCCGGTCCTCGCCGTTCATCAGCAACTGGCAGGCGAGATTGATGCGCAGGCGATTGACGTAGCGAACGAGCGAGAAACCGGTATGCCGACGGAAGGAGCGCGAGAAGGCGCTGCGGCTCATGCCGGCGATCTCGGCGAGATCGGCCTCGGTAAACGGCTCCGTCAGGTTTTCGCGGATATAGGCGAGCGCCCGGTTGGTCGCAGCCGACATGAAGCCGGAGGGATCCGGCAGGTAGTTCGAACTCGCCAGCAGTTCCCGGCCCGACGAGCGCGCCAGGACGTCGACCAGTGTCATGAACAGCATGATGCGGCGCGTTCCCTGCGCTTCCAGAAGTTCGAGGAAGATCGGCTGGACCTTCTTCGCCGTCTCGGGCGTGAAGAGCACGCCGTGCCGGCTTTCCGCGAGCAACATCTCGAAGGCCGCAAGCTCCGGCAGCACGCGGATGGTGCTGTCGATGAAGCGCTCGGTGAACTGCAGCACGACGCAGCGGCGTTTTACGCTCGTGCCTTCCGGCACCATGCTCACCCAGTTGTGCGGCAGGTTCGGCCCCGTGAGCACGAGGTTGCCGGGCTGGAACTCGCCGATGAAATCACCGATGAAGTAACGACCCGTCGTCTCCGTGACGAGATGCAGTTCGTATTCGGGATGAAAGTGCCAGCGCACGGTGTGGTAGGGATAGCCGTGGGCCCAGGCGGTAAACGATTCACCCGAACGTATCTGAACGACTTCGAGATCCGGCTCCACTGTCTCCTCCCGGGCGCCAAGACTGTATGAGTACGAACAGATCGGTTGCGCATGGCTTCAAGCAAACGCGACAACCGTCCTCCCGTTCGTAATCGAATGCCTGTCTATACTGGATATTAGTCATATCGAGCAGAGCCAGCTACATCGTTCTCGACATCGAACTGATACATTTGTGCTGCTTCGGACAAAGCATGCGCAATGATCGGCCCTGCCGTGCCGGCCATGTGCAGACACGATGTCGTGCGCACCCTTTATGAAAAGTGCCATCGCCGCTACGACTGGATCATCGTCGCGGTCTTCAGGCAAAGGCCATTACTCGTGCGGCCAAACGCGGAGAGACCATCGATGAAACGCTTCCTGCTTTGCGCACTCCTGCTGGCCGCACCGCTCGCCGGCTGCGCTTCGACACCTCAGCACACAAGCTTGGCCGCGCCCGCGCCGGTCTTTTCGCCTTTCGCCTTCTTCGATGGAAAGACGGTCGGCGAGGGCACGCTGAAAGTCGATTTCTCGGACCCGACGCATACCCATGTCGTCAGCGCTGGGCATATCGAGCCGGACGGCACGCTCATCCTCGTCCAGCACATCACGGAGCGAGACGAGCCGGTCCATACGCGGACCTGGCGTATACAAAAGACGGACGACGGTCGTCTTACCGGAACGCTCACCAGCGCGCGCGGGCCGGTCCACCTCGACGTCGAAGGCAACCGCCTGCATATCCGCTTCACCACCAAACACGGGCTCGACACCGAACAGTGGCTCTATCTTCAACCGGGGGGAAGGGTCGCGCTGAACCGCATGGTCGTGCGCAAGTTCGCGTTTCCGCTCGCGTCGCTCGACGAGACGATCACCCGGCGCAACTGAATAACGGCGAAAATGGAAGCCCGCCGGCATCGCTTCGAACGCGCGAAATGCCGGCGGGCTCGTTTTCGAACGCGCGATCTCTAGAGCCTTTCAGGTTTATACGGAAACGCTCTGTTCGATCGTGCCGGTTTCCCACGCGAAGGCGATCGCAGCGCGATGTGGTTCATCGGGCAAGATCGCCGACAGTGAGGCGGAGAAGCAAACGAGCCAGTGGCTCGTTTGCCCGCCGAACGGGAGAGCGGCACGGTCGAACCCTTCGGGCCGGCCCTGTTTACGCCATGACGCTTCGACGGATGGCTTGACCGTACCACCAGTACGCTCGTCGCCATCCGTCTCGGTTCTGACGCAAACAGGGTCGGCAGAGCGTTTCCGTATAAACCTGAAAGGCTCTACTGCAGCTTCGCGAGCAGTTCGCGGGTCGGCCATCCGTCGGCGGGCAGGCCGAGGCGCTGCTCTTCCTGGCGTACCGCATCACGCGTGCCGGCACCGAGAATACCGTCGACCTCGCCCACGTCGTAGCCCTTGCGCTTGAGGATCTGCTGCAACTGCTTCATCTGCGCGTCGGAGAGACCGTCGGACGGATTGGAGTGATCGTAGGGCGGCGCACCGGCAAGCCGCGTCGCGAAATAGGCCGCCGTCGTCGTGTAGATGAACGACTTGTTCCACTCGAGGTAGACGTTGAAGTTCGGGTAGGCGAGGAAGGTCGGCCCGTGGCGGCCCTGCGGCATGATCAGGTTCGCGGAGAGCCTCGGATCCGGAAGCGAACCGCTGCGCGCATGCACGCCGAGGCGCTGCCAGTCGGCGACGGTCATGCCGGACTTGTGCAGGCCGGTCTTCTGCCACGGCAGGTTGTTCGGAATCTCGACTTCCTGCAGCCACGGTTCGTTGCGCCGCCAGCCGAGCGCGTTGATGTAGTTGGCGGCCGTCATGATGACGTCTTCCTCGTCCGTCTTCAGGCGGACGTGGCCGTTGCCGTTGCCGTCGATACCGTAGTCGATGATGTCCTTCGGCAGCATCTGCACCTGGCCGATCTCGCCGGCCCAGGCACCCGTGGTCGAGGTCGGATCGAGGTCGCCCTTGGCCGCCATCTCGACGGCGGCGATGAGCTGCGGACGAAAGAGGTCCGGCCGTCGGCAGTCATGCGCCATCGTGAAGAGCGCGTCGAGCGTATTGAAGTCGCCCTGGACGGCGCCGTAGTCGCTTTCCAGCCCCCAGAACGCGGTGATGACCGGGCCGGGTACGCCGTAGCGTCGTTCCGCCTTTTGAAAGGTGCTCGCATAGCGTTGCAGCTTCTGCTTGCCGCGCTGCAGCCGGGAGGAGCTGACGGCGCGTTGCGAGAACTGCAGAAAGGTCTGCTTGAAGACGCTCTGGCCGCGATCCATGGAAAGGACGTGCTGGCTGATATTGGCGTGCGAAAGCGCCTGACGCGCAGCGCTGGCCGGAACGCCGTCCGCCTCCGCCTCGCGCTCGACGCCGTTGCGGAAGCTCGAAACGCTGCCTCCGCACGCGGCCTGTTGGGCATGGGCGAGGATCGGGGCGCCGACGAGCGAGGTCGTGAGCGCCAGCAAGGCCAGTTTGCGATGCATGGGAACGGTGATCTCCTTTCGAAGGGGCGGGGCGGGCGGTCTGGTGAATCGGTGCGGGTGGCGTTGTTTCGCTAATTTGTGGCCGAAGAAAGCCACGTCTTCCAGGCGTCGACGTCTCCGTCGAAGACGTTCAGGTCGGCTTTGCCCCTGATGCCCGGCACGATGCCGGTTCCGGTATATTGCCAGAACGTCCAGTCGCGCCCGTGATAGACGTTGTCCGGATGGTCGGCGACCGAACGCAGCCAGAAACGTAGATCGGCGAAATAGCCGTCGAGGTTCGTCTCGTGGAAGTCGACCGTCGTGTAGATGATCGGCTTGACGCCGTAATAGGAGGCGATGACGGCTGAAAAGCGTTTCACGTCGGCACGCACGGTCGCCGGATCCGGCCGGCGATGGCAGGTCGGAGAATGCGCGTTCCATTCCATGTCGAGGACGGGCGGCATGCCGAGCGAACGCTTGGGCACGTTCTGGATGAACCAGCGCGCCTGTTGTTCGGGCGACGTACAGAAATAGTAGAAGTGATAGGGCGCGACGGCGATGCCGGCGGCGCGCGCACCCTTCCAGTAGTCGTCGAAACGTGGATCGAGGCGATCGCCACCCTCCGTCGCCTTGACGAAGGCGAAGGACACGCCGTGGCGATGCGCCTTCGCCCAGTCGACGTCGCCTTGCCAGCGCGAAACGTCGACGCCGTGGATGGGATAGTGAGCCGGCGTGATCTTGCCGAAATCGACCGGATCGGAATCGGCGAACGGCGTCTGCATGGCCGATGCCGAAATCGATCCCGTCTTCATCAGATCGTAGCTGGACGCGGTGCACGACGTCACGAAGACGCCCAGTGCGGCGATGACGGCTGCCCTCGTAAGCCCCATGGCTGATCCCACCCGACCGGTTCCCCAACCCCTTGAATACCATGCACCGGCGGGCACCGTAAGACGGGATCATGACGTGATGTCGCGAAGACCGGACGCCGCGATCCGCACCGACGCGGTACCGATTGCGATGCGGAAGGACGCAAGAACTTGGAACCGCGGCCTCCGGTCTCGCAGATCAGCCTATGCGCGAGACGTTTCCCAACCCTTAACCATGCCGATAGGGGCTCCCCCGACGGGGAGCGCTTTCGACCGGATGATCGATTGCGACGACGCACACACAAATATTTATTTGCAGGTGACGCTTTCATGACACTTATATGACCGCCGCCAGTAACGCAGTGACGATAGCGAGTCTGTTCCATGGGTATCTTTTCCCGCACTTCGAACGCATCGGACGACGGGACGGGCGACCGCTCGCCTGGCAATAGTCGAGGCGGAAGCGCGCGGGCCGGGTGGGCGATCGGTCATTTCATCGGCTATCTCGTATGCGTCGCCGCCGTCGCCATCGTCTATGTCTTCCTCGTGGAAAGCCTTTCCCGCGGGTCGATGTCGTCCGCTTTCGCCTTCATGCAGGACCCCAACGCCGGCGCGTGGGCGACGGTGCTTCTCGTCGGTTTCATCCTGCTCGCGCTCGATGCGATCTTCGGGCGTTCGTTCCAGGCCGTCTGCACGATCGGGCCCGTGCTGCTCATCCTGCCCTTTGCGAGCTTGGAGAAGCTGCACTATCTGAGCGATCCGCTCTTTCCGACGGACTTCCTCTTCGTTCGCCAGGTCGCCGACATCGGTCCGCTGATCGTCGACACGCGGCCGATGGCTGCGATCGCCGCGGCGGTCGCCGTCGTGCTCGTCATCGCGATCGTCGTGTTGCTGCTTACGCGCTGGCGCCACGCCTTTCCGCGCGAGAACTGGTGGGGACGCGCCGCACGCCTCGTGATCGCGCTGCCGGCCCTTTTCTTCTTCTATTCGGTCTCCGACTACGGGACCTATTCGCCGGCGCGCGATCGCATGCACATCATCCCGAAGATGTGGGACCAGAAGGCGAACTACGCCCATAACGGGTTCATCATGGCGTTTGCGATCAACGTGCCGATGTCGCGGGTGAGCGCGCCGGCGGGCTACACCAGGGCGGCCATGGAAAAAATGCAGCCTTCGGCCGGTGTTTCGGTCCAAAGGCGCCCGGACGTCGTCATGGTGATGAGCGAATCGTTCTGGGATCCTACCAAGCTGCCGAACGTGAAGCTTTCGCCCGATCCGATGCCGACGATCCGCAAGATGCAGTCCGGCTACATGTTCTCGCCCGAGTTCGGCGGCATGACCGCGGATATCGAATTCGAGGCGCTGACGGGCTTTTCCAACGCGTTCCTGCCCTATGGCAGCATTCCCTACCAGCAGTTCATTCGCCGGCCGACACCTTCGCTCGCCCGCTTCTTCAACGGTCAGGGCTACGTGACGCGCGCCATCCACCCCTTCCAGGCGTGGTTCTGGAACCGAGGCAACGTCTACAAGGACTTCGATTTCGACCTGTTCAAGTCGGAGACGAACCTGCCGAAGCTTCCCAAGCGCGGACCGCTCGCTTCGGACGCCGCGCTGACCGACGAGATCATCAAGGAAGCGAACGGCGTGAAGGATCCCTTCTTCTTCTTCATCGTGACGCTGCAGGGGCACGGCCCCTACGAAGCGAACCGCTATCCCGACGAGACGATCAAGGTGAATGCGCCGAAGATCAGCGCGTCCGCACGCCAGTCGCTTGCGAGCTACGCGCAGGGCATCAAGGACGCCGATACCGCCTTCGCGCATCTCGTCGACTGGGCGAAGAACCGCGATCGCGAAACCATCCTCGTCTTCTTCGGCGATCATCTGCCGCCGATGGGGCCGGTCTACGTGGAGACCGGCTTCCTCAAGCAGAACGTCGCGCCCCGAAAGGCGCCGCCCGAAAAGATGCTGGCGGAACACGGCACGCCGCTCGTCGTATGGTCGAACAAGAAGGGCATCATTCCCACGGGCACGATCAGCCCCTCGCAGATGCCACGCGAAATCCTGCAGACGGCCGGCATGACGCATCCTTTCTACACCGGATTCCTCGGCAAGGTGCGCGATCAGTACCGTGTCGTCGAACGCCAGCTCCTGCTCAAGCCGGACGGAAAGACCGGCGTCCAGGACTGGGTGGAAAAGCCGCGCTTCCAGCCGATCATCGACGACTATCGCAGGCTTCAGTACGACGTGATGTTCGGCAAGGGCTACGCCAAGGATCGCTTCTTCCCGGCCATGGAAGACGTTCCGATGGCCAATCCGCGCTATCATCGAACCTCGTCTGCCGACAGCGTGCACTCGCCGGGTTAGCCGAGGGCGCGACTATCCGTTCGCATTCCGGCGCGGTCTACCGTCCGCCCTTCAGCGCGGCGAGCATTGCGCCGGCGCCGCCGCGGACCGGATCGGTTTCAGGAACGGGCACACATGCGATCTGCTCGATCGTCGCGTCGTCGTAGCCTTCGTCGCCGCGCACGGTCGAATAGGCTTCCTGTCCCGGCGGATAGGCCCCGACGATGCGAAAGTCCGCATCCTGGGCGCATTGTTTGTGGCCGACGCCGGGCGGCAGCAACAAGACGTCGCCGGCCGTCACGTCGACGATCTTGCCCTGCGGTCCGCCGAGCATCAGCGTCGCGCCGCCGGTAGCGATGGCAAGCACCTCGAAGGCGTCCGGATGAAAGTGGTGATAGTCGAAGACGCGCCACACCCACGTTCCGCGCCAGCCATTCGACACGAGAAGCGTCTCGACGTCGTTCGGTGTCGGCGTCCCGTCGAGCACACGCCTTGCAACGACGGCCGGGTAGGCGGGGTTGTTGGGAACTCCTCCGGAAGCCTTGAAGGCCATCGTCACGATGGTTCCGGGGGGATCGGAAGATGTCGCGGGCATCGGATTCTCGTGATCGTTCGCGTCGCATCTGCAAGCCTCGATGCACCGCCTTTGTTCCGAATTGCGCGCTCGACGTAGCCGATACCGACACGTTCGCCATTTCGGTGCTGCTGCCTGAGCAACTGTTTTCGCTCAGTAATATCGACCTCGTGCAACCCCGACGGGCATGGTATTGCGGCAATGTCGCGATCAGCACTTGAAATGTCGCAAATGGAAAGTATCCTCTTGCCGATCACGGGTGCCGAGGCCGTCATCTCCGGCGATAAACGAGAGCAATCCTTTCCCACCCGATGATTGCCGCAGCATCGCCGTTTGTGTGAACCGCCTTCGGGAACGGTCGTGGGAACGTGCGCGATGCTCGCCGAAATTGTGTTTCGATGAAGCACGCGAAGGGCCGTTCGGGCCCTTTGCCGCGCCGGTTTTGCCGGTGAGACGATGTTTATCGATTTTTCGAAGGAAGGACCCGCATGTCGGAAGCAGCGATCAGGGACACCAACGCCGAACTGACGATGGAAAAGCAGGCCTACACCGACGATCCGCTTTCCGACCGCGAAACGGACCGGTATCGCCAGGAATACGTGATGTCCTTCGTCGAAAAGTGGGACGAACTGATCAACTGGGAAGGTCGCGCGGAGAGCGAGGGGCAGTTCTTCATCGACATCCTGCGTTCGCGCGGCAAGCAGTCCGTCATCGACGTCGCCTGCGGAACGGGATTCCATTCCGTCAACCTGACCCAAGCCGGGTTCGACGTCACATCCACCGACGGATCGGCGGCGATGATCGCCAAGGCGTTCGCCAACGGCCAGTCCCGGGGTCTCATTCTCAAGACGGTGCAAGCCGATTGGCGCTGGCTCAATCGCGACATCAACGGCAAGTACGACGCGATCGTGTGCCTCGGCAATTCCTTCACGCACCTGCACACGGAAGCCGACCGTCGCCGTGCGCTTGCCGAATTCTACGCCGCGCTGAAGCACGACGGCGTGCTCATCCTCGACCAGCGCAACTACGATACGATGCTCGACGAGGGCTTCAGGACGAAGCACAGATACTACTATTGCGGCGACAAGGTCACCGCCGAGCCGGAATACATCGACGAGACGCTGTCGCGCTTCAAATATTCCTTTCCAGACGGCTCAAAATATACGCTCAACATGTGTCCCATCCGCAAGGATTACGTGCGGCGGCTGATTTCGGAGGCGGGCTTCCAGCGTATCAAGACCTATGGCGACTTCCAGTCGAACTATGTCGACAGCGACGTCGACTTCTATTGCCACGTCGCTGAGAAGTCGGCGCTCGGTGCCACGCGCTGGGGCGGCGACAAGGATTCGTCGGGTGACGACGACGTTCGCGACACGACCGAAGCCTATTACGACGGCGGCGACGCCGACACGTTCTACAGCAAGATCTGGGGCGGCACGGACCTTCACGTCGGCATCTACGAAAACACCACGAACATCCGTGACGCCGGCAACGCGACCGTCGACCGGATGGCCGGCAAGCTGCCCAATCTCGGACGGGGTATGCGGGTGCTCGATATCGGTGCAGGCTATGGCGGCGCAATGCGACGCGTCGTCGAGAAGTACGGCTGCAAGGCCTCCTGCCTCAATATCTCCGAGACGCAGAACGACGTGAATCGCAGGCGCAACCGCGAGAAGGGTTTCGAAGAGCGCATCAACGTCGTCCACGGCGTCTTCGAGGACATCCCTGAAGCCAACGAGAGCTTCGAGGCCGTGTGGAGCATCGATTCGATCCTTCATTCCGACCAGCGCGAGACCGTGCTTGCGGAAGTGTTCCGGGTTCTGAAGCCCGACGGTTACTTCGTCTTCACCGATCCGATGCAGGCCGACGACGTGCCCGAAGGCGTTCTTGAGCCGGTCTATGCCCGCCTTTCGCTGACCAGCCTCGGCTCGATGCGCTTCTATCGCGAGGCTGCCGAAAAGCTCGGTTTCGAGATGGTCGAGCAGGAGGAAATGGTTCGGCACCTGCGCGCCCACTACAATCAGGTGCGCGAGAACCTGCTTGCCGCATACGACCAGACGATCGCCGCCGGCTCGTCGAAGGAGTATGTCGACACCATGCTCGTCGGACTGGAAAACTGGGTGAAGGCGGCCGACGCCGGCCATCTCAACTGGGGTATCCAGCTCTTCCGCAAGCCGGAGTAGGCTCCACTTCAAACGCCGGTACGAACGATAGGGCGCGCCTTCGTGGCGCGTCCTTTTCGACGTGACGAACCCGTCGCGCGCAGCGGTGCCGGTAAAACCGATCCGCTTGAGAAAAGCATGCTCGAACATCGGCCCGATCCGCGAACGCTTTTCCTTCAAATCCGGTCTTCGACATGATCTACAGGCATCCGGCTTTCGCAATTGCGAAACGATGATGGTCGCCGTTCGTCCGGCAGACCGCACGGAATGGCGCCGCCTCCGCGCCACGAAGCAGGAAGGAACCAGTCATGGACGACGCAGCGTCTTCGAGCGATACCGCTTTTGCGGAGAAGCACGACACGCCGGCGCCGAAGATCCCCGCGAACGTCTATGCGCAAACCGTGACGGAGGTGAAGCACTACACCGACCGTCTGTTCAAGTTTCGCATGACGCGGCCGGCCGAGTTCCGCTTTCGGTCGGGCGAGTTCGTGATGATCGGCCTGCCGAACGCGGAAAAGCCGGTCTTTCGCGCCTATTCGATCGCTAGCCCCTTCTGGGACGACGAGATCGAGTTCTTCTCGATCAAGGTGCCGGGCGGACCGTTGACGGAACACCTGCAGAAGGTGAAGGCCGGTGATACGGTGCTCATGCGCAAGAAGCCGACCGGCACGCTCGTGCTCGACGCGCTTGTGCCGGGCAGGCGGCTCTACATGCTTTCGACGGGCA
>NZ_VHLH01000065.1 GCF_006516965.1 Pararhizobium mangrovi | reverse complement strand
CTTTCGAGCCCGGAGAGAGCATGGATCGCATACGCATAGTCGGTGGCCATCGTCTGAACGGCAGCATTCCGATCTCGGGTGCGAAGAACGCGGCCCTGCCGCTGATGATCGCCTCGCTTCTGACCGACGACACGCTGACTTTGGAAAACGTGCCGCACCTGGCCGACACCGAGCAGCTCATCCGCATCCTCGGCAACCACGGCGTCGACATCATGGTCAACGGCCGGCGCGAGCGCCAGGAGGACGGCTATTCACGCACCGTCCACTTCACCGCCCGCACCATCGTCGAGACCACCGCCCCTTACGAGCTCGTCTCCAAGATGCGTGCGAGCTTCTGGGTCATCGCGCCGCTTCTCGCCCGCGTCGGCGAGGCGCGCGTCTCGCTGCCGGGCGGCTGCGCCATCGGCACGCGCCCGGTCGACCTCTTCATCGACGGGCTGCGCGCGCTCGGCGCCGACATCGCCATCGACGGCGGCTATGTCGACGCGCGCGCGCCGAAGGGCGGGCTGAAGGGCGGCCGCTTCGCCTTTCCGAAGGTCTCCGTCGGCGCCACCCACGTCATGCTGATGGCCGCCTCGCTCGCCGACGGCACGAGCGTCATCGACAACGCCGCGCGCGAGCCGGAGGTGGTCGATCTCGCCAACTGCCTGAACGCCATGGGCGCCAAGATCTCCGGCGCGGGCTCGCCGCGCATCGTCGTCGAGGGCGTGGCCTCGCTTTCGGGCGCGCGCCACCGGGTGCTGCCCGACCGCATCGAGACGGGCACCTACGCGATGGCGGCGGCGATGGCCGGCGGCGACGTGACGCTCGAAGGCACGCAGGAATCGCTGCTCGAAAACGCGCTCGACGCGCTGCGTTCGGCGGGTGCGGAGGTGACGGCGACCAATACCGGCGTGCGCATCCGGCGCAACGGCGCCGGCCTGCAGCCGGTGGACGTGTCGACCGATCCTTACCCGGGTTTCCCGACCGATCTGCAGGCGCAGTTCATGGCGCTGATGACGCGCGCCGAGGGACGTTCGCACATCACCGAGACGATCTTCGAGAACCGCTTCATGCACGTGCAGGAGCTCGCCCGGCTCGGCGCCGACATCCAGCTTTCCGGGCAGACGGCGACGGTGACGGGCGTGAAGCAGCTGACCGGCGCGCCGGTCATGGCGACGGACCTTCGCGCCTCGGTCTCGCTGGTCATCGCCGGCCTCGTCGCCAACGGCGAGACGACCGTCAACCGCGTCTACCACCTCGACCGCGGCTTCGAACGCCTCGAAACCAAGCTCGGCGCATGCGGCGCCGAAATCGAGCGCGTCAGCGGGTAG
>NZ_VHLH01000064.1 GCF_006516965.1 Pararhizobium mangrovi | reverse complement strand
GAAAACAGCCTAACCACTGGCCGGATTTTACACCGGCGCGGCAAACCACATCGGCGCCGCTTCGTGGCCTACTTTCTCACCGCCCTACACATTCTTGCCGATCTCACGGCGAAGACGCATCGCGGCCTCGCAGCCCGAGCCTGCGAAGGTCAGTCCGCCAGCGGCCGCTCATACGGCTACACGATCCTTCCGCGCATGAACGAACGCGGCGAGCGCATGGCCGGCGAGCGGCAGATCGATCCGACGGAGGCCGCAACGATCCAGCGGATTTTCGATCTCTACGCCGAGGGCTACTCGGGCAAGATCATTACCACGCGGCTGAATGCCGAGGGCGTCCCCGCCCCGAGCGGGGGAGAATGGTCGCACAGAACGATCGATGGCAACCGCGTGCAGCGGCGCCGGCATCCTCAACAACGAGCGCTATGTCGGACGCCAGGTGTGGAACCGGCTCGAATACCGCAAGGATCCGGCCAGCGGCCGGCGCATCTCCCGTTTGCGGCCGCCTGTCGAATGGATCGTTTCGGCGGCCGCGGATCTGCGGATCGTCACCGACGCGCAATGGGATGCCGTAAAGGCGCAGCAGGCGAAGCAGGCAGCCCGGCTCGACCCGGACGGCGGGAATTCGCAGAAGGCTCGGCAGCCGAGCTACCTGCTTTCCGGCCTCGTTCGATGCGGGTTGTGCGGGGGTGGGGCCGGCATGGTGTCGACGAGCCGGATCGGCTGCAGCCGAGCCCGCCACAAGGGAACCTGCCCCAACCAGCTGACGATCGCGCGCGAACGGCTGGAAGCCTTCGTCCTTGCCGGCCTCGGCGAGCGGCTCCTGAAGCCGGAACATGTCGCTCTCTATTGGGAGGAGGTGAAGCGTTTCGACCGCGAGCGACAGGACGGCAGCGCCGAGGCGATCCGCGACCGCAAGCGGGAGCTGCGCGACGTGACGAAGCGCATCGGTAATTGGGTGAACGCGATCGGCAAGGGTATTCGGTCCGAGACGGTTCAAGAGAAGCTGGCGCACGACGAGGCGACGAAGACGAGGCTGGAAGCGGAGATCGACGAACTGGAAGCGACACCGGCGATCCCTGCCCTGCATCCACGCCTGGCCGAGGGCTATCGCCGCATGGTCACGCGATTGCTGGAGACGCTGGACGCCAATCCCGAGGCGCATGATGCCCGCGAGGCGATCCGGTCGATGATCGACCATGTCGATCTGGTACCGGTGAGTGATGTGGGGAGGAAGCGATCGACGGTGCGGCCGGTGCTGTCCGGTTCGCTGGCTTCGATGCTGTCCGCCGGCTCGCGCGCGATCGGCGAGCCGGCGGACGGGATTGCTCTTGGCGAGCAAGTCACGATGGTTGCGGGGAGAGGATTTGAACCTCTGACCTTCAGGTTATGAGCCTGACGAGCTACCGGGCTGCTCCACCCCGCGTTATTATCGAGCGA
>NZ_VHLH01000063.1 GCF_006516965.1 Pararhizobium mangrovi | reverse complement strand
CGCGTGAAGCCGGACGGCTCGGGCGTCGAACTGGCGAACGTGAAGATGTCGATGAACCCCTTCGACGAGATCGCCGTCGAGGAGGCGCTTCGTCTGAAGGAGGGCGGTACGCTCGAGGAGGTGATCGCGGTCTCCGTCGGGCCGGCGAAGGCCGAAGAGACGCTGCGCACCGCGCTCGCCATGGGCGCCGATCGCGCGATCCTTGTTCAGACCGACGACATCGCCGAGCCGCTCGCCGTCGCCAAGATCCTGAAGGCGGTCGTCGAGGCCGAAGGGCCGGAACTCGTGATCTGCGGCAAGCAGGCGATCGACGACGACTGCAACCAGACCGGCCAGATGCTCGCCGCGCTGCTTGGCTGGAGCCAGGGCACCTTCGCCTCGAAGCTCGCGCTTGCCGAGGGCAAGGCGTCCGTCACGCGCGAGGTCGATGGCGGGCTGCAGACCGTCTCGCTCGCGCTGCCGGCGATCGTCACGACGGATCTCAGGCTGAATCAGCCGCGCTACGCCTCGCTGCCGAACATCATGAAGGCGAAGAAGAAGCCGCTCGACAAGAAGACGGCGGCCGATTTCGGCGTCGATACGGCGCCGCGTCTCGAAGTGCTGAAGACCGAGGAACCGCAGGGCCGCCAGGCCGGCGTGAAGGTCGAGAGCGTCGCCGATCTGGTGGACAAGCTCAAGAACGAAGCCGGCGTGCTCTAGGAACCGAAGCCCCGCTTCCCCGCTTGGATGCCTCCGGGGCCGGCGCTTCGATCGCGCCGGCCGCGAGGCGAGAAAAGGACGACAGGAAACCATGCCCCTTCTTCTCGTGGCCGAACACGACAATGCGACGCTTTCCGACCAGACGGCGAAGGCGCTGACCGCGGCAAGGGCGATCGACGGCGACGTGCACGTGCTCGTCGCCGGCCGCAATGCGCGGCCCGCCGCCGAAGCCGCCGCCAGGCTCGACGGCGTCTCGAAGGTGCTTCTCGCCGAGGCGGACGCGCTCGAACATCGCCTGGCCGAGCCGACCGCGGCGCTGGTCGTCTCGCTGGCCGCGACCTACGACGCGCTCGTCGCCCCGGCGACGACGACCGGCAAGAACGTCATGCCGCGCGTCGCGGCCCTCCTCGACGTCATGCAGATCTCCGACGTCGTCGAAGTGGTGGACGCGAAGACCTTCAAGCGGCCGATCTATGCGGGCAACGCCGTGCAGACGGTGAAGACGAACGAGGCGAAGGCGATCGTCACCGTGCGGCCGGCCTCCTTCCAGGCGGCCGGCGACGGCGGCGCGGCGGAGATCGAGAGCATCGAGGCCCCGGCCGATCCCGGCCTTTCGAGCTTTGTCGAAGAGAAGCTTTCCGAAAGCGAACGCCCCGATCTCGCCTCGGCGAAGATCATCGTCTCGGGCGGGCGGGCGCTCGGTTCGGCGGAAAAGTTCGAGGAGGTGATCACCCCGCTCGCCGACAAGCTCGGCGCCGCGATCGGCGCTTCGCGCGCTGCGGTCGACGCCGGCTACGCGCCGAACGACTGGCAGGTCGGCCAGACCGGCAAGGTCGTGGCGCCGGCCCTTTACATCGCCTGCGGCATCTCCGGGGCGATCCAGCACCTTGCCGGCATGAAGGACTCCAAGGTCATCGTGGCGATCAACAAGGACGAGGAAGCCCCCATCTTCCAGGTCGCCGACTACGGCCTCGTCGCCGATCTCTTCGAGG
>NZ_VHLH01000062.1 GCF_006516965.1 Pararhizobium mangrovi | reverse complement strand
TGTCAACGACGGAGCCAAACCAGGCCACTCGGGCGGAATAAAAGTCGGCCACGGCGATGGCAGGCGCGACGCACGAAGGGGCCCGATCGGGCCCCTTCGTGCGTTGGCGATCGGGCTCGAGGATCAGGTCGCGGAGATTTCGCCTGTTTCCGGATCGACGGCCTCGGCGATGGCCTGGTTTTGCTCCCCCTTTTCGGCAGAGAAAGGAGAACGGCTGTTGCCGGACGACTGCCTGAGCCGGTAGCTGTCGCCGTTCATCGTCAGGATGTGGACGTGATGGGTCAGGCGATCGAGCAGCGCCCCGGTCAGCCGCTCCGAATGCAGGATGCTCGTCCAGTCTTCAAAGGGCAGGTTTGAAGTGACGATCGTCGATCCCCGCTCGTATCGCTGCGAGAAGACCTCGAACAGAAGCTCGGCGCCGGTCGGTGACAACGGCACATAACCAAGCTCGTCAACGATCAGAAGTTTGACCGCTTGCAGATCGCGCTGCGTCTTCAGGAGACGGCGTTCGTCACGGGCTTCCATGAGTTGATGAACGAGCGCGGCTGCGGTCGTGAAGGAGACGGTGAAGCCCTTCTGGCAGGCGGCCAGACCGAGGGCCAGGGCGACATGGGTCTTGCCCGTACCGGAATTGCCCAGCGCGATCACGTTCTCACGGCGAAGGATGAACTCGCTGCGGGCAAGCTCCAGCACCAGCATCTTGTTCAGCGTCGGAATGGCGGTGAAGTCGAAGGTGTCGAAGCTTTTGACCGCGGGGAACCGCGCCGCTTTGATCCGGCGCTCGACCATGCGTCGTTCCCGGTCGATCAGTTCCAGTTCGATTAGGCGCAGCAGATAGCGGGGATGATCGACGCCGTCGCGGGCGCACTCGCGGGCGACCTTGTCGTATTCCCGCAGCACCGTCGGCAGCTTCAACTGCTTGAGGTGATGGGCGAGAAGCACCTGCGGCGTGCCGCCGGTTGTTCCCCTCGGCATGGTGTCTGACGTCGACTTGCCGATCATGCCACCCGTCCCGGGACGAGGACGGCGTAATCGGCAGCGGCCGTCGTCCTGACGTCCATCTTCGGCAGATGCGGATAGGCCGAAAGGTCGAGACGCGCCGGGCGCCGTTCGATCCGGGAAAGAGCGATCAGCTTGATGGCGTCAAATCCGATGGCCCCGAGGCGGATCGCTTCCGTCACAGCCTCGGTCACGATCGGCATGGCGATCGTCTCCAGCAGCCGTAATACCTGGATAAACTCACGCTTGCCGCGATTGCCCATGCGCGCTTCAAGAAGATGGCGCAGATGCTGGAAAGCTTCCGGCAGATCCCAGTCCTCCAGCGGTGCCGCCTGGTCCAGCGCGTTCGGCTTGGTCTCGATCAGGGCCAGGTAGTGCAGCGGATCGAACACGAAGGTGCCGGTGCCGTAGCAACGGCGATGCCGGGCGATCTCTTCGCCGGCGCACAGAATCACCACATCGTCGACGAAGCCCTTCACAAGGACATCACGGAAACCGAAGGTCGTCGGGACCGAGTAATCGTTGCACCGGTAGCGAACCAGCGAGGTCGATGAGACCCGTGCAATCCGCTTCTCGCATGGCTTGAGCGGTGTTGCCGGCAGATCCTTGAAGGAAGCCAGATCGGCGACGAGCCGCTCGCCGATCGTCTCGCCGTGGCGTCCGGCCCGTTCCCCCTGCCGTCGGCGACATCGCTCGGCCAGCATGGCGTTCAGCTCATCGAAGCTTGCCGCATGCGGAATCGGCGTCATGAAGTTCGACCGGGCATACTTCACCAGACCCTCCACCTTGCCCTTGTCGTTACCCTTTGCGGGCCGCCCGAAGCGATCCCGGAACAGGTAGTGGCTCTGGAGTTCGGCGAAGGCCCGGGTTCGTTCGCGCTTTCCGTCACCGCAGATCTTCGCAACCGCAATCGTGGTGTTATCGTAAAGGATCGACAGCGGCACGCCACCGAAGAAGGCAAAGGCAGACACGTGTCCGTCGAGGAACGCCTCCGTCGTCTCGGCCGGGTAGGCCTTCACGAACGGCGCGTCCGACTGCGGCAAATCCATGCAGTAGAAGTGGATCTTCTGCCTGACGCCGCCGATCACGGTGATCGCCTCGCCGAAGTCGACCTGCGCGTGGCCGGGCGGGTGCGCCAGTGGCACGAAGGTCTCGCGCTGGCGGCCGCGGGCGATCCGGACATAATCCTTCACCACCGTCAGGCCGCCGCCATAGCCGTGCTCGTCGCGCAGTCGTTCGAAGATCCGTTTAGCGGTATGGCGCTGTTTGACCGGCGCCATACGATCAGCCTCAAGGATCGCATCGATCACCGGAAGCAACGTTCCCAGCTTCGGCTTGGCCACCGGCTTCGACCGCGTATAGCCCGGTGGGATCGAGAACCGGCACATCTTCGAAATCGTATCCCGGCTCAGTCCGAAGACCCGGGCCGCTTCGCGCTGGCTGTTGCCCTCAAGATGAACGTAGCGACGGACGGCAGCGTAAACTTCCACGGCGAACATTCCCGGCCGCTCTCCCTACAAAGGAAAACAGCCTAACCACTGGCCGGATTTTACACCGGCGCGGCAAACCACATCGGCGCCGCTTCGTGGCCTACTTTCTCACCGCCCTACACA
>NZ_VHLH01000061.1 GCF_006516965.1 Pararhizobium mangrovi | reverse complement strand
TACAATTGGCACCGTCCCCATGGCGGGATAAACGACACCGTGCCCATCAGCCGCCTCGGTCTCGATCGGGACAACCTGTTGAGGCTCCACAGCTAGAGCGTTTTCCGACACCCGAACCCTTCGGCAGGATGACGTAGCCGTACAGATGCAGATTCCAGTGATCATCACGGTTGTGCCACGCGTTCATCGAGATATCGATGCCCCCGACGAACATCGCCTCCGGCGGCAAAGCGCGGGAGAGGCTTTTCCGGTAGCGTTTCACGCGAGTGGGGATGTCGACCGTCTGCAACGCATCGAGCTCGACACGTGCGGCTTCCGGGATCATGGAAACGGTGACGATCTCCGCCCCCTTCGGTACGATACGGCGAGCTTCGCGATAGAGGTTCCCGCGGAAGCGTCGCAGGCACTTCGGACAGGCTTCCAACATACACCGCGAGTGAGCGGTGCACGCTCGAAGACAGCTGGCGAGCTCCATCGAGCGAGGATCGTCGGTTCGGCGTTCGAGTCGCTTGATGAGAATGCAGCAGCGTTTCTCTGCATCTTTTCGGGTTTCAAAACCGGACGGAAGTGCGGCATGGCTGCGCCGTCCGCCCCGATCGGTCGATCGGTCGCCCATGGCAGATTTCCTTGTGAGTTGGTTAGGTTAGGTTCGGTTGCGAGCGCCTTTACGGGCGCCCGGATGATCCGAAGCGTTTAGCGGCTGGAGGTTGATTGATCCGCTTGTTGCGCTTCAGCGCGCGCCTCGATGACGGCACGAATGTCCTCCGCCCGCCATGCGGACGTGCGAGGGCCAATCCTGATTTGACGGGGGAAGCGCCCCTGCTGGATCCACGAGAAAATCGTCGATCGGCTTACGGGAATGAGGGCGAGAACCGTTTCGAGGCGGACGAAACCGGTCTCAGGAAGATGGTGTGCGTTTGGCATTGGTCGCTCCGTTGATGCGTTTGATCGAACGGGGGGGATCGTGCCAAGCCATCGCAGTGCGTTGGCCGAATTCGGAAAGTTTAATCCGATTTCGGTTTGGCGCGCAGTTTAGAACGAACCTCAAACGGGGAACGGGTCTTCCATTCGAACCCCAACTCTTTCGACGCACGCTGAAGGTGCTTCCTCACGGTATCGTCGGTGATTGATAGGCCGACCTCGGCGAACTCACCGGCGATGCTTTTTGCCGCTCCATTACGCATATCGGTACGGTACTCGTATCGGCAGATCGCCATACCAAGGCAAAGCCTATAGAGGCCGAGCACGCTGTTCGTTTCCAGCTTCTCAGGAGATGTTACAAGCCGCTTCAAACGTTCGTTCTCGCGACGTAGAACTTCGACTTCCTCGTCATAGCGCGCAATGTGGTGGACTCGACCGCCGAAGGCCCCCTGCATACCTTGACCCTGGAACCAAGCCATAACGGCTTCTGGTCGTAGCGGCTTATCGAGATCTTGAGCCTTAATAGCTCTTGAGAGCTGATCTGTACGCTTCTCGTATTCGGATATGAAAGGTGATCCAGTTTTAAGAGAAAATTTATAAAAGCCAGATGAACGATCGACCGTACCCGGCTCCTTCGCCAAGGAAAGCGAGACAGCTTCGTCAACCGTCCAGGTTGCCATCGACAGCCATGTGTCGAAATCGGCCGATGCCATAGGATCACTAAACTCCTGACGTTCATCCCAAGCCATCATCTCTCGTAAATTCTCATTTTCTTCTAATTTTTTTTCTTCTTTGTATGCGGCGTTAAGCTCTTCCGAAGAAAAGCTATGTATTCTAGATTCGTACTCCTCAAATATCTCGAGATATTTATTTATTTTTTCATCTTTAGATATTTTATCTTTATCGTTTAATAAATCCACATCATTTTCGCGAGACACCAATACGGCGGTATCAGTGTCGCATTTGGATATTATATAACTGATAATCCGCGGATCTCTGATATTCTGTGTTTGATATTTATCGACAGCTTGATCTAATACATTTTCGATTTCCTCGTAAAATGATGGAAATCTGCGCTCGATAACAAAATTGATACGTTTATTTATGTGCATATTTTTTCTAGTCATTAAATTATTCCTTTTCGTGGATGTAGAAACAAATCTCTGCATCAAGCGACAATCGATTGCGGTCTATTCCGATCGATTACAAAACGACGAGTGAAGCCTGCGCAGCTAACAATGCTCGTCTATGCGTATGAGTGAAGAGCAAAGACGTGATCGATCTTCGAGCGTATTGTGGAACGTCGGCAATTGGCGGGATGTCCGTCAGCTTATCGGTCTGCCCCATGGAACAATCGCGCTCAGCTTTTTGATCGGATCGCCGGCTTCGCTCAGTCGGCCATATTGCTCGTCGATATTCTGGAACTTCATCTGTCCCGACATTCAATCCTCCCAATTTTAATCAAGCCAATGGAATCATAAAACTTGCTAATGCTGAAGGTTCTTCAAAACGTCCAATTACAAACAATAAGCTGACCAATCCTCCATGAGACTGCGTCGCTTCTCAAGCAGATCCCCACGCCGGTAGGCGGCTTCCACCTTGTTTTCGATCGTATGCGCCAGCGCCATCTCCGCAATCTCCCGAGGATGGCTCGTGGTTTCCGCCGCCCAGTCACGGAAAGACGAGCGGAAGCCGTGCGCCGTGTATGGCACCTTCATGCGTTCGAGCGTCTTCGCAAAGACCATGTTGGAAAGCGGCTTGTCGACGGAGCGGCCGGGGAAAACTAGCGCGCTGCCCGTCGACAGTGGTCTGGCGGCCTCAAGGATCGCAAGGCTGCGTTCCGTCAACGGGACACGATGCTCCCGCCCCGCCTTCATACGTTCGGCCGGAATGATCCAGAGCTTCGCCTCCGTATCGATCTCCGCCCACCGTGCTTCGCGGACCTCGCCGCTACGCGCTGCCGTCAGGATCAGAA
>NZ_VHLH01000060.1 GCF_006516965.1 Pararhizobium mangrovi | reverse complement strand
CATCCGGTCCCTCCCTGGACTCTGAAGTCTCACAACCTCAGCATCCCCGGTCCGGACCGGATGGACAACCTAATGAAAGCTCACACCTAGACACCGTTCGTCAGGGAAGCGATGACGTCCTTTCGTCCACCGCGTCGAGGACGGTCGTCGATCCGATCCTCAAGGAAACGGCATCGTCCGCGAAGATGCCGTCGAAAGCGTCGGGGTCGAATGTGTCGGGCGTCCAACCTCGGTCGATGCAGGCGACGTATTGCGCCCCGAGTTGGCGGAGGTCCTCCATATCCAGAAGGCGGAGAACCCCCGCCGGGTGTGGCTCTTGCGCATGTGCCATGGCTCAGCCCCGTGCCGCGATGAGCCTGCGGATGGACGCTTCCGCGCCCGCGTCGGGCAGTTTCTGCGAGCGCCAGGCCACGATCCCGTCGGGTCGGACCAGCGTGGCGCCCGCCCCGCTTACGCCGAACATGGCCGCGAACGGCTGCCCGGCCGGGAACCGAAATCCCCGGCCGACCATCACGGCATCGATCGAGAGGCGCTCGCCGAGATCGATCCATGCGCGATTGGCCGAAAGCAGCACGTAATCCCGGCCGAAGAGGTCCAGCGTCGATCGCGTTCCCTCCTCGCCATCCTCCCATACGTGTGGCGCGCGCGTGCCGGGCTGGCCGGCCCAGACCTTCGGCGGGGCCGCTGCGGGAAGATCCGGCCCGGCGCCGCGGACCGCCGTCGAGCGGTTGAGTTGGCCGAACTCCATCGCGTCGTTCCCGAACAGCGGCTCGGGCCGGAACGTCGATGGTGCCCAGTGCGCGTAGTCGGGGCGGGAAAAGGTCTGCTGATGCCGCAGCCAGCCGATCGGCCGCCGCTCCGCATGGTACGTGTCGAGCAGCCCGACGTCCGCTCTGCCCCCAAGCACCGCGGCAAGCTTCCAGGCAAGGTTCCAGACATCGTCGATGCCGGTATTGGCGCCGAAGCCGCCGCGGGTCGGAGGAAGCTGGTGCGCCGCGTCGCCCGCCAGGAAAATCCGCCCACGACGGTATTCCTCGGCGATCCGTCCCGCCAGTTCCCATTTGCCGGTGGTGACGATCTCGAACGGCAGATCGCGACCGAGCGCGCGCTGCACCGCCGCACGCAGCTCTTCCGTGTTGCGTTCGCGGTCGTCGTCGAACATCAGCACCCATCGCCCGTCGCCATAGGTCGTCAGGAAGGCCTTGAAGCCGGGCTGTTCGATCTCGAATTGCTGGGCTCCGCGGTCGAGTACGACGTCGGCATCCGGGCATCGGAACAGGACGCTGCGCACCGTGCGCAGATGCCCCACGCCGCTTCTTGCAATCCCCAGACCTTCGCGGATTGTGCTGTCGGCGCCATCGCAGGCGATCACCCAGTCGGCTTCGATCGTTTCTTGAATACCGTCGTCGCGGTGCCGAACCGTCGCCGTCGCGCGATCCTCATCTTGCGTCAGGTCCGTCAGTTCGACGCCGAGGCTCAACTGCGCACCCGCCTCGATCGCCGCAGCACGCAGGATCGGCTCGAGCTCGTCCTGCGCGATCGCAGCACCCGTGCACGGCGACAGCGCCGCGCTGCGGTCCGACGGCTCGCCCGGCGTCCAATCGGTCTCGGCCACCCAGTCGCTGAACAGGCTCTCCACCTGGACGCGGCGCAGCCGGGCGCCCGGATCGTTCTGCGGAATGCGATCCGCAATGCCGCAGGCGCGGTAGTGCTCCATGGTGGTCTCGGTGAACCCCATGGCACGGGGATGCGCGGCACTGCCCCGATGCTTGTCGATCAGCAGGTGCGGGACGTTGTGGTGACGCAGGAAGAGGGAAGCGGACAGGCCGACGAGGCTTCCGCCGACGATGAGAACAGGAACATGGCGCATGGTGAGCGTCCTTCGGTCACGATGCCGCGGGCCACGGCATGAGGACGCTCTTTGAACCTGCCCGCAATCGTCGAGTGACGAAGTTTCACGTCGTCTCGCTGAACCGGCCGGGAAGAAGACAAGCGTCCACCCCGTCGTGGTCCGCGGCCCTTCGGGCTGGAATTGCACTCCACGTCAGACGCGGAGCTGACCGGGGCTCACCACGCCGGTCCACCTTTCTCGACCCGTTCGATGTACTTGCTACGATCCGTCCGCACAAGGCCGGCGCCGGTTGGAAATCTGCGCGTTCCGACTATTCCGTCCTCTTCTCGAAAGACAGGAGGGTACCAATATGAGTTAGTGATCAGATGCTATCCATAAGCAGACTTTTTCGAAGCGGCGCCCATCGAAACGTCTGCAATCCCCCTACTCTACCAATTTGCGGAACCATCCATTCCGGCGGATACGCGGTGAATCCGTCCATGCCGGCGAACTTCGTCTTCGAGCGCGCCACGGCGTACTCTGTCACTCCGAGCTTGACCTGCACCCTTTGAAGCTTGCCATGGCTACACTGGCGCAGGTTCCCCGCTCGATGCGGCAATCCATCCGCCTCCCGTCGCTTCGAGAATCGGCGTCTCGAAGACGTAGCGAATGCGCTCGGGCAGATCGTTCCGGATCGCACGGAGACGTTCATGGGACCGCCGCGTTTGAAGCATCGCCGCCCCGATCGCGACAGGGTCGATATCGCAGCTTTCGAGAAGCTTCAGGCCCGCGACGATCGAGGTACCCGTCGAGATAACGTCGTCGACGAGCGCGACCCGGCTCCCCTGAAGCAGCGGCAGCATTCGCGGATCCACGTAGAGGCGTTTGCCAGCTTGCGGAGAGGTGATCGAGGCAAGCGGAACGGATAGGGTCTCCTCGTACCAGAACTTCCGCGACGTTCCGAGCGGCACGTATCGCGTATGGCCGAGCCTTCGGGCGACGGAACGGGCAAGCGTCAATCCGAGCGTCGGAAGGCCGACGACGATCTGCGGTTCGAATGGCGCCAGTTTGCCGGCGAGATCGTCTGCCAAGGCATCCTCGACGGCGAAACTCGCCTGGTTGACGATCAATGAAGCAAGCGCATTCCGTCCGCCTTCGAGCGGGCGGATCGGAAGGAGGATCTGCCGGCCGTCCCGCAACGCAACAGGGTAACCGTCTACGAAGGGCTCAGTTTGCGAGAAGCTTCCCGCCGGGTGAAGGTCCTGCCAGAACGCGTGCGGTTTCATCATGGCGTCCGATACGCTGCGATTGCGAAGGTTCAAACGGTGCGGCAACCGGTTTATAGATGGCCTCGCGCGGATCAAGCCCGCCCGTATCTCTCGACAACCGAAGGTCTTCGCCGATGCGCGTTCCAGAGACGATCACTGCCGATCTTCCCTTCCTTGCCGATTTGCGTCGGGACCTTCACGCACATCCCGAACTCGGCTTCGAGGAGGAGCGTACGAGCGAACGCGTCGCTACGCTTCTTACCGAAACCGGGATCGAGGTTCATCGTGGTCTGGCCGGAACGGGCGTCGTGGGTACCCTGCGTTCTGGAACCGGCGACCGTGCGATCGGTCTTCGTGCCGACATGGACGCGCTCGCCATGACCGAACGCGTTGCACGGCCCTACGCATCGAAGACGCCCGGCAAGATGCATGCCTGCGGCCATGACGGGCATACGACGATGCTTCTCGGCGCAGCACGCCATCTGGCTGCGACCAAAGCCTTTTCGGGAACCGTCCACTTCATCTTTCAGCCTGCCGAGGAAGGGCGCGGCGGGGCGCGGCGCATGGTCGAGGACGGGCTCTTCACCCATTTCCCCTGCGACATGGTCTTCGGCCTGCACAACATGCCGGGCCTTGAGACGGACGAGATCGCAGTCTTCGAGGGACCGCAACTCGCGTCTTCGGATAGCTGGCGGCTGACGTTCCGGGGGACCGGTACCCACGGCGCCAAACCCCATCTCGGCCGTGATCCGATCACCGCGGCAGGCAGTTTCATTGCTGCTCTCCAGACGATCGTCGGGCGCGTCGTCGATCCGTTACAGCCGGCCGTCGTCAGCGCCTGTTCACTGCGCGCCGGTGATCCGAACGCGCTCAACGTCATCCCCGATACCGTCGAGATCTGCGGGACGGCGCGTGCCTATACGCCCGAGGTGCGCGACACGCTCGAAGCGGAAATCGGCAGGCTTGCTCACGGAACGGCCGCGATGTTCGGAATCAAGGCCGAATACGATTTCATCCGACGCATCCCGCCCGTCGTGAACGCGCCCGACGCGACGGAACGTGCCCGCATGGCGGCTGTCGACGTTTTCGGCGAGGCGAAAGTCCGCACGCAGTTTCCACCGTCCACGGCCGGCGACGACTTCGCCGAATTCGCCGCGATGACGCCCGGCTGCTACGTCTGGCTCGGAAACGGACCGGCCATCGACGGCGCCCTGCACCACAACACGGCCTACGACTTCAACGATAAGGCGATTGCGTCCGGCGCGGCATTCTGGTCGCGCCTCGTCGAGCGGGAACTGCCTGCCTGAGGGCTGAGACCGCCGATGCCTGCCTTAGAGCCTTTGAGGTTTATACGGAAACGCTCTGCCGACCCTGTTTGCGTCAGGACCGAGACGGATGGCGACGAGCGTACTGGTGGTACGGTCGAGCCATCCGTCGAAGCATCATGGCGCAAACAGGGTCGGCCCGAAGGGTTCGACCGTGCCGCTCTCCTACTTTGTCGGCGATCTTGCCCGATGAACCACATCGCGCTGCGATCGCCTAACAAAGTGGGAAACCGGCACGATCGAACAGAGCGCTTCCGTATGAACCTGAAAGGCTCTAGTTGTGAGCTTTCATTAGGTTGTCCATCCGGTCCGGACCGGGGATGCTGAGGTTGTGAGACTTCAGAGTCCAGGG
>NZ_VHLH01000059.1 GCF_006516965.1 Pararhizobium mangrovi | reverse complement strand
TCGAAACGGGCCATTCAAAGCTCCTCCTCGAGGATCTTTGAATCACGATCCAGCCTCAAACGGAATCCCGTTTATGAGTACAGATCCTAACCGCCGATGCGACGGGCGGCCCATTCGTCGACATGGGCGTCGCGAATGGCAGCGAGATTGGTGAGGTTTTCCCGCTCGCACATGGCCGAAAGGCCGCCGACGATGCGCCTCACGAGGCCGGGTCCGTGATAGACGAGGCCGGTATAGAGCTGCACGAGGTCGGCTCCCGCGCGCATCTTTTCGGCGGCACTTTCGGCCGAATCGACCCCGCCGACGCCGATGATCGGCACGTGCGGGCCGAGCCGCACCCGCATCTTGGCAAGCGCGACCGTCGAACGCTCGAAGAGCGGACGGCCGGAAAGCCCGCCGGTCTCCTTGGCGTGTCTGCGGTCCCTGAGGTTTTCGCGCGTGATCGTCGTGTTGGAGATGATGAGCCCGTCTGCCGGTTCGGCGTTGAAGGCGGCGGCGATCGCGTCCAGCCCGCGTTCGTCGAGGTCGGGCGCGATCTTCAGGAAGACCGGTACGCGCTTGCCGTGACTGGCGGCCGCATCGTCCCTTGCCGCGAGGATTTTTTCGAGCAGCCGTTCGAGCGTTTCGCGTTCCTGCAGTTCGCGCAGCCGCGGCGTGTTCGGGGAAGAGACGTTGGCGGTAAAGTAGGAGGCCGTGTCGTAGAAGGCGCGAATGCCGGCGACGTAATCGCCCACGCGGTCCGTGCTGTCGGCGTTGACGCCGATGTTGACGCCGACGATATCGCCGTGGCGTTCGGCGCGAAGCCGCTTCAACGCCGCCTCGTGGCCCTCGTTGTTGAAGCCGAGCCGGTTGATCACCGCGCGGTCGCGCGGCAGGCGGAAGACGCGCGGCTTCGCATTGCCCGGTTGCGCGCGCGGCGTGATCGTGCCGACTTCGACGAAGCCGAAGCCGAAGCCGAGACCGGCGAGTGCGTGCGGCACCTCGGCGTTCTTGTCGTAGCCGGCCGCCAGCCCGACCGGATTGGGAAAGGGCAGGCCGGCGACGATCGCCGCCAGCCGCGGATCCGCAGGCTGTCGCGTTCGGCGCGACTTCGCCGTCTTGAGCGCGCGGATGGAAAGCTGGTGCGCACGCTCGGGGTCGAGCGCGAAGGCGAAGCGCCGGGCTGCCGCATCGAAAAGCCTCACCCGGCAAGCTCCGCAGGGAATTGGTGCGTGCCTTGCGCGGCGAGCGGAAGCGGCTTCACCCAGGCGACGGCCGACAGATCGAGCGGCGCATAGAGATGGGGAAAGTGCGCACCGCCTCGCGAGACCTCCCATCGAAGCGCGTCGCCGAGATCTTCCGGCCGGACGGCGACGAGAACGAGATCGTTTTGACCGGCGAAATGCTTGGCTGCCGTCTCGCGCACCTGGCTGGCGGTGGAGAAATGGATGAACCCGTCGGCAAGGTCGACCGGAGCGCCGGTGAAGGCACCGTTTCGCTCCGCCTCGCTCCACATGGCGCGGGGGGCGATCTTGTAGATCATCTCGCTCATCGCCCTCGTCCTACCGGCATTTTCCCGGCCCGGAAAGGGGCCGCCCGGGAAGCGGCAGAACTTTTGTCGCGGTTGCGGGTTATGACGGTTGCAGGCTCGAAAACGCAGCCGCAGGCAGGAGGAGCCCGGATGCGCAGGCACACGCTGGTCGTTGCCGGATTCGCCCTGGCGCTCGCGCCCTCTTCGGGCGTAGCGCAGGAGACCAAGAACAACTATTCGCTGCAGAAGGTCGAAGGAGGCGTCGTGCGCATGAACAATGCCACCGGCGAAGTTTCCATGTGCCATACGCAAGCGGGCGAACTGGTCTGCGAAATGGCGGCCGACGAGCGCAACGCGCTCGAAAAGCGCGTCGAAGCGCTCGAAAAACGAGTGGACCGGCTGACCGACGGCGAGGGAGACACGGCGTCCGGGCGCAGTCCGGATCGCAACCTCGATCGGGCGATGGACGCGGTGGAACATGCCGTACGGCGCTTCTTCGCGATGATCGACGATCTCAATCGCGACTTCCTGCGGCGCGACCATTACGGCGAACCGGACGACCGGACAGCACCGGGCCAGCGTACCTGACGGGTTCGCGACGAGCCGGTAACCGCCTCCCGCATGTTTCGTATTGAGGGTTTCGCGAAGCGGTTTTAAATTGTCGGCGTTGGCAATCGACGCGCGTGCGCAGGGCACGCCGTTCGGTTTATCCGGAGCGATCGCAAAGGACACGTCCGTGCTTCAGGAATTCAGGGAATTCATCTCCAAGGGCAACGTCATGGACCTTGCCGTCGGCGTCATCATCGGCGGCGCCTTCGGGCTGATCGTCAAGGCACTGACGGACGACATCATCATGCCGGTCGTCGGCGCGATCTTCGGCGGATTCGATTTTTCAAACTATTTCCTTCCCCTGTCCGAAAAGGTCACCGCCTCGACGCTCGCGCAGGCACGCACGCAGGGCGCCGTGCTCGCCTATGGGGATTTCGTGACCGTCGTCCTCAACTTCCTGATCCTCGCCTGGATCATCTTCCTGATGGTCAAGGGCGTGAACACGCTGCGCAGAAAGATCGAGCGCCACGAGGAGCCGGCGCCCGCCGTTCCCGATGCGCCGCCGGCAGACGTCCAGCTTCTCACGGAAATCCGCGATCTCCTTCGCGACGGCGGGCGACCGGCCTTGCCGGGGACCTGAGCGCCCGTTTCAACGCCGGAAAGAAAAGCGGGGCGAACGGACGGAAACGCCGTCCCGCCCTTGCGTGAACTCGGGATGTCTCTCTACGGTCGCACGATCGAAAAGAGGCAATCATCGTGTCCGAAAAGATCGCAGTCAGCAGCCGGGCGGACGAAACGCCGCCGAGCGGCATCGTCGCCGTCGTCAAGCACGGCCGCGGCCGCGAAGGGCTGATCCCATTATGGTCCGGCGAGGGGGACCTGCCGACCCCCGCCTTCATCGGCGAAGCGACGACCCGCGCGCTCGAAGCCGGTGAGACGTTCTATACCTGGCAGCGCGGCGTGCCGGAATTGCGCGAGGCGCTTTCGCGCTACTATGCGCGCCTTTACGCCGAGCCGGTTCCCGCCGAGCGGGTCTTCGTCGTCGGTTCGGGCATGCAGGCGATCAAGCTTTCGATCGATCTCGTGACCTCGCCAGGCGACGAGGTCGTCTACCTGACGCCGGCCTGGCCGAACTTTCCGGCCGCCGCCGGCGTTTCCGGTGCCCGCACGAAGGCGGTGCCGCTGACGGAGGAAAACGGCGCTTTCTCGCTCGATGCCGACCGGTTGGCGGCTTCGATCGGGCCGCACACGCGGGCGATCTTCGTCAACACGCCGGCCAATCCGACGGGCTGGACGGCAAGTCGCGAGGATCTGGACGCCCTTCTGGAACTTGCGCGCAAGCACGGCCTGTGGATCATCGCCGACGAGATCTACGCTCGCTACTATTACGGCGAGGGCGAGCGTGCGCCTTCGTTTCTCGACGTCGCCCACGCCGAAGACCGCATCCTCTACGTCAACTCGTTTTCGAAGAACTGGTCGATGACCGGATGGCGCATCGGCTGGATCGTCGCGCCGGAGGCCGTCGGCCAGCAGCTGGAAAACCTCATCCAGTATTCGACGTCGGGTGTCGCACCCTTCCTGCAGCGTGGTGCGGTCGCGGCGGTGGAGGAGGGCGAGGCCGTGGTCCGGGAAAACATCGCCCGCGCCGCGCACGGGCGCGACGTGTTGTGCGAGGCGCTGCTTGCGACGAACCGCGTCGCCATGGCGAAGCCGGCAGGCGCCTTCTATGCCTTCTTCGCCGTCGATGGGATCACCGACACGATGGCGGTCGCCAAGGACATCATCGACCGTGCGGGCGTCGGCCTTTCACCCGGCGTCGCGTTCGGGCCGGGCGGGGAGCGCTTCCTGCGTGCCTGTTTCCTGCGGGATCCGCGGCAGATGAAGACGGCGGCCGAGCGACTTGCCGACTATTTTTCAGCCCTGTAGACGCCACACCGGCGAACTTGCGATCGATCGAGTATCGCTGAGGAACAGGCTATTCGCCGTCCTTCTTCTTCCTGACGACGTCCGTCGCCGTGTCCCGGTCGGGATCCTCGAGATTCTCACCGGCCGCATCGCGGTCGCTCGCGGGATCGTCCTCGGCGGGTAGATATCCCGGTGGACGGGTTTCCGGCGGCCCTTCCCAGCGTGGCCGCTGGTCGGTCGTGCCCGGTTTGCCTTCCTTCGCGTCGTCCGTGCTCATGGGGTCTCCTCCGCTCTTTTCCTGTTATCGAAAGCAGGGAGCGAGACGCTTTGTTCCGTGTGCACGCACTGGTGAAGGTGCAGCGAACCGGCATTGACACCGTTCGTAACGGCTACGCTGTTGCGATGAAGATGATCCCGGACAAAACGACGACGGCCGAGACGAGGCGCAGGCCGATCGGCCGTTCGCCGAAGAGGAAGATACCGAAGAGGGCCGCGAGCACGACGCTCGTCTCGCGAAGGGCGGAGACCACTGCGAGCGGAGCGATCGTCGCCGCATAGATCACGCCGCCATAGGCGAGCACGGAGAGGAAGCCCGGCACGAGACCGGCGAGCGCGCTGCCGGCAGCAGCCCGGATCGCATGGCGGCGCCGGATCAGCGTGGTCGCGGCCGTCGGAAACTCGAGAAGGAACAGCCAGCTGATATAGCCGAGAGGCGCGTCCGAGAGGCGTGCGCCGATACCGTCGGCGAGCGAGTAGGCGGCGATGATGGTGCCCGTCGCTGCGGCGGCGGCAAGCGCCCTCGGATCGCGCGGCGTCGCGGATCGCGAGAAGCACAGAAGGGCAATCCCGACGGAAACGAGGGCAAGGCCGACGATTGCTTCGACCGGCAGCACCTCGCCGATCGTCAGATAGGCAGCGATCGCGACGAGTGCCGGCGCCATGCCGCGGGCGAGCGGATAGACCTGCGAGAGATCGCCGAAGCGATAGGCGTAGTTCAGGCCGATGTAATAGCCATTGTGCAGCAGCGCGGAGGCAAGCAGAAGCGGCCAGCTCTGGGCGGCGGGAAGCGGCGCGAAGAAGACGAGCACCGCGCCCACCAGAAAGTTGGAAAAGGAGATGGCGGCGAGCGTCACGGCGCGATCGCGGCCGGCCTTGACCATCGCGTTCCAGATCGCGTGGCAGACCGCGGCGCCCGCGACGATCGCGAATGCGGTTGGGTTCATGGTGATGAGAAAGCGTCTCGGCCGGTTTCGATGTGCCAAGGCCTATCCGCTTTTCGGACCGGATCGAAGAGCCGATTGGCGAAAACGCGTCTCTCGTGCGGCGAGGCCCGCTTTGCATGCTGCTTCAAGGGCATGCCCGCTCCGGCTTCCATGGCCATACGGAAGAAAGGCTTGAAACCCGTCCGAAAGGTCAGTATGCGGGCTGTCGATCTCCCGGGCGGTCCGACGCCGGCCTGCCGGGTTACCTTGGCTCGCGAGACGGGAAGCTGACGATGGCAAAAGGAAAGTTTGAACGCACGAAGCCGCACGTGAACATCGGCACGATTGGTCACGTTGACCATGGCAAGACGACGCTGACGGCAGCGATCACGAAGTTCTTCGGGGATTTCCGTGCGTACGACCAGATCGACGCGGCGCCGGAGGAGAAGGCGCGCGGCATCACGATCTCGACGGCGCACGTGGAGTACGAGACGGACGCGCGCCACTACGCGCACGTCGACTGCCCGGGCCACGCCGATTACGTGAAGAACATGATCACCGGTGCGGCGCAGATGGACGGGGCGATCCTGGTGGTGTCTGCCGCCGACGGCCCGATGCCGCAGACGCGCGAGCACATCCTGCTTGCCCGCCAGGTCGGCGTTCCGGGCATCGTGGTCTATCTCAACAAGTGCGACCAGGTCGACGACGAGGAGCTTCTGGAGCTCGTCGAGCTCGAGGTTCGCGAGCTTCTTTCGAGCTACGAGTTCCCGGGCGACGACATTCCGATCGTCAAGGGCTCGGCGCTGG
>NZ_VHLH01000058.1:0-2500 GCF_006516965.1 Pararhizobium mangrovi | reverse complement strand
TTTAGGTAGAGCGTCGAGCGAATACCCACGGGGGTAGAGCACTGGATGGGCTATGGGGGCTTACCGCCTTACTGATCCTAACCAAACTCCGAATACCGTGGAGTACTACTCGGCAGACACACCATGGGTGCTAACGTCCGTGGTGAAGAGGGCAACAACCCTGACCTCCAGCTAAGGTCCCCAAGTTACGGCTAAGTGGGAAAGGATGTGAGGTTCCCAAAACAACCAGGATGTTGGCTTAGAAGCAGCCATCATTTAAAGAAAGCGTAACAGCTCACTGGTCTAGTTAAGGAACCTTGCGCCGAAAATGTAACGGGGCTCAAGCCGTACACCGAAGCTGAGGATTTGCACTTTGTGCAAGTGGTAGCGGAGCGTTCCGTAAGCCTGTGAAGGGATACCCGTGAGGGATCCTGGAGGTATCGGAAGCGAGAATGCTGACATGAGTAACGATAAAGGGAGTGAGAGACTCCCTCGCCGAAAGACCAAGGGTTCCTGCTTAAAGTTAATCTGAGCAGGGTTAGCCGGCCCCTAAGACGAGGCGGAAACGCGTAGTCGATGGGAACCACGTTAATAATCGTGGGCCTGGTGGATGTGACGGATCACGTGTGTTGTTCATTCTTACTGGATTGAGTGGGCAGCGAAGTGGTCCCGGGAAATAGCACCACCATTATAGACCGTACCCGAAACCGACACAGGTGGTCAGGTAGAGTATACCAAGGCGCTTGAGAGAACTGCGTTGAAGGAACTCGGCAAATTGCACGCGTAACTTCGGAAGAAGCGTGACCTTCATCCACGCAAGTGGGTGGGGGTGGCACAACCCAGGGGGTAGCGACTGTTTATCAAAAACACAGGGCTCTGCGAAGTCGATAAGACGACGTATAGGGTCTGACGCCTGCCCGGTGCCGGAAGGTTAAAAGGAGGTGTGCAAGCACCGAATTGAAGCCCCGGTAAACGGCGGCCGTAACTATAACGGTCCTAAGGTAGCGAAATTCCTTGTCGGGTAAGTTCCGACCTGCACGAATGGCGTAACGACTTCCCCGCTGTCTCCAACGCAGACTCAGTGAAATTGAATTCCCCGTGAAGATGCGGGGTTCCTGCGGTCAGACGGAAAGACCCCGTGCACCTTTACTATAGCTTTACACTGGCATTCGTGTCGGCATGTGTAGGATAGGTGGTAGGCTTCGAAGCCAGGGCGCCAGCCTTGGTGGAGCCATCCTTGAAATACCACCCTTATCGTCATGGATGTCTAACCGCGATCCGTTATCCGGGTCCGGGACAGTGTATGGTGGGTAGTTTGACTGGGGCGGTCGCCTCCCAAAGAGTAACGGAGGCGCGCGAAGGTGGGCTCAGAGCGGTCGGAAATCGCTCGTCGAGTGCAATGGCATAAGCCCGCCTGACTGCGAGACGGACATGTCGAGCAGAGACGAAAGTCGGTCATAGTGATCCGGTGGTCCCCGAGTGGAAGGGCCATCGCTCAACGGATAAAAGGTACGCCGGGGATAACAGGCTGATGACCCCCAAGAGTCCATATCGACGGGGTTGTTTGGCACCTCGATGTCGGCTCATCGCATCCTGGGGCTGGAGCAGGTCCCAAGGGTTTGGCTGTTCGCCAATTAAAGCGGTACGTGAGCTGGGTTCAGAACGTCGTGAGACAGTTCGGTCCCTATCTGCCGTGGGTGTTGGAATATTGAAAGGATCTGTCCCTAGTACGAGAGGACCGGGATGGACGTACCTCTGGTGGACCTGTTGTGGCGCCAGCCGCAGTGCAGGGTAGCTACGTACGGAACGGATAACCGCTGAAGGCATCTAAGCGGGAAACCAACCTTGAAACGAGTATTCCCTGAAGAGTCGTGGAAGACGACCACGTTGATAGGCCGGGTGTGGAAGCGCAGCAATGCGTGAAGCTTACCGGTACTAATCACTCGTTCGACTTGATCGTTCTCGTTGCCCGTGCTCATCGCCCACCCGCGATGAGCGGCAACTTTGTCCTGTCCTCACGCTGTCGCGATCTCCGGTCGCGACACTGCGGACGGCGCGCCGGGCGACCGGCGGGGCACGCTCGTGCCCTGCGGGTTCTCCCTCGAAAGGCGCATTGAAGACGTGTTCACAAAACCAGATGAAAAGTGGCTTCGGCCACCCAGCTTCTCGATCATGGCCTCGTGCGAAAGCACGGGGTCAGCTTTGCGCTTTGCCGACCTGGTGGTCATTGCGGGGTTGCCGCACCCGGTCCCATTCCGAACCCGGCCGTGAAAAGCCCCAGCGCCGATGGTACTGCGTCTCAAGACGTGGGAGAGTAGGTCGCCGCCAGGTCTGCAAAACGCAAAGACATCATCTTCTCCCCACCCTTCCAACCCCTTCCTCGATATACCCAATCGCAAGGATCCGCGCTTGTCGCCGGATCGCTCTGATATAACGCGGGGTGGAGCAGCCCCCGCCGGCCCGCAAGAAGGCGCCAGCCTTCGAGGACCGGCAAAACCAAGGATCCGGGCTGCCACCGGAT
>NZ_VHLH01000057.1 GCF_006516965.1 Pararhizobium mangrovi | reverse complement strand
GTACCACCAGTACGCTCGTCGCCATCCGTCTCGGTCCTGACGCAAACAGGGTCGGCAGAGCGTTTCCGTATAAACCTGAAAGGCTCTAGCTCGATCCTACATGGGACGGCCTGGAAAACGGTTCGTTGCTGCGAGGCAGCGAAACCCGCAGACTTTGCAGGGGGCCTACCGCAAGGTCAGTGCTTCGGCGCGCCGGTTATCGCAGCGCCGGATTCGATGGCGAAGGCATGCAGGCGCTGTTGCGGCAGGCGGACGCGGACGTGGTCGCCGCGTACCGGATGATCGCTTCCGCCGACCCGGGCAAGCAGACGGACATCGCCGATACCGAGGCTCAGCAGTGCATCCGCGCCGAGCAGTTCGTCGAGATGGACGACCGCCTCGTGAACCGGTTCCGACGCCGGAACGCTCTCGCCGACGAGTTCGATGTGCTCGGGCCGAATGCCGAGCCTCACCTTGGCGTATGCATCGGGAACGGATTGCGGGAGGGAAACCGAAAGGCTGCCGCAAAGCGATTTCCAGCTTCCGTCGCCCGTCCTTTCCACATCGACGAAGTTCATCGCCGGGCTGCCGATGAAACCGGCCACGAATTCGGTCGCCGGATGATCGTAGACCTCGCGTGGCGTTCCGACCTGCGCGACGACGCCCTCGTTCATGACGACGATCCGGTCGGCGAGCGTCATCGCCTCGATCTGGTCGTGGGTCACGTAGATCGAGGTCACGCCAAGACGATCGTGGAGTTCCTGCAATTCCATCCGCATCTTGACGCGCAGCTTCGCGTCGAGGTTCGAAAGCGGCTCGTCGAACAGGAAGACCTCGGGCGTGCGCACGATGGCGCGGCCGATGGCGACGCGCTGGCGCTGCCCGCCGGACAGCGCCGCAGGCTTGCGCTCGAGATATTCGCTCAGGCCGAGCATTTCGGCGGTACGTTCCACCCTTTCACGGATTTCCTGGCTTGCCACCTTCTGCAGCTTGAGCGCCATCGCCATGTTGTCGAAGACATTCTTGTGCGGATAGAGCGCGTAGTTTTGGAACACCATCGCGACCTTGCGGTCCTTCGGGTCGACGTCGTTGACGCGACGTCCGCCGATGGTCAGGTCGCCCGTCGTGATGCTCTCGAGACCGGCGATCATGCGCAGCGTCGTCGACTTGCCGCAGCCGGAAGGCCCGAGCAGTACGAAGAATTCGCCGTCCCTGATCGTCAGGTCGAACTTCTGGACTGCCTCGTAGCTTCCGTAGAACTTTCCGACCCGGTCGAGCCTGACTTCAGCCATCGCTCCGCCTCACTTTCCTGCGCCGGCGGTCAGACCACCGACTATCTGCTTCTGGAAGATCGCGGTGATCACCAGGATGGGGATGATGGCGATCACGGTCGCCGTCGAAATCGTTTCCCAGGGAAAGGCGTATTCGCCGGGATAAAGGGAAATGCCGACCGGCGCCGTGCGCATCGAGTTCTGCGTCATCAGCACGAGTGCCAGCGGGAACTCGTTCCAGGAGAAGATGAAGACGATCAGGCCCGTCGCCACGAAGCCCGGCCACGACAGCGGGATGACGATCGAGCGGAAGATGCGGAAGAAGCCCATGCCGTCCATGCGGGCCGCTTCCTCGATCTCGGCTGGAAGCGTGGCGAAATAGCTGGCGAGCATCCACACCGTGAAGGGGAGGAAGAGGCCCGTATGGGCGATGATGAGGCCCGTATAGGTGTTGAGCAGTCCGAGCTCCAGAAAGGTCTGGAAAAGGGAGGGCAGCAGCGATACCGGCGGAAACATGGTGACGGCGAGGATCGCGACCATCATCACGCGTGCGCCTCGGATCCGGAGCCTGGAGAGGGCGTAGCCCGCGAGCCCGCCAAGCGCCAGCGACGCGGCGGTGCAGCCGATGCCGACGATGAAGCTGTTGACGACGTAGAGCAGCAGTTCCGGCGTATTGGTGATGATGTTGATGTAGTTTTCGAGCGTGAAGGGCTGCGGCAGATATTGCGGCGGCCACGCATAGATCCCGGTCGAGGTCTTGAGCGACGTCAGGATCAGCCAGACGATCGGCAGGAAGGAGATCACCGCCGAAAGCACGACGAGCGTATAGAGCGCGATACGGGGACGGGCGGTCGTCATCGGGTCAGTCCCTGTTGCGCAGGAGGAAGATGTAGACGAGGCTCATGGCAAAGATCACCAGGAACTGCACGACGACGAGGGCCGCCCCGAAATTGAACTCGATGAAGTCGAAGATCACCTTGTAGGCATAGAGCGAAAGGCTCTCCGTCGCGGTGACCGGGCCGCCGTCCGTCAGGTTGAAGGGCAGTTCGAACGTCCGCAGCGCATCCATCGAGCGGACGATGAGGGCGACCAGGATCGGTGCCTTGAGAAGGGGAAGGGTGATCTGGCGGAATTCCTGCCAGCGGCTCATCCCGTCCATCCGTCCCGCTTCGTAGAGTTCACGCGGGATCGATTGCAGGCCCGCCAGAATGATCAGCGCCATGAAGGAGGAGGTTTTCCAGATCGCGACGATCGACATCGAGATCATCGCCAGCGTCTGGTCGCCGAGCCAGTTGATCGGCCGGTCCGCGAGCCCGCTCTGCAGGGCAAGGGCGTTGAAGAGCCCGTAGTCGGAATTATACATCCACCGCCACATGAGCGCGTTCAGGGCGGTGGGAAGCGCCCATGGAAAAAGCACCGCCAGGCGCGCGATGCCCTTGCCTCGGAAACTCTCGTTCATGAGCAGCGCAAGGCCGATGCCGACGAGGAGCTCGCACGGGATGGTGATCGCGGTGAAGGTGAGCGTGACGCCGAGCGCGTTCCAGAACCGGCCGGTATGGATGAGCTGGCTGTAGTGTGCGAGGCCGACGAAGCGATAGGGCTCGGACCCGTCGATGCTGGAATCGCCGAAGCTCAGCACGATCGACTGAAGGATCGGGTAGACGAGGATCGCCGCGATCACGAGCACGGTCGGGGCGACGAAACCGATGCCTGTCCACTGCATGCGCCGGTCGAGGGTGGAGGTGGTGCCGGTCATCGGATCGTCGCCCTGATTGCGCTCTTATTGGCCGAGAATCTGTTCGACTTCCTTCTGTGCGTCGTTCAGCGCGTCCTCGACCGACTTTTCGCCGTGCAAAGCCCGGGTAATCTCGAGCTGCATGACGTCGGAGACCCTCGGATAGTCCTTGCCGGTGCGCGCGGAAGGCCGCACGACGCTGAAGTTGTAGTCCTTGCCGAACTTCGAAAGCACCTCGGCCGAAGCGATCTTCGGATCCTTGTAGACGGCCGGCCGCGTCGGCGCGCGGTTGTCCTTCACCGCTGCCGAAAGCTGCTGGTCGTGACCGGTGAAATAGGAGACGAGCTTCGCGGCTGCCTCCTTGTTCTTGGAATTCGGGTTGATCCCGAGGAACCAGCCGCCGACCGTGGTCGTGTTCGCATCCTCGTGCCCTTCGAAATAGGGAACGCGCGTGAAGTCGAACTTGCCGGCGACGGGGCTGTCCTTGGCTGCCAGCGGTTCGTAGACGAAGCCCTGGACCATGAGGAAGGCGGCGCGGCCCTGCTGGAAGAGGGTACGCGCGTCGTCCGGGCGAGAATTGAGGATGGAATCGGGGGCGAGACGCTCTTTCTTCAGAAGGTCGACCATGAACTGCGTGGCCTTGATATTGGCCGGTGAGTTGATCGCAAGCTTGCCGTCGGCGTCATAGAAGCCGCCGCCATTGCCGTTGACGAAGGCGAGCCAGTTCATGAACAGGCCCTCGATCTTCGCCCACATCGACACGAAACCATGGAACTGCGGGTTGCCCTCGCCATCCATGATCTTCTTGCTGTCGGCCACCAGCTGTTCCCAGGTCTTGGGAACCGGCAGGTCGTACTTCTCGAGCAGATCCTTGCGATAGAAGAGATGGATGCCGTCGGTGTAGAGGGGAAGCGCGTCGACCTTGCCGTTTACGGTGGCGGCAGAGACGAGTGCCGGATTGAATTCGTCGATCTCCTTCTTCGGGATCAGGTCGTTCAGCGGCTGCAGCCAACCGCGCTGGGCGAACTCGCCCACCCAGATGACGTCGAGCGCGAAAACGTCGGGCGTGGGGCTGCGCGCCGTCAGGCTCGTGACGTAGAGCTTGCGGGTCTCGCCCGGCACGTCCGAAACCTTGTTCCATTCGACGTTGATGTCCGGATTGGCCTTCGAGAATTCCTTGAGATCGCGTTCGACCGTCGGGCCGTATCCCCGGGAGCCGATCGAAAGCACGAGATCCTCCGCCGATGCCGCAGATGCGGCGAGACCGACGGCTGCGGCCAGTGCAAGACACTTAATGTTCATGTTTTCCTCCCTGGTATCGTAGAAACGTCTCGGCGATCAGCCGACCATGGCCATGTCGCCGTTCTTGCCTTCGATGCGTGATCGCTCTTCCATAAGCAGACGGCGGATCGCTGCCGCATGCGCGCGCTCGTCGAGTACCGGTATCGCCGCTTCGGCGACGGTGAGAATGCAGGCGAGCTCGCCGTCGTCGCCGTGCACGGCGATGCAGAACCGGCGCACGCCCTTGGCGTTGCCCATCATGTCGTACTGCATCTCACCGAGGTCGACCTCTGCGATGGTCCGGTTCACCGTTGCCCAGTCGAGCTGGCGGCGTTCGAGGCCGGCCGAATAGAACGCGTTCCTGTCCCAGTTCTTCTCGATTTCGGCCGTGGGAACGTGCGCGAGCGCCAACCGCGTGATCGAATCGAGCTCCTGCGTGGCGCGTAGATATCCACGGTAGGCCCTCAACCGGATATCCTGTTCCGGGTGCTGGGTGACGATGTGCCAGAGCAGGCTCTGTCCACTCAAAACGACGATTTCGGAAGCCGAGGTCAGCTTCTGTGAAAGCGTGGCGCAGGCTTCGGCAAGGCGTTCGGAGATCACGCCCGGCTTGCGCACGCGCCGCTCGAAGCTGAAGTTCGGAAGAAGTTTGCGATCGTTTGCGCGGTAGATCAGCCCAAGTTCCCGCATCTCGGCGAGGATCCGATAGCCGGTCGATACCGGCAGTCCGGCAAGTTCGACGATTCGCTGGGCGGGCATCCCGCTGCCGTCGCCATCGCGCTCGGCGAAAGCGAGAGCTTCCATGATGGCCATGATCCTCCCGGTCGAACCCGACATCACCAACCATAGATTTACAGTTTCCGGAAATAGGATTATCATAAATGAGAAAAGGGCGTCAAGGACAGTCGTGCGGAATGCGGGAGGCGCAGCAGTGAAACCCAATATCCTCTTCATCATGTCGGACGATCATGCCGCGAAGGCGATCTCGGCTTATGGTCACGGGCTCAACACCACGGCCAATATCGATCGGCTCGCCCGCGAGGGCATGCGCCTCGACCATTGCTACGTCACCAATTCGATCTGCACGCCGAGCCGCGCTTCGATCCTGACGGGCACCTATAATCACGTGAACGGCGTCACGACGCTCGACACGCATATCGACAATCGCTGGCCGAACGTCGCCAAGCATCTTCGCCATGGCGGCTACCAGACGGCGATGGTCGGCAAGTGGCATCTCGGCGAAGGACGCGCGCACGAGCCGACCGGCTTCGATTTCTGGTCGGTCCTGCCGGGGCAGGGCGAGTATTTCGATCCGGTGATGATCGAGATGGGTGAGGAGCGGAAGCAATCGGGTTACGTGACGGACATCATCGCCGACAAGTGCATCGACTGGCTCGATGCGCGCGATGCCGATCGCCCGTTCTTCCTGATGTGCCACCATAAGGCGCCGCATCGCAATTTCGAACCGCATCCAAAGAACCGCGACATGTTCGACGGCAAGGACATCAAGGTTCCGGCGACCTACGACGACGATTACGCAAACCGCGCGCGGGCGGCGGAACAGGCGCGCATGCGCGTGCGCATGGATCTGAAATATGCCGATCTCGGGCTGGTGCAGCCGGAAGGCGGCGACGAGGTCGGCGAGCTATGCGTGCCGGGTTCGACCGAACGGCGCGTGCCGCACCCGCAGGACCCGCGCGGCCTCGTCCTCATCGACCGCCATACCGGCCAGTCCTTCACATTCGAGACCGAGGAGGAACTGGCGCTCTTCAAGTACCAGCGTTACATGAAGCGCTATCTCGCGACGATCCATTCGATCGACGAGAATGTCGGCCGGATGCTCGATTGGCTCGACGACAACGGTCTGGCCGAAAACACCATCGTCATCTACACGTCCGACCAGGGCTTCTTCCTCGGCGAACACGGATGGTTCGACAAGCGGTTCATGTACGAGGAATCGCTGCAGATGCCGTTCCTCGTGCGCTACCCCGAAGGCATCAAGCCGGGTTCGGTCTCGAGCGACATCGCCACCAACGTGGATTTCGCGACGACGTTTCTGGACTATGCGGGACTACCGGTACCCTCCTACATGCAAGGGTCTTCGCTGCGCGGCGTCTTCGAACAGTCGACGCCGGAAGGCTGGCAGGAGATCGCCTATCATCGCTACTGGATGCACAAGGACGCGCACCACAACGCATGGGCGCACTACGGCATCCGCGGCCATCGCTACAAGCTGATCTACTGGTACAACTCCGCGCTCGGCCAGCCCGGCGCGCTTGGCGCCGACGAACCTCCGGAATGGGAACTGTTCGATTGCGAGACCGATCCGTTGGAGCTCGTCAACGTGGCCGGCGATCCGGAATATGCGGACGTCTTCGCCGACATGCTCGAGCGTCTGGACGCCCGGATGATCGCGATCGGCGATACGCCGGAGCACGACAGCAAGGCGACGCTCGGAAGTGTGAACGGGCGACATCCGACCTGATCATGACGCCCGGAGCGAGGGGCTCCGGACACGGCCCCTCGTTTTAGAGCGCTTCCGTATGAACCTGAAAGGCTCTAAGTGTGAGCTTTCATTAGGTTGTCCATCCGGTCCGGACCGGGGATGCTGAGGTTGTGAGACTTCAGAGTCCAGGGAGGGACCGGATGAACAT
>NZ_VHLH01000056.1 GCF_006516965.1 Pararhizobium mangrovi | reverse complement strand
GGCACCGTCCCCATGGCGGGATAAACGACACCGTGCCCATCAGCCGCCTCGGTCTCGATCGGGACAACCTGTTGAGGCTCCACATCTAGCGCTCGCTCGCCTCAGGCGCTGAGCGCACGCGGCGCGTCGAAGCGGACCATGGCAAGCGCTCTGGCGAGATCGTTCGCCAGTGCCGGTTCGCCCGGATCGTCCTCGACACTGCCGCGGGCATCGCCGAAATCGACATGGGCGACCTCGACGGCACCGGTCTCGTCCTTGAGCGTCAGGCTGCAATAGACGTCGACGCCGGCAAGCTTCAGTTCGATGTCGAGCGTGATGCGCGGCTCGCCATGCCATTCCAGAAAGAAGTCGCCCCCGGTTCCAAGGCACACCGTGCCCGGCATGAAGAAGAGATCCGCCGCCTCGCGCACCAAATCGTCGAGCTCGGCGCGCCGCTCGAAGCGGATGAGCGCGATCAGCTCGGCGGCGTCGAGCATGCGCAGCTCGCTCGCCACCGGCCGCACGGCGTCGGCGACGATCTTCTCGCATTCGGCGGAAACGGGCGTGGGCTTCATGGGCGGCGTCCGTGGCTCAAGGCTGTGGTTGGCGGTGGGCGGCATCGGCAGCGAAGACCTTCTGCACCAGTTCCGCCACCGCCTGGTAGAAGATCGGTGGAATGAAACTATCGATCGAGACTTGCGCAAACATGGAGCGCGCGAGCGGTGGATCCTCGAAGACGGGAATGCCGTTCTTCTCGGCGATCTCGCGGATCCTGAGCGCGATCAGGTCCTGCCCCTTGGCGACGACGACCGGTGCACCGCCCTCTTCGCGTACGTAGCGAAGCGCCACGGCGAAATGGGTCGGATTGGCAACGACGAGCGTCGAACGCGACACCTCGTCCATCATCCGCCGGCGCGCGCGGTCGCGCTGCAGCGATCGCTGGCGCGACTTCACGAGCGGATCGCCGTCGGTCTGCTTGAACTCGTCCTTGACCTCCTGCTTGGTCATCTTCAGTTCGGTGAACCAGTGATAGCGCTGCCAGAAGATGTCGGCGACGGCGATCAGCGCGGTGATGATCAGGATGACGGTCAGGACCTGGCGGGTGTCGCTTGCCATGACGGTGAGGATCGCGCCGGGTTCGGTGTGCAGACCGTCGAGCGCGGCGAAGAAGTCGCTGCGCATCACGATGGCGACGGCGATACCCGTCACGAGCACCTTGGCGAGCGATTTCCCGAACTCGACGAGGCCCTGCGAACCGAAGGTGCGCTTGAAACCCTTGGCGAGCGAGATGTGCGAGAGCTTCGGGCGGATCCGCTCGACGACGGGCTGCGGCACGTTCTGGAGCACGGCGGCGGCGACCCCGAAGCCGATCATCAACGCAAGCGCCGGCAGGAGAAAGGCGCCGACCGCCATGGCGAGCTGGCGAAAGAGCGCCAGTGCGTCCCGGCCGTTCGCAAGCGGCAGTTCGTCGGCGTGCTGGAACACGTCCCCCAGCGTACGGGAAAGGTCGTCGACGCCGGACGGCATGAAGAAGACGAGATAGACGAGGATCGCCAGCACCGAGGCGAAGATCGGCGCCTCGCGCGAAAAGGGTACGTTGCCCTTGTCGATGGCGTCGCGGATCTTCTTTTCGCTCGGGTCTTCTGTCTTGCTTTCCTTGTCCTCCTCGTCTGCCACGACGACCCTTTCCTTTCGATCGTTTCCGGCGCTTCATCGTGCCCGGACCGGTCGTTCACCGTTCGAGCGGATCGGCGTCCGGCCTTGGCGATCCGGCCTCAGGCGGCGGCCTGCTGTTCGCCTTCGCTCTCGCGCAGGGTGAGCGCGCCCTCGCGCGCCAGGCGGATCGCTTCCTGCGTGACCCGCCGGCGTGCGGCCGCGACGGCCTTCGCGTCGCCCGGCGTGTCGCCGCCGAGCTCGGATTCGATCATGCGGCGCTGGCGTGCGCCGATCGCAGAAAGCACGGCCTCTCGCACGCGCTCCGGGGCGCTTTTCAGCGCCATCGTCAAGGTGTCGCTCTCCATGTCGTTGAAGAGGGTGATCCGGCTCTTGAGCGGCATGGAAACGAGGTCGTCGAAGAGGAAGATGCGCGGGCGCACCTTTTCCGCATCCGCCTTGCTGATCGTCGCCAGGCCGCCCAGAAGTTCGTCGACCTCGGGCTTGTCGAGCGCATTCATCAGCCCGACGACCTTGTCGGAACCGCCGCCGGCGCCCGCCTGCTCGTTCTCGCTCAGGAAGGCAGAAAGCCGACCCTCGATGATCGAGGCCACACGCTCGTTCACCGGCTTCATGTTGATCGCCCGGTGCAGGATTTCCGCGCGCCGCTCGCCGGGCAGGACCATGACGATCTTGCCGGAGGCTTCGGCGGAAACCTTCGAGACGATATAGGCGACCGTCTGCGCGCTCTCCTCCGCGAAGAAGGGGGCCAGCGAGACCGGATCCATCTGTTCGAGCCGTTCCCAGACCGAAAGCGTATTGGTGAGCGCCGGCACGCGCCGGCCGAGAAGGCCGTCGACCTGATCGGGGGCGAGGCCCTCCTCGAGGATGCCTTCCATCACGCGGGCGTTGTCCATGAGCCCGGCACCTTCGGTGAAGATGTCCTCGAACTCGGCGACGAGCTTTTCCAGTTCGTCCGGCGGTACCGAGCGCAGCGTCTGCGCACGCTTGATGATCGTCTGGAGTTCGGCCTCTTCGAAGAACTTCAAGAGCTTGCCCGCCACCGGCTTGCCCATCGCAAGCAGGATCGCGGCGGCCTTGTCGGAACGCGTCAGCGTCCTTTTCGCGGCGAATTGCGTGTCCTGCATAATGCCTCCTGAAAGTGCGCTGCGGCGCTGGCTGCGATGTCGGCGGGTTCCTTCTACGGGCCGAACGTCAGCCCTTGTCGCCGACGAGATCGATCAGGCGGATGCCGAAGCGGGATTCGTCCTCGTCGAGTACGGTGATCTCGCCGTGGCCGAGCAGGTGTCCGTTGACGGTGATCTCGACGGGTTCGCCGATCTTGCGGTCGAGCGCGATGGTGGAGCCTTCGCCGAGCTGCATCAGGGCGGAAACCGGCATGCGGCTGGTGCCGAGAAGCACCTCGACGTCCACCGGAATATCCTTGATGCGCCCCATATGCGACGGACGGCCGATCGCCGATGCGGCATCGTCGCCGGCATGCGCTTCGTCCGCCGTGCCGAAATCCGCGAATGTTTCCTCGCTCGCCGCCCGTGCGCTCATTCCGTTCCGTCCGTCCATGTGTTTCGCCGATGCCGCCGCGGGGGCCGCGCCTTCGTCGCCGAGGCCCTCGGCATCCTTCTTGAGAACGCCGCGAAGCTCGCCGATCGCCTCGTCCAGTTCGGCGTCGCCGGCACCCGGTTCCAGATCCGGATCGTCGGGAACCACGTTCGCCGCCACCTCGTCCGGTTTCGTCGTATCCTGCACCGCTTCGGCTGCGTTGTCGCTGGTCATGGTCGTGTTTTCCCATGCGAAGCTTGCGCCGGGCCTGCCACGCCCTTCATTCGGACGCCTCGCGTACGATCCCGGCCTCGAGGCTCTCTCCGTCCTTCAGACGCAGCATGTAGCGCTCGCCGGAACGGCCGAGTTCGCATTCGCCGATCGTCCGGTCGCGTGCATGCAGGAAGACGTTCAGCGCGCCGGGGTCGGCAAAGCGCAGCACGTCGCCGGGCGCAAGATCGGCGATCTCGCCGAGCGTGGAGCGTTCGAGTTTCAGGCGCGCCGTCAGCGTGATCTGCGAGCCGGAGACGCGGCGCGAAAGCCGATCGGCCCATTCCGGCGCGGGCGCCTCGCGCATTTTCTGGGGCGCCGCCGTCTCGTCGCAGAGGATCTCGGTCGCTTCGAGGGCCGCTTCCGGCACGATGAAACCGATGGTCGCGCTCGATCCCTCCAGAACGATCTCGAAGGCGAGGAGCACGCAGGGCTGCTGCGCACATGCGTCCTTTTCCTCGACGAGCACGCCCGAACGAGGGGCCGCGACCTCGCTGCGTCCCCCGACGTCGCGGATGCGTGCGACGAGTGCGCCCGCCATCTCCTCGAAGAGGACGGCGGCGATATCGATCTCGACCGGCGAAGGTTCACGCGCTCCGCCCGCCCCGCCACTGCCGCCGAGCAGGGTTTCGGCGAGCGTGACGACGAAGCCGCTCTCGGCCGCGAGCACGAAGTCGCGCGCGAAGCCATCGATGCCGGCAAGCGCACGAACCCCGCGCGGGAGGAAGCCGGAAGCAAGCTCCACGCCCGTGCCGAAGCCGCACGGCTTCGCTTTCGCGTCGGCGCGCGCGCCGGTAAGGCCGCCGATCGCGCGGGCCAGCACCGGCGCGAGGTCGGCCGCGAGCGCGTCGGCCTTTTGCGTCAGAGCCTGCCTCGCGCTGACGCGATTGGTCATGCGGGCGAGAAGCCTGGCGTCAAAGCCGGCGTGTTCGGACGGAAAGGGTTCGTCCATCGCGCTCACGCGGCCTTCGAGTCGCCGCCGGGATTGAGCATTTCCTGCTCGACGGCGTCGATCGATGGACGTTCGTAGGAAGAGATCGTCTTGCGACCGTGCTCGAGCGCCACCTGCGGCACGGAGCCGTTCATGTAGGCGAGCAGCGTCTGCTTGACGATGACGTAGATGCGGTTCTGCTTGTCGCGCACGAGCTTGATGTTGTGGGCGAGCGGCGTGACGGCGCAATAGGAAAGGAAGATGCCGAAGAACGTGCCGACGAGCGCCGCGCCGATCAGCCCGCCGAGCACTTCCGGCGACTGGTTGATCGCACCCATGGCGTGGATCACGCCGAGCACGGCGGCGACGATACCGATCGCCGGGCAGGCGTCGGACATGTTCGACATCGCCTGATAGCATTTCAGCTTGTCGCGCGACATCGTGTGGATCTCTTCGTCCATCAACGCCTCGATCTCGTGCGGACGGGCATTGCCGATGATGATGAGGCGGACATAGTCGCAGATGAAGGAGGTGAGATCCTTGTTCTTGAGGACCGTCGGTGCCGCCTGGAAGATTTCCGATTCTTCCGGATTGTCGATGTGACCCTCGATCTCGGTGCGCGACTTGGTGCGAAGGTCGCGCATCAGCGCGTAGAGCACGCTCAGCGTGTCGAGGTACTGGCGCTCCTTCGGAACCGCGTTTTTCAACGCCTCGCCGAGCGCCTTGCCGGTGTCCTTGATGGTCTTCATGGGGTTCGCCATGATGAAGCCGCCGATCGCGGCCCCGCCGATGACGATGAATTCCGCCGGCTGGATCAGCACCTCCACGTGACCGCCCATGAACATGAAGCCGCCGATGATGCAGCCGAGCGTCACGACGAGGCCGAGAAGGATGTTCATGCGCGTAGTACCCCTGTTGCCCGTGGGTTGCACCATGCCTAGGCCGCCAGCCTTGCGTGAGGCTGTAAGGCAAGGCTTTGCGTGAGGTTGCAGGGTCGGGCTGCGCGTGAAGGCGCAAGCGGAAAGCAGCGCCGGCCGTTCGGACGAACCAGCCTCGCGCAAGGCAGGAGTGCCACGTTCCGGCGTATGGTCGGGACCGTACGTTCCCGCCGATCGTTTTCGCCAGGAGGCCCGCCTTCCCGTGCAGTCCGCGCTCTACGTTTCCCTTTCATCGCAGCTCGCGCTTGAAAAGCGGCTGACGACGATCGCCGACAACGTCGCCAATTCCGGCACCGCCGGCTTCCGCGCGACGCAGGTGAAGTTCGATCAGCTCGTCTCGCGCTCGCGCACCGCCGACGTTTCCTACGTCTCGAGCGGCAAGGATTTCCTTTCGACGCAAAGCGGTTCGTTGGAGCAGACCGGCAACGATCTCGACTTCGCCGTCAAGGGCGACGGCTGGTTCGCGCTCGACACGCCTGCGGGCCAGGTGCTGACGCGTGACGGGCGCTTTTCGATGACGCCGGCCGGCGACCTCGTCTCGACGCGCGGCTATCCCGTACTCGACGCCGGCGGCGCGCCGATCCAGCTCGACCCGAACGGCGGCACGCCGAGCGTCGGCACGGACGGTTCGATCCATCAGGACGGGCAGCTGCGCGGCGCGATCGGCCTTTATTCGGCGGATCTTTCCGGCGGCTACTCCCGCTTCGAGAATTCCGGGGTCCTCGCCAAGGGCGCCGTCGAGCCGATCGTCGACCGCAGCGGCGACGCCGTCATGCAGGGCTATGTCGAAGGCTCGAACGTCAATCCCGTCGCCGAGATGACGAAGCTGATCCAGGTCCAGCGCGCCTTCGACAACGCCGCCGGCGCCGACAAGCTCACCGACCGTTCGCTCGCTCAGGCCGTGCGCATGATCGGCGGCTCCTCCTGAACGCTCCGGCGGATCGAATGGAAGACGCAGCCTTCACATCGCCGCACCTCGAAGCGCTGGCGGGCATCGCCGCGCAGGCAGTGCGCACCGAAACGGCCCGCGGCGGACGCGTCTACAGCGTATCGCCCGGCCACTACGCCGTTTCCGGCCTTTCGCGGCACGTGCGCATCGGCGAGTTCGTCGCGCGCATGAGCGGCGGCGAAGAACATCTCGGCGAAGTCGTGCGCGTCGAGCCGGACGCCGCCACCATCTGCCCCATCGAGCCGGATGCCCCGGTCGGCATCGGCGAGACGGTCTTTCGCCGCGGCGGCTTCACCGTCGCGCCGCACGGTTCGTGGTCCGGCCGGGCGATCGACGCCCTCGGCAGGCCGATCGACGCAAAGGGGCCGCTCGTCGAGGGCGCGACACCGCGAACGATCACCGCCTCGCCGCCGGCTTCGATGACGCGCCGGCGCGTGGAAAGCGGCTTTCGTACCGGCGTACGTGCCATCGACGTCTTCACACCTTTGTGTCTCGGCCAGCGCCTCGGCGTCTTCGCCGGTTCGGGCGTCGGCAAGTCGACGCTGCTCTCGATGCTGACGCGGGCGGAAAGCTTCGACCGCTGCGTCATCGCGCTCGTCGGCGAACGCGGCCGCGAGGTTCGCGAGTTCATCGAGGAAACGCTCGGCGACAACATGGAAAAGTCGATCGCCGTCGTGGCGACGAGCGACGAAAGCCCGATGATGCGCAAGATGGCGTCGCTGACGGCCGTCACCATCGCCGAGCACTTTCGCGACGCCGGCGAGAACGTGCTCTTCATCATCGACAGCGTCACGCGCTTCGCCCATGCGCTGCGCGAGGTCGGCATGGCCGCCGGCGAGGCGCCGGTCGCGCGTGGCTACCCTGCATCCGTCTTCGCCGAACTGCCGCGCCTTCTCGAACGTACCGGACCGGGTGCCGCCGATGCCGGCACGATCACGGCGATCATTTCCATTCTCGTCGACGGCGACAACCACAACGACCCGATCTCCGACAGCGCGCGCGGCATCCTCGACGGGCACATCGTGCTCGATCGCTCGCTCGCCGAATCCGGTCGCTATCCCCCCGTCGACCCCCTCGCCTCGGTCTCCCGGCTTGCCCGCAAGGCATGGCAGGACGGCGAGGAAGCGCTCGTCTCGCGCCTGAAGACGCTGATCCATCGCTTCGAGGAAACGCGCGACCTGCGCATGATCGGCGGATACCGCGCCGGCGCCGATCCCGACCTCGACATGGCGATCAAGCAGGTTCCGGTGATCTACGAGGCGCTCAAGCAGACCCCGGCCGACGGCCCCGCCCCGAACGCGTTCGACGATCTCGCGGGCGCGCTGAAGCAGGCCGCCGGACAGAACGGAGCGTAAGGCCATGCGACTTTTTTCCCGACGCGAGAAGGCATCCATGAGGACCGGGCGCAAGGGCCTCCTCACCGGCGAGGCGGTGCTGACCCTCGCCGGCTTCGCCCTTGCCGCCCTTGCCGCCTTCCTGCCGTGGTACGCGGTGATCGGCGGGCACGGGCTCGGCATCCGCAACGACGGCTCGCTGCGCCTTTCAGGCAACGACCACGCGAGCGACCTCCGCGGCACGCCGGGTATCGACCGGCTGCGCCACGAGGCGAGCGCCGCGATCCCCTCGCTCGATCCGATGACGACCGCCGCGATACCCGAGTTGAAACCCATGCGCGAGCCGCATGCGAATGTCGCCGGCGACGATCCCGACCAGCCTTTCCCGCCGCGACCCTTTCATCTCGTCCACGTCGCCGGCGGCCAGGCGCTGATTGCCGATTCGCAGTCGCTCTACCTCGTTTCCATCGGTTCGGAACTGCCCGACGGCAGCCGTATCGACCGCATCGACCGGGCCAAGGACGGTTTTTCGATCGTCACCTCGCACGGCGACGTTCTCACCGCGGACGCCCGATAGAGCCTTTCAGGTTTATACGGAAACGCTCTGCCGACCCTGTTTGCGTCAGGACCGAGACGGATGGCGACGAGCGTACTGGTGGTACGGT
>NZ_VHLH01000005.1 GCF_006516965.1 Pararhizobium mangrovi | reverse complement strand
TGGCACCGTCCCCATGGCGGGATAAACGACACCGTGCCCATCAGCCGCCTCGGTCTCGATCAGGACAACCTGTTGAGGCTCCACATCTAGTTCCGCCGGTCGGCGACGAACCGCGCGGTCTCGGCCAGCGTCTCGCCACGTGCACCGTACGGCGCGAGAAGGGTCGTCGCCTCGTCGACGAGTGCGTCCAGCCGCTTGCGCGCCCAGCCCGTTCCGTTGAGGCCGACGAGGGTCGCCTTGCCCCGGCCTGCGTCCTTGCCCGTCGCCTTGCCCATGGCCTTGGTGTCGGCCGTGACGTCGAGCAAATCGTCGGCGAGCTGGAAGGCGATGCCGATGGTCCGGCCGAATGCGGCCATGCGTTCCCGGTCGTCTTCGCCCGTTCCGGCGATGATCGCGCCGGCCTCGCAGGCGAAGGTCAGCAGCGCGCCGGTCTTCATGCCCTGAAGGCGCAGGATGGCGGCCTCGTCGCGGGTCTCGTGCTCGCTCGCAAGGTCGAGTGCCTGTCCGCCGGCCATGCCGGCCGGTCCCGCCGCGTGGGCGAGTGCCGCGACGAGCGCGACCTTGACCTCGGCAGGCAGTCGGGTCCGCGCGTTCGCGACGATCTCGAAGGCGAGCGTCTGCAGCCCGTCGCCGGCAAGGATCGCCTGCGCTTCGCCATGGGCCACGTGCACGGTCGGCTGGCCGCGGCGCAGCGTGTCGTCGTCCATCGCCGGCAGGTCGTCGTGCACCAGCGAATAGCAGTGCACGCATTCGAGCGCGAGCGCCACGCGCATGGCCGCTTCGCGGTCGGCCCGGAAGAGGCGCGCGGTTTCGAGAACGAGAAAGGGGCGAATCCGCTTGCCGCCGTTCAGGGCGCCATGGCGGATCGCCGCCATCAGATGCGTCGGCGCGCCTTCCGTTTCGCCACGCCGGTCGGCGAGCAGTTCGGCGAGGCGGTCGCCGACTTCGGCAGCGGTCGAGGCGATACGGTCCGTTATGTCTGCAGCGTTATCGGTCATCGACGGCTACATGACATGCGCGTCCGCAAGCGGCAATCGCCACATCGACGCAAGGGCGTTGCCGTCCGGCGCTTTCGTGTGGAAGTGAAACCCTTTAAGAGGACAGGCCATAGGGTCACGGGGACAGGGGAGACGGGTCGCCATCATGCGTCGCAACCCGGCTTCGAACGAGGCATGAGCAGAGCCAGGCGTTTGGCACGCATGCCGAAACGGCTGATCGGTGCGGCGTTCGCGATCGTGCTGGTCGTGCTCGTCGCCCCTTACGGCCTCGTCTTCCTCTATGCCCGTCCGTCCGTCCATCCGGTCTCGACGCTGATGCTTTCGGATCTTGCGACCGGCACCGGCTACACGCGCGACTGGGTCGCCTTCGAGCGTATCGCGCCGGTGCTGGTCCAGTCGGTGATGATGTCGGAGGACGGGCGTTTCTGCGCCCATGAAGGCGTCGACTGGAAGGCGCTCGATACGGTGATCGACGGCACCATGGACGGGGCAACGAACCGTGGCGCCAGCACCATTCCCATGCAGACGGCGAAGAACCTGTTCCTTTGGCCGAGCCATTCCTACGTGCGCAAGGGGCTGGAAATTCCGCTCGCGCTTTATTCCGATGCCGTATGGTCGAAGCGGCGGCTGATGGAAATCTATCTCAATATCGCCGAGTTCGCGCCGCACCTCTACGGCGTCGAGGCGGCCGCACGGCACTATTTCGGCACCGACGCCGCGCATCTGACCCGCCGGCAGGCCGCGCTGCTCGCCGTCACCCTGCCGAACCCGCCGGGCCGCGATCCGGCGCATCCCTCGCGGATGCTGCAACGCCTTGCCCGCACGATCGAAACGCGCGCACGCCAGTCCGGCGCCTACATCACCTGTCTCTATCCGTGATCGAACTGGCGCCGCCATTGCCTTCGCACGGCTGGTGAAGGAGGGTATGGTCGCGCCCGAGACGTTGACCCGCGAGGAGGCACGCCATGAGTGCAATGACGCTTTACATCGCCAACAAGACCTATTCCTCGTGGTCGTTCCGCCCGTGGATCGCGATGACGGTGAAGGAACTGCCCTTCGAGGAGGTGCTCGTTCCCTTCGACGACGACGGCGGCAATCCGAAGTTCCGGGAGTTCTCGCCGACCGGCAAGGTGCCGGTGCTCGACCACAGCGGCGCGACGGTCTGGGAATCGCTGGCGATCCTCGAACATCTCGCCGACTACTTTCCCGAGATGCGGTTCTGGCCGGAGGATCTGGAAAGCCGCTCGCTCGCCCGGTGCGTGTCGGCCGAGATGGCGGCCGGATTTGCGACCCTGCGCGCCAACTGCCCGATGAACATGCGCCGCGAGCCGAGCGCGGTGACGATGAGCGATGCGCTGAAGGCGGACGTCGCACGCGTCGAGACGATATGGAAGACGCTGCTCGAGCGGTCGGGTGGTCCGTTCCTGTTCGGCCCCTTGTTCGGTGTGGCCGATGCCATGTACGCGCCGGTCGTCAATCGCTTCGAGGTGTACCGCCTCAGCGAGGACGAGACAGCGCGAGGCTATATGGAAACCATCAAGGCGCTGCCGGCCTGGAAGGCATGGGAGGAAGCCGCCCGCGAGGAACCGTGGACGGTCGCCGCCGACGAGGCGTGAAACCGCGTTGCGTCGGCGCGAACCGTCGCCTTGTCGCAAAAAATGCGATCGGGCACTGGCCAAACGGCCTTTCAGCGGCTATAGAGCGCGCGATTTCCGGCATTGCCGCGCGTGGCACCCGGCGCCGATCGCGGCCCGGCGGACGCGATCCATTTTCGAGCGGAGTTGAAACACGATGGCTGTACCGAAGCGAAAGACGAGCCCGTCCAAGCGGGGCATGCGCCGTTCGGCCGATGCGCTGAAGGCGCCGTCCTACATCGAGGACAAGGATTCCGGCGAGTACCGTCGCCCGCACCACATCGACCTGAAGACGGGCATGTATCGCGGCCGGCAGGTTCTGACGCCGAAGGAATCCGCGTAAGAGCGTTCCGCTCTTCGCCGCGTTGATCGAAGGCCGGCGCCCGTGCGCCGGCCTTTTCGCGTCTGCCGCCTGATCGGCGTCTTGCGTTTGCCGCCTGATCGGCGTTTTGCGTCTGCCGCCTGGTCGGCTTGTCAATCTCGCCGTTCATTCGGCTTGACGCGTAAGGCCGCTTATTCGGCCTGATACGTAAGGCCGCTCATTCGGCCTGTGGCGTAAAGCCCGCGACCTCGATCCCGGCGATGGCGCAGGCCTCGTCGTTGTCGGAGCTGTCGCCGGAAATGCCGACGGCGCCAAGGAGCGCACCGCGCCCGTCACGCACGAGAACGCCGCCCGGCACCGGCACGACCCGGTCGCCGGACACGCCGGAAAGCCCTTCCAGGAAGTGCGGTCTCTCGGCCGCCTGGTTGTGCAGCCATCGCGAGCCGACGCCGAGTGCCAGCGCGCCGTAGGCCTTGCCCGAGGCCACTTCGAAACGCAGCATCGACGCGCCGTCCTGGCGCTGCACCGCCTTCACGTGGCCGCCGGCGTCGAGCACCACCACGGCGAGCGGCTTCAGCTCGCGCTTCTTGCCTTCGGCGAATGCCGCGTTGATGATGCGGTTGGCCCGGTTCAGCGTAATTTCCCTCATCGCTTGCCTTTCTTTGCGTCGCGGTTGGCTTGCCTGTATGCACATATGGGATTGCGCGCGGCGATCCACCCTTGCCTGTCTCGATTGCCGTCGACCCGCTCGCTCCATCCCTGTCGTCGAGGAATGCCATGCGCCGTTTCGATCTGCCCGGTCGCTCGCCCGTCATCGCCGAGAACGGCGCTGCCGCCACCTCGCATCCGCTGGCGAGTGCGACCGCGCTTGCCGTGCTGCGCGAAGGCGGCAATGCCGTCGACGCCGCACTTGCCGCCTCGGCGACGCTCGCGGTGGTCGAGCCGCAGATGACGGGCATCGGCGGCGATTGCTTCGCGATCGTCGCGCAGCCGGACGGCACGGTCCACGGGCTGAACGGTTCCGGCCGTTCGGCACGCGCGATCGAAGAGGGCTGGTTCGCCGACAACGGCTTCGACACGATCCCGCACCATTCGCCCCATGCGGTCACGGTGCCGGGCGCGGTGAAGGCGTGGGAAACGTTGCACCAGCGGTTCGGAAAGCTCGATTTCGTGCGGCTTTTCGCCGATGCGATCGGGTATGCGGAAAACGGCTTCGCCGTTGCGCCGCGCGTGGCGGACGACTGGCAGGACGAGGTCGAGACGCTGAAGCGGGATGCCGGTGCGCGTCGCCATCTGCTCGTAAACGACGCGGCACCGAAGGCCGGCGACCGCATGCGGTTTCCCGCACTCGCCGGGACGCTTTCGACGATCGCCGCGAAGGGCGCCGCGGGCTTTTACGAAGGCGCGGTCGCGCGTGAGATCGCCGAAACCGTGCAGGAAAAGGGCGGCTTCCTCGCCAAGGACGATCTGGCGGCGGTGACGGCCGACTGGGTCGAGCCGATCGGCGTCGACTACGCGGGCTACCGCGTGCTCGAACTGCCGCCGAGCGGGCAGGGCATGGTCGCGCTCATCCTCTTCAACCTTCTGGATCGGCTCGGCACGCGGCGCATGGCGCCGGACAGCCTGGAGCGCTACCACCATGAGGTGGAAGCCGCGCGCCTTGCCTATTCGGTGCGCGACGCCATGCTCGCCGACCCCGATCACATGACGGTGTCGGTCGAACGCCTGATCTCGCGCGACTACGCCGAAGAACTCGCCGCGCAGATCGATCCGGAACGCCGCAACCCGGAAATCCGCGTGCCCGAGATCCCGAACGCCGACACGACCTATTTGACGGTCGTCGACGGGAACGGCATGGCGGTTTCCTTCATCAACTCGGTGTTCGCCGCCTTCGGCTCGCAGATCGTCACGCCGGAGTCCGGCGTCGTCCTGCAGAACCGGGGCGCATGCTTCCGGGTAGAAACCGGCCACCCGAACGCGATCGCGTCGGGCAAGCGTCCGCTGCACACCATCATTCCGGCCATGGTCATGAAGGACGGCCTGCCGGCGGTCTCGTTCGGCGTCATGGGCGGCGCCTATCAGCCGATGGGCCACGGTCACGTTCTTTCGAACCTTCTCGACCACGGCATGGACCCGCAGGAAGCGCTCGATCATCCGCGCGTCTTCTGGAACGGCGAGGGCACGCTCGGCCTCGAGGCCGGCGTCAGCGCTGGCGTCGCGCAGGGGCTGCGCGCGATGGGGCACGGCGTTGCCGAAGCCGCTTCGCCGTGGGGCGGCGGCCAGATGATCGCGATCGATCGCGAACGCGGCTTCTTCACCGCCGGTTCGGATCCGCGCAAGGACGGGCAGGCCGTCGGCTACTGATTTTGGAAAAAAGGGCTACCGCCCCATCGAATCGAGGCGGTTCTGGAGGTCGCGAAGTTGCTGCTTGAGCTCGTCGAGATCGCCGGCACCCGCACCGCGCTCGCTTCTGGTCGCCGCGCTGGAAGAGGATGGCGCACTACTGCCGTCCGGCTTCGCTCCGCCGCCTGAACCGGTGCCCGTTCCGCCGGCGAGCGAGAAGGGCGAGAACATGCGCATCGCCTGCGAGAACATTTCGGTGTTGCGGCGCACCTGCTCCTCGGCCATCTGCATCGGCAGTTGCATGTTGCGGGCCATCGGATTGTCGCCGAGCGCCTTCGTCAGCTGCTCGCGCATCTGTTCCTGCTGGGCGGTGAAGGCGGCCATCGACTGTTCGAGATAGCTCGGCACGACCATCTGCATCTGGTCGCCGTAATAGGAGATGAGCTGGCGCAGGAAGGAAACGGGAAGCAGCGTGTTGCCGGTCTTGGATTCCTGCTCGAAGATGATCTGGGTGAGCACCGCATGGGTGATGTCCTCGCCCGACTTGGCGTCCTGAACGACGAAGTCCTCACCCTTCTTCACCATGACGGCGAGGTCGTCGAGGGTCACGTAGCTGCTCGTCCCGGTGTTGTAGAGCCGCCGGTTCGCGTATTTCTTGATGACCGTGTTGCCGTCGTTCTTCTTCGCCATGTCGCGAACCTCCGTCGCTTCCCGAACTCTCCCGTAGCGCGAACACTAGGCGAAAAGATCGGGCGCTGACAAACGCTTTCGTTTTGCCGCAATGCAGCAAAATATGTAAGTGACGACGAACGATTGCCGGAAATCTGGTTCTCGGGAGAACGTTGTGCCGAGGCAAGTTCGGGCCGGTGCGGTTTGCTTCGCGCCGTCCGGGCAGCCTGTCGTCGTACCGGACGCTTCAATTGGAACGGGAATGGAAGCGAGCGCGACCGACGCTCGATCGGCTGGCTGACGACCGCGGTGCCGGAGCCGAAAACATGCGTTTGACTTGCCGTGTGGGCTGCGCCACGATCCATCTTAAACAGGTCACGCAGAACCGGGATCGGAGACGTCCATGTCCATGCCTTCCGTCGTTATCGCCAGTGCCGCGCGCACGGCCATCGGCACCTTCAACGGCGCGTTCGCGAGCGTGCCGGCCCACGAGCTCGGCGCGGCGACCATCACCGCCGCACTCGAGCGCGCGGGCGTCGCAGCCGAAGACGTCGACGAGGTCATTCTCGGCCAGATCCTTACCGCCGGGCAAGGCCAGAACCCGGCGCGCCAGGCGGCGATTGCCGCCAATGTTCCCGAGAGTAAGACGGCCTGGGGGCTGAACCAGGTCTGCGGGTCCGGCCTGCGCGCCGTCGCGCTCGGCATGCAGCAGATCGCCATGGGCGACGCGGAGATCATCGTCGCCGGCGGGCAGGAATCGATGTCGCTCGCACCGCATTGCGCACATCTGCGTTCCGGCGTGAAGATGGGCGACTTCAAGATGGTCGACACGATGATCAAGGACGGTCTCTGGGATGCCTTCAACGGCTACCACATGGGCAATACCGCCGAGAACGTCGCGCAGAAGTTCCAGTTGACGCGCGAGGAGCAGGACGCCTTCGCCACCAAGTCGCAGAACAAGGCCGAAGCCGCGCAGAACGACGGCCGCTTCGCCGACGAGATCGTGCCCTTCACCGTCAAGGGACGCAAGGGCGACACGGTCGTCGAGAACGACGAGCATATCCGCCCGGGCGCGACGGTCGAGGGCATGGCCAAGCTTCGCCCCGCCTTCGACAAGGAGGGCACGGTGACGGCCGGCAACGCGTCCGGCATCAACGACGGTGCTGCGGTGACCGTCATCATGCGCGAAGAGGAAGCTTCGCGCCGCGGCATCGAGCCGCTGGCGCGCATCGTTTCGTGGGCGACGGCCGGCGTCGATCCGAAGATCATGGGGACCGGCCCTATTCCCGCCTCCCGCAAGGCGCTCGAAAAGGCCGGCTGGTCGGCCTCCGACCTCGACCTCGTCGAGGCGAACGAGGCCTTCGCCGCGCAGGCCTGCGCAGTCAACAGGGAACTCGGCTGGGATCCGGAGATCGTCAACGTCAATGGCGGCGCCATCGCGCTCGGCCATCCGATCGGCGCTTCGGGCGCGCGCATCTTCACCACGCTGCTCTACGAGATGAAGCGGCGCGGCGCGAAGAAGGGCCTCGCCACGCTTTGCATCGGCGGCGGCATGGGTGTTGCCATGTGCGTCGAACGTCCGTGAGGCGGCCCTTGGCCCGTAGAACCGAAATCACACGGCGCGGCGAACCCCGCGCCGTTTTCGTATCCGACGTCACGGCATCCGTTGGGGATCCGTGAGACCATCGTCCATCAAGAGGAGGAACATCTGATCATGGCACGGGTAGCACTCGTAACCGGCGGCACGCGCGGCATCGGCGCGGCCATCTCGATTGCGTTGAAGGAGGCCGGATATTCTCCGGTGGCGACCTTTTCGGGCAACGAGGAAAAGGCGAACGCCTTCGGGAAGGAACACGACATTCCCGTCTACAAATGGGATGTCGGAGACTACGACGCCTGCAAGGAGGGGATTGCCCGCGTCGAAGCCGATATCGGACCCGTCGACGTCCTCGTCAACAATGCCGGCGTCACTCAGGACGCGATGTTCCACAAGATGACGCCCGAGCAGTGGAGCACGGTCATGGGCGTCAATCTGACCGGCTTCTTCAACATGATCCATCCGGTATGGCCCGGCATGCGCGAGCGGGGGTTCGGCCGCATCGTCAACATCTCCTCGATAAACGGCCAGAAGGGGCAGATGGGCCAAGCGAACTACGCCGCCGCCAAGGCCGGTGCCATCGGCCTGACGAAGTCTCTTGCGCAGGAAGGCGCGGCGAAGGGCATCACGGTCAACGTCGTGGCGCCGGGCTATATCGGCACGGAGATGGTGCGCGCCGTCCCGCAGGAAGTGCTCGACAAGCGTATCCTGCCCTATATCCCGGTCGGCCGCCTGGGCGAGCCGGAGGAGATCGCGCGCTGCGTCGTGTTCCTCGCCGCCGACGAAGCCGGCTTCATCACCGGCTCGACCTTCACCGCGAATGGCGGCCAGTACATGGCCTGAAATCGGGGTTTGCCGTTAACCTTTCACGGTTCGGGCACCGACAGGACGGTGCCCGAACCGGCGTTTCTTGTGGCTTGCGTGCCGCACGACCCCATGATCGTGTGGTGAACGAAACGGGAAGACGGTCAGGTCTGTGATTCGTCGCCCGTTCGTTCCGTATCTGATCCGATTCTTAACGATCGGGGCCCTTCGGTCCCGGTTGGCCCCCGCAACGATCTGCACTCCGACCCGATGTCCGCCCGCCGCTGCCGCCATCCCGCAACTCTTCCGGAGCGATCGAATGCGGGCGTTAACGTTTCGGCCCGGAACTTTGGAAACCCGTACGAAAGTGATTCCGCATATGGTGCCACACCTTCGAGGGGACCCTATATGTTGCCGTGAACGAAAGCGGAATCCGGACGAGTCAGTGATTCGTCGCCGTTTCGTTCCGTATGTGTTCCATCCCTTAACGGTGTCGGCACGGCATCGCCCGCCCTTGCGATCCGCATGGCGGGTCAATACCCTTGGCGGGCAGGGCCCGACGAACCGACGATCGCCGATCTGATGCTTCATTCTGCGCCCGCGCCGGGCGATCCCCTTATCCTCAGCGGACGCGACGTCACCGCTGTCCTCGGTCCGACCAATACCGGCAAGACGCACTACGCCATCGAGCGCATGATCGCGCACCGCTCCGGCGTCATCGGCCTGCCGCTGCGCCTGCTTGCGCGCGAGGTCTATCAACGCGTCGCCGAACGCGTCGGCGCGGACCAGGTCTCGCTCGTCACCGGCGAGGAGAAGATCACGCCGGCCGGTGCACGCTTTTCCGTATGCACGGTCGAGGCGATGCCGCGCGAGACGTCGGCCGCCTTCGTCGCCATCGACGAGGTGCAGATCGCCGCGGACCTCGAACGCGGCCACATCTTCACGGACCGGCTTTTGCATCTTCGCGGGCGCGACGAAACGCTGCTGCTCGGTTCCGACACGATGCGGCGTATTCTCGAACAGCTTCTGCCGGGCATCACCGTCGTTAGCCGGCCGCGGCTTTCGCAGCTCCTGTGGGCGGGATCGCGCAAGATCTCGCGGCTGCCGCGGCGCACGGCGATCGTCGCCTTTTCCGCCGACGAGGTGTACGCCATCGCCGAGCTCATCCGCCGCCAGCGCGGTGGTGCGGCGGTCGTCATGGGCGCGCTCTCGCCGCGCACGCGCAACGCCCAGGTCGCCCTCTACCAGTCCGGCGACGTGGAATATCTCGTCGCGACCGACGCGATCGGCATGGGGTTGAACCTCGACGTCGACCACGTGGCCTTCGCGCAGACGCGCAAGTTCGACGGGTATCAGTTCCGGCCCCTGAACCCGGCCGAACTCGGACAGATCGCCGGGCGGGCCGGTCGCCACGTCAACGACGGCACCTTCGGCGTGACCGGACGCACCGAACCGATCGGCGACGATGTCGTCCAGCGCATCGAGGCGCACGAATTCAACCCGGTGAAGGTGTTGCAATGGCGTAGCAAGGGGCTCGATTTCGCCAATCTCGACGCGCTGCGTGCCAGTCTCGACGCGACGCCTGCCGTCGCCGGGCTGACGCGCGCGCTGCCGGCCGTCGACCAGCAGGCGCTCGAACATCTCGCCCGCTTTCCCGAGATCGCCGAGCGCGCCTCGAGCCCCGCGCGGCTCGAAAAGCTGTGGGAAGCCTGCGCCCTGCCGGACTACCGGCGCATTACCCCGGCCCAGCATGCGGAGCTGATCGGCACGATCTTCACCGACCTCGTCGACAACAAGACGGTGAGCGAGGATTTCCTTGCCGAACAGGTGCACCGTGCCGATCGCACGGAAGGCGATATCGAGACGCTTTCCGGCCGGATCGCCCAGATCCGGACCTGGACCTACGTCTCGCATCGGCCCGGATGGCTGGCCGATCCGGCGCATTGGCAGGAAAAGACGCGCGAAATCGAGGATCGACTGTCCGACGCGCTCCACGAGAGGTTGACGAAACGCTTCGTTGACCGCAGGACATCCGTGCTCATGAAGCGCTTGAGAGAGAATGCGATGCTTGAAGCGGAAATCAGCGGGGGCGGGGCCGTAGAGGTCGAGGGGCATGCCGTCGGCCACCTCTCGGGTTTCCGGTTCGTACCGGACCAGAACGCCGACGGGCCCGACGCCAAGGCGGTGCTCGCCGCCGCACAGAAGGCGCTCGCGAACGAGTACGAGGCGCGTGCCGCGCGCCTTCACGCGAGCGGCAACAACGATTTCGCGCTCGGCTCCGACGCGACGGTCCGATGGATGGGCGAGCCGGTGGGAAGGCTTGCGGCTTCCGAAAGCGTGCTGCGTCCGCGCGTTATCCTGCTTGCCGACGAGCCGCTGCAGGGTGCCGCGCGCGATCTGGTGGCCGCGCGCGTGGAGCGATACGTCAACCACACCATCGCCACGCTGCTGAAGCCGCTCGACCAGCTTTCCCAGGCCGACGACCTGACGGGGCTCGCGCGCGGCGTCGCCTTCCAGCTCGTCGAGGCGCTCGGTGTGCTGTTCCGGCGCGACGTCTCCGAGGAAATCCGTTCGCTCGACCAGGAGGCGCGCGCATCGCTGCGCCGCTACGGCGTGCGCTTCGGTGCCTATCACGTCTTCGTGCCGACGCTTCTCAAGCCCGCACCCGCCGAACTCATCACGCTCTTGTGGGCGCTGAAGAACGACGCGATGGAAAAGCCCGGCTACGGCGACGTCATCGCCACGCTTGCGGCCGGACGGACCTCCGTCGTCACCGACCTCCAGGTCACGCGCGACTTCTATCGGCTGGCCGGTTTCCGCTTTCTCGGCAAGCGGGCCGTGCGTATCGACATTCTCGAACGGCTTTCCGATCTCATCCGCCCGGCCCTGCAGTGGAAGCCCGGACAGAACCGGCGTCCTGAAGGCGGTTATGACGGGCGCCGTTTCGTGACGACGCCGGCGATGCTCTCGATCCTCGGCGCGACGCCGGACGACATGGAAGAGATCCTCAAGGGGCTCGGCTACCGCGCCGAACCCGTGCCGGCCGAAACGGCGAAGGCGCATCTGGCCGAGATGGATATCGAGGCCGCTCCGCCGTCGCCGGAAGTGAATGCGACGGGGGAACCTGAGACGACGGACGAGCCGGTGCAGGCTGCCGGTTCGCAGGATGCGGCTGCGCCCACCGAGCCGGCTGCGAGCGAAGCGACGACCAGCGATGCCGCTGCCGGCGAAGAACCGGCGGAAGCTGCGCAGGCGAGCGAAGCCGACGCCGGAACGGTTTCGCAAGAAGCTGCGCCGGCGACCGGCGTCGAGGATGCGCCGGCCGATCCCGCGGAAGCGGTCGCAGTGTCCGCAACCACCGCTCCGCTTGAAAACGGCGAGATCGACCGGGAGCAGGCGAGCGGCGAGACCGTTCTGCAGTCGGCTGGCGCGAAGGCGGCGGAGACCCCATCGCCGGATGCCGCGTCCGTGGAAGTCGGTGCATCGCAGAACGATGCATCCGATCCCGATGGGTCCGCATCCGATACTTCGGATACCGGGACGGCGGAAGAAAAGCCGGTTCTCCTCTGGCGACCGCTCGGACGCAACGAACAGCAGCGCGGCCGTCCGCGACGCCGCGAAGCGGGCGGGCGCGAAGCCGGAAATCGCGAGGCCGGAAATCGTGAGGCGGGTCATCAGGATCCCGGTAACCGCGAGGCAGGTGGGCGCGAAAACGAGCGCCACAATCGCGGCGCAGGCAAGCCGCGCGGCGGCAAGGGCAAGCCGGGCAAGGGTGAAGGCAGGCAGGGCGGCAAGCCGAAGCATGCCGGCGCGCCGGGCGGCAAGGGTCGCGGACAGCCTTCGCCGCAGCGCGACAGGCCGATCGACCCGGATTCGCCCTTTGCCAAGCTCGCCGCGCTCAAGGAGCAGCTCAAGAAGTGAGCGGTGACGGGGTGCCGGCCAGCCAGGCGGGCCAGCGCGTCGACAAATGGCTCTTCTTCGCGCGCGTGACGAAGTCGCGATCGCTCGCGGCCAAGCTCGCGCAGTCGGGGCGCGTGCGGGTCAACAGCGCGAAGATCGGTCAGCCGAGCCATGCGGTGAAGGTCGGCGACGTGCTCACCATCACTCTCGATCGCGACGTGCGCGTGCTCGAGGTCGTCGCACCGGGGACCCGGCGGGGGCCCTATTCGGAAGCGCGCGAACTCTACCGCGATCTGACGCCACCGGCACCCTCGCGAAGCGAGCGGCAGGCGTCCTCGCCCGTGCCGGTGCGCGAAGTGGGAAGCGGACGGCCCACGAAGCGCGAACGCCGGCAGCTCGACCGCATGCGCGGCGACGACGAATAGTGTTCCGCCCCTTTCGAGGGGCTTCGGTAAGCGGTTTTTCGGCCCGATTGCGCGGTTTGCCGCAAACGTGGAATCGGGTTCCGCATAGGCCTTTCGGCACGCCGGCTTTGTTCTTGCCAAGCCCAGCCAAACTCGCTACCCCGACGCCGAAACGCCACAGCATTCGTGCGGAGTGAACCATGACGTATCTCGTCACCGACAACTGCATCCGCTGCAAGTACATGGATTGCGTGGAAGTGTGTCCGGTCGACTGCTTCTACGAGGGCGAGAACATGCTGGTCATCCACCCGGACGAGTGCATCGACTGCGGCGTGTGCGAGCCCGAATGCCCCGCCGAGGCGATCAAGCCCGATACCGAGCCGGGCCTCGACCAGTGGCTGAAGGTCAACACGGAATACGCCGAGAAGTGGCCGAACATCACGATCAAGCGTGATCCGCCTTCGGATGCCGAAGAGCACGACGGCGTGGAGAACAAGTACGAGAAGTTCTTCTCGTCCGCACCCGGCGAAGGCGACTAGATCGCTTCGCCGTCATGGCCCCCGTGGCGAGGGGTTCGGCACCGGGAGAAGCTTCCCTGCCGATGCTGCAGTGCGGCGCGATGCCGCAGTTCCGACGGTGCAGGACGCCGGCGGTCGTTGCGTTTGCGCAACCATCTCCAAATAATTGATTTGCGGCGCGTTTTGTGCTAGACCTTTTCAGGCTGACGTAAACGTGTCGCGAACCGACTTTCGCGACGCCCAAAAATCCGAAAAACCGGTGCGCGCGCATGCAGTGGAATGAGTGGATCGGCAGTCCCTGGCTGCCCCCGTTCGAGGCATCTTTCGCCTCTTCTCGCCGTCTTTGCCACCGCATCATGCCGGATCCCGGCATCTAGGCTCGTTCAGCAGGTCTCAAGCTTCAGTCCGGCCGGCGGCGCGCTCAGCGCTTTCGTCCGGCCGTCTAGTAACAGGGAGTTCAAGAAAGCATGACCACCCAGCAAAAAAAGTCGTCCCAGCGGCAGGGCTTCAAGACCGGTGAATCGATCGTCTACCCGGCGCACGGCGTCGGCGAGATCGTCGCCATCGAGGAGCAGGAGGTCGCAGGTCACACGCTCGAACTCTTCGTTATCGACTTCGACAAGGACAAGATGCGTCTGAAGGTGCCCGTTACCAAGGCGATGGATATCGGCATGCGAAAGCTTTCCGAGACCGAATTCGTCGATCGTGCGTTGAAGATCGTCGAAGGCCGCGCGCGTGTTAAGCGCACCATGTGGTCGCGCCGCGCGCAGGAATACGACGCCAAGATCAATTCGGGCGATCTCGTCTCCATCGCCGAGGTCGTGCGCGATCTCTACCGCGCGGAGAACCAGCCGGAGCAGTCCTATTCCGAGCGCCAGCTCTACGAGGCCGCTCTCGACCGCATGACGCGCGAGATCGCCGCCGTGCGCAAGGTTTCGGAGACGGAAGCCGTCAATCTCGTCGAGACGCATCTCGGCAAGGGGCCGAAGCGCGGCAAGGCGAACAACGACGAGGAAACGCAGGATGCGGCCGCTTGACGGCGCGACCACATCGGCGAGCGTGAATGGGAGCCCGGCATTCGTGCCGGGCTTTTTGTCGATCGGGCAATGGATCCAACGATCCGTCCCGTTCGTTGAAGTGACGAGGAAGGTGAGCGAAGCGGCTGGCCGCCCACCCCTTTGACACCCTGTTTCGGCGGCAAAGCTTGAACACACCGTTGTGAAGGTGTCGATCGGACCATGGGGAACCTTCGCGTTCCCCGTAGGTTCCGCGAATGGGTGCTTAGGCATCCGGGTCGCTGGGAACGAATCGGGACGGGGGTCGTCGCGCCGAAGTTCGACAGCACAGGTAAGCGACAGGCTAGCGTGGAGAAGTCCCATGAAGGAAGTTTCGGCCCGACGGCGGATGATCAAGGCGGCGATGTCCGCACCCTACCTCGCACGCGAGGAAGAACATGACCTCGCCGTTCGCTGGAAGGACGCGCAGGACCAGCAGGCGCTGCACAAGATCACGACGGCACATATGCGCCTCGTCATCGCCATGGCATCGCGTTTCCGTAATTTCGGCCTGCCGATGAGCGATCTCGTCCAGGAAGGCCATGTCGGGCTCCTCGAAGCTGCCGCTCGTTTCGAACCGGAACGGGGCGTGCGCTTTTCAACCTATGCGACGTGGTGGATCCGAGCGTCCATGCAGGATTACATCCTGCGCAACTGGTCGATCGTGCGCGGTGGAACCAGCTCCGCACAGAAGGCGCTCTTCTTCAATCTCCGCCGGCTTCGCGCGAAGCTCTCGCAGGGCGAGGGCAAGCTGAGCGAAAGCGCCATGCATGCCGAGATCGCGAGCGCGCTCGGCGTCCAGATCAAGGACGTCGCGTCGATGGATGCACGGCTTTCCGGACCGGACACCTCGCTGAACGCGCCGATGACGGATTCGGACTCGGGCAGTTCCGACCGCATGGAATTCCTGCCGAGCGACGATCCCCTGCCGGACGAGCAGGTGGGTTCCATGATCGACGACGAACGCCGCTCGGCATGGCTGATGACGGCAATGGGATCGCTGAACGAGCGGGAACTGCGCATCATCCGCGAGCGTCGGCTTGCCGAAGACGGTGCGACGCTCGAATCGCTCGGTGCCGCGCTCGGCATTTCCAAGGAGCGCGTACGCCAGATCGAAAGCCGGGCGCTGCAGAAGCTCAAGGCAGCCCTCGTCGAGCAGCAGCCGGCGATCGGCAGCATGTAGGAAGACGACGGCGCACGTCCGACGAACATCCGTTCGCCGAACGTGCTTTGTGGCCCCGTTCAACCGCAGTCCCGGTACGTGAAAGCCAATCCGGCTTTCATCGGCAATGCTTCAACCAACGCTTGGTGCACACGCACATTTCCCGGTTCGGCGGTATTCCCTCGATCGTGAGGGGAACGGCGTCGCGTTGGAATGATGTCGTGAACGATCTGACGTCGAAGTGCGTCCATCGCTGCCGCTCGGCTAGCGCGTCAACGGGCCCGGCTCCCGACGTTCCGCCAAACTGGACGCGACAACAGGCGTCCGCTGCTCTGCGAACGCCGCCCACAAGGGGTGTAGGCGCTTACACTGCGGTCACTGTGCGATGTATTTGACCCGCTCGCCGGGCTTCAGGGTTTCGGTCGGGCCGAGGCCGTTGAGGATTCGGAACAGCCTTTCCTTGTCCACCGTTCCCTGCATGCGTGCGGCGAAGGTCGCAACGGTATCGCCCGGCGCGACGCGGGTGACGCGCACGCGAAGCGGTCCGACGGACGCGATCTCGCTCTGCGTCATGCGTCGGAAACTCGAACGCACGGCATTTGCGACGTCCTCGAGCCGGTCGCTGTCGCGCGGAGCGGCGGTGAGGAAGCGATAGATGCGCCCGTTGAAGCGGATCACCGTCACGTCGAACTGCCACTGATCGGCCATCGCGCGGCCCGTTACGGCGGGCATACCAGCGATCGTCGTGTGTTTGATCGAGCTTGGATCGAGCCCGTTGATCCAGCCGCTGTCGACGTAGTCTTCCAGCGACCCCTTGCCGTCGGCGTCCACGGCGTCGAAACGCACGGCGAGGTCGTCAGGGCCGGAGGCCAGCACCGCGTTGTCGGTATTGCGAAGCGTGAAGCCTTTCGGAACGGCGAAGCGAATGCCGAGATCGGGGTGCAGGAAGACCTGTCCGCGAACATAGCCGTCCTTGGGCTTGTCTCCGAAGCGCAGCCCCTCGATCCCGTCGAGGAAATAATCCTGTCCGCGGCTGCCGACGGTTCCAGGCTTGCCGAACTCCTCGGCGTATGCGCGCACGCGCTTGATGCGCTCCGGCGTGTTGGGGTGCGAGGAGAGGAAATCGAGGCTCGAGTCGCGGTTCGGATCCGATGCGACGAAGTCGGCGTATTCCGCCATCGTCTTCAGGAAGCGGGCCGCCGCGTAGGGGTCGTAGCCGGCGCGGCCGAGCATGTGGGCGCCGATGCGGTCGGCCTGCAGTTCCTGCTGGCGGGAGAAGGCAGCGAGCTTAAGCTTGTTCTGCGCGCGCATGGCGTTGCTCTCGAGCCGGTTCGAGAGCACCTCGTCGACCACGCGCTGGTTGAGGTGCTGGGTTTCCTCGAAATGCTGGCGTTCGATCCCGTGATTGGCCGTTACGTGGCCCATCTCGTGGGAGATCACGGCTGCCACCTCCGAAGCGTCGTCGGCGAGTGCCAGCAATCCGCGGCTGACATAGATGTATCCGCCGGGCAGTGCGAAGGCGTTGACGGAAGGCGAGTCGAGCACGGTGATGCGGTAGGTCTGGTCCGGATTATCGGACACGGCCGTCAATGCGCCGACGATCCGCGCGACCAGCCGGTCCAGATCGTCGTCGTGATAGGCGCCGCCATAGGCCGAAAGGATGCGCGGGTGTTCCTGCGCGCCGAGCTTGGCCTTCGGATCCGCCTTGGAAACCTCGGAAACGATCTGCGGCGTCTTCGAAGGGTGCACCGAAACGTCCGCGGCATCGCTGCGGTCGAGGAAGGACTGGCATCCTGCCGAAAGGCAGATGATCGCGGCGAGGGCAGCATGACGCAAAAGGCCCGTCGGGCACGATGCCGACCGGCGGAAGCCCGTTCGAAGGGCTGCAGTGCTGTTTGCTCCAGACAGTCTCACGTTCACTGCGAAAGTCGTGCCGATAGGGATCCAGATTTCGGGGCCGGCGCGTCGTCCCGCCGCCGGTTCCTGCCGCTCGTTCGCCTTCTACGCGAAGATGCCGGCCAATGTCAGTGCCGGGTCGCCGGTCCTGCCGGTGTTTTGGTCCTCATGTGTCATTTTTGCCGAGATAGGCGGCGAGACCCGGAACGTCGGTCCGGGCGAAGAAGTCGCGTGCGTTCCCATCGGCAACGATCCGGCCATCCTTCACGAAGACGACCGTCTGAGCGATCGCCTGCGCGTCCGCGGGTTCGTGGGTGACCATCACCACGCTCATTCCCGTCTCGCGATGGAGCGCCGCGACGAGACGCAGCATCTCCGCCTTCAATCCCGGCCCGAGCGCCGCGAAGGGCTCGTCGAGAAGCAGGATCGGACGGCGGCGCACGAGGCAGCGGGCGATCGCCACGCGCTGGCGTTCTCCACCGGAGAGTTCGCCCGGTTTGCGCCGGGCGTATCCGTCGAGCCCGACCCGCGCGAGTGCGTCGTCGATGCGCTCGCGGTCGGCCTTGCCGAGCTTCAGGCTCGGGTCGATGCCGAGCGCGATGTTTGTGCCGACGTCGAGATGGGCAAAAAGATTGTTTTCCTGAAAGACCATCGAGACGGGACGCTCGCCGGGCCCGAGCCGCGTCACGTCGTGGCCGCCGAGGGCCACGCGGCCGCGTGCGGGACGTTCGAAGCCGGCGACGAGGGACAGAAGCGTCGACTTGCCGGCACCCGATGGCCCCGTGATCGCCGTCAGGCCGCCGGCCGGCAGATCGAGGTCGAAGGAAACCGCGAAGTCGCCGAGACCGAGTTCGACGCCGTCGAGCACGATCGTCGCACCGCCGGATTGCATCTGGTTCACCACGGTCGCTCCTCTTCGCGTGTTCCAAGCGAGCCGGCCGTCATCAGCGCCAGGCAGACGATGGCGAGCAGAAGGGCGAGACCGGACGCGTCCGCCGTGCGATAGCTGCCCATGCGCTGAAGGAGCAGGTAGGGAAGGGTGGTCGTTCCCTGGCCGCCGAAGAGCGCGATGGCACCAAGATCGCCGAGCGAAAGCGCCATGGCGAAGGCGAGCGCGACGAAGAGCGGCCGGCGCAGCCCCGGCCAGTCGACGAGCCGCATGCGCCGCCAGCCGGAAATGCCCAGCGAAAGCGCCAGCCGGCCGGTGCGCGCGCGGTGGCTGGCAAGCGCCGGCTCGACGACGCGCACCACGAAGGGCAGCGCCATCATCGCGTTGATGATAACCACGACCACCGGTGCCAGTGCGAAGACGTCCGTGACCCCGTGAAGGGCCACGAACCATCCGGCACCCAGCACGATCGGCGGCACGAGCAGGATGAGCGAGGAGGCCGCACCTGTGCTTGCGCAAAAGGCACGAGCGCTCGCATGGCGCATCGCCAGCGGAAGGGCTGCATGGCGGGCCGCCGCCAGGACGAGGGCGAGCAGGACACCCAGGCATCCGGCGACGAAGGCGATGGCGAGGCTGGTGCCGATCGCGCGCCAGACCGCGCCTTCGCCAAGAAGCCGCAAGAGGTCCGCGCGCAGGCCGTCGACGGCGATGGCCGCCATCGGCGCGAGGAGGAAGGCGGCGCCGAGGGCGATCGCCGTGCCGTCGGCAGTGCGCGCGAGTGCCGTGTCCGGCTCCTGCCGGCGCACGGCACGCCCGCTCGTGCCGCCATGTTCGGCCCGTCCGCCGAGGCATTTCAGGGCGACGAGCACGAGGCCGGTGAGCACGATCTGGAAGAGGCCGAGCACCACCGCGCGCGGGGGGTCGAAATCGAAGCGCAGCGCCTGATAGATCGCCACCTCGATGGTCGTCGCTCCGGGTCCGCCGCCGATCAGCAGCACGATGGTGAAGGACGTCGCGCACAGCATGAAGACGAGGCCGGCCGCGCCCGGCAGAACGCGCGCGATCGCCGGCCACTCGATCAGTCGAAAGACGGCGCTGCGGCGCATGGAAAGCTGACCGGCGAGTGCCCAGTATTCGCCGGGCGTGCGCTCGACCTCGAAGAGCATGAGGCGTGCGGCGAGGGGCATGTTGAAGAAGACGTGGGCGAGCAGGATGCCCGGCAGCCCGTAGATCGAAACCGGATAGCCGGCGCCCGCGGCAAGCAGCGCCTCGTTGACGAGGCCCTGCCGCCCCCAGACGGCGAGAAGCCCGAGCGTGGCGACGATCTGCGGCAGGCCGAGCGGCACGGCGAGAAGCCGCACGAGCCACTCGCGGCCGAAGAAGCGTCGCCGGCGGGCGAGCGCGCTCGTCACCGGTATCGCGAGCGCTACCGAGAGCAGCGTCGAAAGCCCGGCTTGCAGAAGCGTGAACCGCGTCACCCGCCAGATATACGTGTCGAAAGTCGCCGAACGCGCCTCCGCGCCGCCGGCCGTCGCGACGAGCAGCGGCACAACGGCGGCAAGCACCAGTGCCGCCATCAGCGCCAGCGCCAGCCCGCCGCCGACGATCCATCGCCGGCGTTCACCGTTCGTCAGCATGGTGCGCGACGGGCTACTTGCTCATCGCCGCCAGCCACTCGTCGATCCAGGCCTTGCGGTGTTCGGCGACGGTTTGCGGATCGTAGAGCAACGGCTTTTCGACCTTGACCCGCTTTTCGAAGGCAGTGGGGATCGGCTTGTCCATGTGCGCGGCCGGCAGCATCCAGTTGGTGGTCGGGATCACGTCCTGAAAGGCGGGAGAGACCATGAACTGCAGGAACGCTTCGGCGAGCTTCGGCTGCGCGGCGTTCTTCAGCATGCCGGCGACCTCGATCTGCATGTAGTGCCCTTCGCTGAAATGCGCGGCGCGGTACCGGTCGGTGTGGTCCTCCATCATGTGGTACATGGGCGAAGTGGTGTAAGATAGGACCATCGGCACCTCGCCCTTGGTGAACAGCCCGTAGGCGTCCGACCAGCTCGGGGAGACGGTGAGGACGCGTCTGGACAGTTTCGACCAGGCCTTGCCGGCATCGTCGCCGTAGATCTTCTTCATCCACAGGAGCAGGCTGAGGCCGGGCGTCGAGGTGCGCGGATCCTCGATGGCGATCTTGGTGTCGGGATCGCCGTCGACGAGTTCCTTCATGCTCTTCGGCGGGTTCTTGATCGTCTTCGAATCGTAGACGACGGCGAAATAGCCGTAGTCGAACGGCACGAAATCCGGGTCGGAAAAGCCGCCGGGAACGTCGATCGCCTTGCGGTCGATATCCACAGGCGCGAAGAGGCCCGTCTTCTTCGCCGCGGCGACGAGGTTCGTGTCGAGGCCGAGCACGACGTCGGCCTTGCTGCTTTGGCCTTCGAGCCGCAGCCGGTTCAAGAGCGCGACGCCATCCTCGGCGCCGACCCATTCGAGCGTGCAGCCGCAGGTCTTCTCGAAGGCGGCCTTCACCTTCGGACCGGGCCCCCAGTCGGCGGTGAAGCTGTCATAGGTGTAGACGGTGAGCACCGGCTTGTCGGCCGCGCGTGCTGTGCCGGCGAACATGGCGATCGAAAGGACCGCCGCGGTGAAGAGTGTGATCGGGCGCATGGTGTGCGACCTCCCTGTTTCCGGCCCGTTCGGGGCCTTCGGTGGTCGAACCGCTCGCCGTATGGCTGGAAAGGAGGTGCGCTGGCGCACGTGTCTAATCCCTCCGCCGGTACGAACCGGTTCAGGTTCCTCGGGTTGGCGCTTGCGCCTCTCAGCCATCCTGCCTTGCGGCATGACGGCACCCCGTTAGAGCTTGCATGCGAGACATAGCGATCGCCACGCGGTGCGGCAAGAGCGGATCGCTCGCGGCGATTGCCCGGGGCGATGGCTAGGGCGATGGCAAGCGTCGCGAAACCTGTTATGGCGCGAGGATGAACGCACGCTTGCCCTTCCTCGTCCTTCTCGGCGGTCCGTTGACGGTAACGCCGGCCTTTCGCGCACGGGTCGCGGGATGGCGTAGCGTCGCCGCCGATTCCGGCATGCGCCATGCGGAAGTGCTCGGCGTCACGCCGGAACTGTGGATCGGCGACTTCGACTCGGCGTCTCCCGACCTGTCGGCCGCGTGGCCGGATGTCGAGCGGCAGTCCTTCGCGACGGCGAAGAACGAGACCGATGGCGAGCTTGCCGTGCGCGCCGCGATCGAGCGGGGGGCGGGCGACCTCGTTCTCGCCGGCGGGCTCGGCGGAGACCGGTCCGACCATGCGCTCCTCCATTGCGTGCTTGCCTGCCGCCTCCGCGCCGAAGGATGGAACGTCGAACTCACCTCGGGAAGGGAGGATGCCGTCGCGCTTTCGCCCGGCCGCATCGAGGTGCCGCTTACCGCGGGAACGGTCTTCTCGATCGTCGGCTTCAGCGAACTGAACGGCCTGACGATCGACGGCGCCCGCTTTCCGCTCGACGACTACACCTTGCCGTTCGGCTCCTCGCGCACGATCTCCAACAAGGCGCTGGGGCCGGTCGCGATCACGCTTCGATCCGGCACCGCGCTTCTCGTCACCCGCCCCGATCCGAACGACAAAGGCTGATCCGCGCGCCATGGCTCTTCCGCCGATCCTCAAGCTCGACGACATACGGCTGACCTTCGGGGGCACGCCGCTCCTCGCCGGCGTTTCCTTCCAGGTCGAACCGGGCGAACGGATCTGCCTCGTCGGACGCAACGGTTCCGGCAAGTCGACGCTGATGAAGATCGCTGCCGGGATCGCGGAAGCGCAATCCGGCGAGATCTTCCGGCATCCTTCCGCGACGGTGCGCTACCTCGAACAGGTGCCGGATTTCGCCGGCTGCGGAAGCGTGCGGGAGTATGCCGAAGCCGGTCTCGGCCCGGGCGACGATCCCTTCCGCGTCACCTATCTTCTGGAACAGCTCGGCATTTCCGGCGATGCCGATCCCGAACGGCTTTCCGGCGGCGAGGCGCGACGTGCGGCCCTTGCCCGCGTGCTCGCGCCGGAGCCGGACGTCCTGCTTCTCGACGAGCCGACGAACCATCTCGATCTGCCGACGATCGAATGGCTGGAAGGCGAGATTGCGCGCAGCCGCTCCGCCGTGATGGTGATCTCCCACGATCGTCGCTTCCTCGAGCGGGTATCGAAGGCGACGCTCTGGCTCGATCGCGGCGTGGCGCGCCGGCTCGAGGAGGGGTTTTCCGGTTTCGAGGCGTGGCGCGACAAGGTGCTCGAAGAAGAAGAGGTCGAGCAGACGAAGCTCGATCGCGCGATCGAGCGCGAGGAACACTGGATGCGCTACGGCGTGACGGCGCGCCGCAAGCGCAACCAGCGCCGTGTCGCCGAATTGCAGCAGATGCGCCAGCAGCGCCGCGAGCATAGCGGTCCGACAGGGACGATCAATGCGAGCGCGTCGGATGCGGAGAAATCCGGCAAGCTCGTCGTGGAAGCGCTCGACATCGCCAAGGTCTACGGCGAACGGCCCATCGTGAAAGATTTCTCGATCCGGCTTTCGCGCGGCGACCGGCTCGGCCTCGTCGGACCGAACGGGGCGGGAAAGACGACCCTGCTTTCCATGCTCATCGGCACGCTCGAACCGGATGCCGGCTCGATCCGGCTCGGAACCAATCTCGAGATCGCCACGCTCGACCAGAAGCGGGCCGATCTCAAGCTCGAACAGTCGCTCGCCGATTATCTGACGGACGGGCGCGGCGACAGCCTCGTCGTCAATGGCGAGCAGCGCCACGTGACCGGCTACATGAAGGATTTCCTCTTCCAGCCTGAGCAGATGCGCACGCCGATCCGCGAGCTTTCGGGCGGCGAGCGCGCGCGGCTGATCCTGGCGCGCATGCTTTCCCGGCCTGCGAACCTTCTCGTGCTCGACGAGCCGACGAACGATCTCGACATGGAGACTCTCGACCTGTTGCAGGAACTCGTCGCCGGGTTCGACGGAACGGTCATCCTCGTCAGCCACGATCGCGACTTTCTCGACCGGACCGTGACGACGACGCTGGCGCCGGCCGACGCGGCGAACCCGGACGGGCGATGGACCGAATATGCCGGTGGCTATTCCGACATGCTCGCCCAGCGCAAGGGCGCGGAACAGGCGCGCCGGCAGGCCGCCAAAAGTGCTTCTTCGAACGCCAAGGCGGAAAGACCGAAGGGCGCAACGGCCGGCAAGCTTTCCTACAAGCAGAAATATGCGCTGCAGACCCTGCCGGAGCGCATCGAGGCCGAGCGAGCGGCGATCGGCGAGATCGAGGCGGAGATGGCCGATCCGGCCCTTTATGCCAGCGATCCGGCGGCCTTCAACGACCACGCCGAACGGCTGACCGAAAAGCGCGAGGCGATCGAGCGCATGGAAGAGGAATGGCTGGAACTGGAAATGCTGCGCGAGGAGATCGAGGGAGCGTGAGCACCGCCTGAAAGTCTCTAAGCGACGTCGCTTGCGGTTTCTGCCCGCGGCGTCTCGCTCGGGCTCGGCTCGAAGAGGAAGAAGGCGACGAGCGCGACGACGGGAAACGCCGTGCCGACGATCGCGAAGAGGTTCCATCCGAAATAGTGCATCAGCGGGCTGACCAGTGCGGAACCGACCGCGCCGCCGCAGAAGAACGTCGCCATGTAGACTGCGTTCAGCCGGTTGCGGATCTCTGGATCGAGCGCGAAGATCTCGCGCTGGCTGATGACCATGTTGCCCTGGACACCGAGATCGAGCAGCACGCCGGCGGCAAGAAGGGCGAGCAGGGAATGGTTGCCGAAGATCGCCAGCGCAAAGGCCGCGATGGCGATCGATAGCGCGGCGATCGTGCCGGCATAGCCATGGCCGCGATCGGCGAGCGCACCGGAAACGGGTGCGGCGAACACCCCGAGGACGCCGACGAGCGCGAAGAGCGCCACTTGGCTGTTGGAAAAGCCGTAGGCGTCGGAAAGCAGGAGTAGCGGCGCGCCCGTCCAGAACATCGAGAACGCGGCGAACATCATCGCATGGTAGAAGGCGCGCCGGCGCAGCACCGGCTCGGTGGCGAGCAGGGTCGCGAGCGAGCGCAGCAGCTTTCCATAGGACTGGCGCGTCTGCGACTGGTGGCTCGGCAGCATGCGCATGAGGAAGATGCCGATGACGAGGAGCAGGCCGGCCGAGGCGACGAACACCCCCCGCCAGCCGATATGGTCGGCGAGGAAGCTTGCCGCCGGGCGCGCGAGCAGGATGCCCATCAGGAGCCCGCTCATGACCCGGCCGACGACGGCACCGCGTCGGTGCTGCGGTGTCAGCGTCGCTGAAAGGGGCACGAGAAGCTGCGCCGCCGTGGAACTGGCGCCGACGAAGAGCATCGCGGCGAAGAAGCTCGCCTCGCTCGTCGTCGCGACCATGCCGAGAATGGCGACGATGTTGACGAGCATGGTCGCCAGCACGAGCTTGCGGCTGTCGAGAAGGTCGCCGAGCGGCAGAAGCAGGATCAGCCCGGCCGCGTAGCCGATCTGCGTCGCGGTTACGATCATGCCTTCCGCCGCGTTGCCGAGACCGACGGACGGGGCGATCAGATCGACGAGCGGCTGTGCGTAATAGAGGTTCGCCGCCAGCGCGCCGCAGGCAATCGCGATCAGCAGCGTCTCGGCGGAACTCAGCGTGCGTTCGTCATGCGATGCACGGTCGTCCACGCATTGTGCGGCTTCGGACATGATGGCTGCGCTCGGAAGGGATCGGTCGGTCGAACGGGAAGAATAGACCGATGCTGCGCTGCGGCAACCGCGCTACGCGAAAAGCTGCCATGCGACACCGGCCGACGCGAGAACTCGAATGCCGGATCCCGATGACATCCGGGCTTCGGGATCCGGTTCGCAGGCCGAAGCCGCTCTCCGTGCTTGAGGATGCCGGCGGGATATGATCCAGCCGTTCGACGCGTGCCGTCGCCTATGCCGCGCCCGAGCGGTCGCCCGCGCGAAACGCGTAGAGTTCCGCGAGGAAATCGGCGCACCAGCTCTGCGCCGTCGTCCGGAAGACCGGCTCGCGCATCGTCTCGAAGCGGCGCTGGCGTTCGGCAAGCGGCATGGTCACGGCCGTCTGCAGCGCCCCGGCGACGTCGCCCGGATCGTGCGGGTTGACCATCAGCGCGCCGGCCTGCAGCTCGCGGGCCGCGCCGGCAAAGCGCGAGAGAACGAGGACACCGGGATTTTCCGGGTCCTGCGCGGCGACGTACTCCTTGGCGACGAGGTTCATGCCGTCGCGGAGCGGGGTGACGAGACCGACACGCGAGGCCCGGCAGATGCCTGCCAGCGCCCGGCGCGTGAAACCGCGCGTCATGATGCGGATCGGCGTCCATTCGAGCGTGCCGAAGGCGCCGTTGATGTGGCCGGCAAGCTCCTCGAGCTCGCGTCTGAGATCCCGATAGCTTTCCAGCTCGGCACGCGAGAGCGGCGCGATCTGCAGCAACGTGACCTTGCCGCGGTTTTCCGGGTAGGTCTGCAACAGCTCGTCGAAGGCGCGCAGGCGCTCAGGGATGCCCTTGGAATAGTCGAGACGGTCGACGCCGACGACCTGATGGCGCCCTTCGAGCATCGTGTAGAGCTTCTTGCGAAGCGCCAGCGCATCGGCGCTGCGGGCGAGCTTCTCGAAGCCTTCCGCGTCGATGCCGATCGGGTAGGCCTTGGCGATGATCGTCCGGTCGCCGAGGCGAACGCGTGCCTCGTCCACCTGTTCGCCGCCGAGTTCGTCGGTGATGTAGCGGCAGAAATTGCGGCAATCGCGCTCCGTCTGGAAGCCGATCACGTCGTAGTCGACCATACCGCGCACGATCGAGTTGGCGTTCGGCAGGGCGGCGAAGATCTCCGGGGGCGGGAAGGGGATGTGTAGGAAAAAGCCGATCGGCCCCTTGAAGCCGGTCTCGCGCAGTTCGTGGCCGACGAGCAGGTAATGATAGTCGTGCACCCACACGACGTCGTCTTCCTCGAGCAGCGTGGAAAGACGCGCAGCCATGCGCTGGTTGATATGGCGGTAGGCGGCCTCGAACCGGCGCTCGAAACCGGCGAGATCGAGCCGGTAGTGCATGAGCGGCCACAGCGTGGTGTTCGCGTAGCCGCCGTAGAAATCCGTATTCTCCTGCTCCGTCATGTCGACGCGCACGAGTTCGACGTCGCCTTCGGTCTCGCGGTCGAAGGCGGAAAACGTGCCCTGTTCGCTGGTCTTGCCGGACCATCCGAACCAGATGCCGCCGCGCCGGCGCAGCGCATCGCCGAGACCGACGGCGAGCCCGCCCGCCTTGCCGGAGTCGGAAAGCGGGCCGACCCGGTTGGAAAGTACGACGAGGCGGCCTTTTTCCTTGTTCGTGTCCATATGCGCGTTTCCCGTCCCTTGCTGCCGCGATCAACGCGCCGGGCGAAAGCGAGGTTCCGCCCGTGCGGACGTTCTTATGCGCCGGTCTCGGCGCATCCGGATGCCAACCATTCGTGGACTGCGGCGATCGAGGCAAGGCGGTACCGCGCCGCGGTTTCGCCCTCGCCGACCTTGATGCCGTAGCCGCCCGCGTCCTGCGCGGCCCTGAAGCCGTCCTCGTCGGTCACGTCGTCGCCGAGAAAGACGGGAAGCCGGCCGGCGAACGGCGCATGGTCGAGTAACATGGCGATCGCGCCGGCCTTGGTGATCGCCTTCGGGCGGATCTCGGCGATCGCGTGGCCGGACGTGGCGACGAGCCCCACGTCCTCACCGGCCGCGGCCTCGGCAAGCGTACGCGCGCGGTCGGCCGCCTCGGGCGCGCCGCGATAGTGCAGCACGATCGCGCCTCCCTTGTCCTCGACGCGGATGCGCTCGCCGTCGCCCATCTCACGCTCGAGAAGCGCGCGTGCCGGCTTCAGCCGTGCCGCCTCCTCCTCGTTGGTGGTCACGGTATCGCGGACGCGCATCTCCAGCCCGTGGACGCCGGCCGCCGGCAGGCGAAGCGGTGCCGTCAGCCGATCGAGCGAGGCGACGGCGCGTCCGCTCACGAGCGCCAGCGCGCCGGAAAAGCGGGTGTGCAGCCGGTCGAGCGTTTCGCGGACAGGCGTATCGAGCGTCACGGCCTCGGGATCCTCGGCAAAATCGACGAGCGTACCGTCGAAATCGAGGAAGATCGCGTGGGATGCGGGATCGGGAAACGGGGGAGCGGCCTCGGTCATGGGCGTGAGCCTACTCCGCTTGCCGGAAAGGCGAAATGGGTTTTCGAAAACGTCGTCCATCGTCCGCACGCCGCTCGGCTCGTGCGGAAGCGGTGCTTGTGCGGAAGATGGACGGCAACTAGGCTTTCTCCCGGTGGCGCCCGGACCGTCCGGTGCGCTCGAAATCATGACGGAGACCGATGACCGACGACCTTCGCATACGCCCTCTCGACGCTGCCGACGAGGCGGAGTGGCGGCGGCTTTGGACCGGCTACCTCGCCTTCTACGAGAGCGAAGTGGCCGAGGACATCTATGCCGAAACCTTTCGCCGGATTACCGGGGACGACGGGCCATTCGAGCCGTGCGGCCTGATCGCCGAACGAAACGGCGAGGCAGTTGGTCTCGTGCACTACCTTTTCCATCGCCATTGCTGGCGATGCGAGAACGTGTGCTACCTGCAGGATCTCTACTGCGATCCACAGGCGCGCGGAACCGGCGTCGGCAGGGCGCTGATCGAGGCGGTCTACGCTCGCGCGGACGCCGAGGGCGCGCCTTCGGTCTACTGGCTGACGCAGGACTTCAACCATCGCGCGCGCAAGCTCTACGATCGCATCGGCGAGGCCACGCCTTTCGTCAAATATCAGCGGCCGCGTTAGCACCGGCGCTCTGCCGCGCGCCCCTGCACGGCCCCGTCCTGCCCCGTTTCGGTGGGTTTCGGTCGTGCCCGCCTCGTTGGAACCGGTGCCGGACTTTCGCGCCTTTTCGCCGCAGGCCGTTAACCGGCGTGACCAATTCAACCGATTTATAATCGACATCGCAGGGTGCTGCCGGTATACGACTCGGCGTCATTCCGCCCGTTTTGGTTGCCAGCGATGGTGGAAGCGGGTTTCCCGTCGTGCGAGCGGCGGGATTCGGGAGTTTATCACAAGGAGGAACTCATGAACGTGCTTACAGTTTCGCACCTCAAGAAGGGTGTCAGCATGCTTGCCTTCGCCGGCATGATGGTCGGCGCCTCTGCCGCCGTCGCCGTGGCGCAGAGCGACAACGGCGACTCGTCGAATTCCAGCTCCATGCAGAGCGACAGTTCATCGGGCTCCGGCGCGGTCTCGTCCGATTCGTTCGACTCCAGCTTCTCCGCGATGGAAAAGCTTCAGGACGTCGCCAAGAACGGCAAGGGCAAGATCGGCATCCTTCTGCCGGAGACCACGACCTCGGCACGCTACACCTCGTTCGACGCGCCCTACCTCCAGAAGGCGTTCGACAAGGCCGGCCTTTCCAAGGACGACTACACGATCACCAATGCGCAAGGGTCGGAATCGACCCAGCTCACCCAGGCGCAGTCGGCGATCTCCCAAGGGGCGAAGGTGCTGCTCGTCGACCCGATCTCCTCGGGCGTCGGCGCGTCCGTCGAGAATTACGCTAAGGAACACGGCGTTCCGGTCATCGACTACGACCGCCTGACGGTCGGCGGCAATCGTGACTACTACGTCTCCTTCGACAACGAGGACGTCGGCAAGAAGATCGGCCAGGGCTTCGTCAAGTGCGTGCAGGACTGGGGCGTGAAGAGCCCGAACGTGCTCATCATGGACGGTGCGGCGACGGACAACAACGCCACGCTCTTCGCCAAGGGCTACAACGGCGTCCTGAAGTCCAAGTTCGACGGCGGCGACTGGACCAAGGTCGGCGAGCCGGCCGGCACCTGGGATCCGTCCAAGGCGCGGACGACCTTCGAGCAGCAGATGACGGCGCACAACAACATCAATTCCGTGGTGACGCCGAACGACGACAACGCCAACGCGGTGATCTCCTACCTCAAGTCGATCAACGTGCCGGCGAACAAGTTCCCGACGACCGGCCAGGACGCCACGTTGACGGGTCTGCAGAACGTGCTCGCCGGCTACCAGTGCGGCACGGTCTACAAGCCGATCTACAAGGAAGCGCAGGCGGCTGCCGCGCTGGCGCTCTACCTCCGGGCCGATCAGAAGCCCCCGCAGGGCCTCGTCAGCGGCTCGACCGAGGACTCGAAGGGCGGCAACGCCGTTCCGTCCGTGCTCGTCAGCTCGATCTGGGTAACGCCGGACAACATGAACGACACCGTCGTCAAGGACAACTTCGTCGATCCGTCCAAGCTGTGTGCCGGCAATTACGCCGACGCCTGCAAGAAGGCCGGCATCTCGACCTCCTCCAAGTAAGGTCGCATCCGGCCTTTCGATCCTTCCGGTGCGGCGCGTAACGTGCCGCACCGTGTGACGAGACGTTTGGGGACCGCCGTGGCCGAGCCCGGCCCGGCGGTCTCGAATCCATGTTTTCATGTGTTGCGGAACGGCGGCCTCCCGAGTGCTGCGTCGCCCGCAGGCCTTGGGATTTGCGTGTATCATGAGTGAAGACGAAACCGGCATGCCGCTCCTGCGGCTCAGAAACGTCGAGAAGCACTTCGGAGCGGTGCAGGCGCTTGCCGGCGTCGATTTCGACGTTCCCATCGGCAAGGTCACCGCACTCGTCGGCGACAACGGGGCGGGCAAGTCGGTCCTGACGAAGACCATCGCCGGCATCTTCGAGGCGAGTTCGGGCGACATCTTCTGGGAAGGCGAGAAGGTCCATATCCGCAGCCCGAAGGATTCCGCCGCCCTCGGCATCGAGATCGTCTACCAGGACCTCGCGCTGTGCGACAATCTCGACGTCGTCGAGAACATGTTCCTCGGCCGCGAACGGGTCTCGAAGCGTTTCCTCGACGAGGACGAGATGGAGCGCGCGGCGACCAGCACGCTCGCCGATCTGCACGTGCGCACCGTGCGTTCCGTGCGCCAGGACGTCGATTCGCTTTCGGGCGGTCAGCGCCAGTCGATCGCCGTCGCCAAGGCGGTGATGTGGAATTCCAAGCTCGTCATCCTCGACGAGCCGACCGCCGCCCTCGGCGTGGCGCAGACCCGCCAGGTGCTGGCGCTGGTGCGCCGCCTCGCCGACCAGGGCCTCGCCGTCGTCATGATCTCGCACAACATGAACGACGTCTTCGCCGTGTCCGACCGCATCGCGGTCCTCAGGCTCGGCCAGATGGTCGCCGAGGGCCCGGCCTCGAAGTTCGACCAGTCGATGATCGTCGACCTGATGACAAGCGGGCGAACCGAGCGCACCGTGCCGGAGAAGAAGCACGAGGCGACCGGCGCCGAAGAGCTCGAAAAGGCGGCCGACGACGTCAACGCGCACGAAGACAACACGCCGAAATCGGAAGCCGTGGAGACCTATATCTCCACCCATTCCGGCACGCAGAGCTTCGGCGAATATCTCAAGAGCGCGTGGTCGCGGATCAAGGCCGGCCAGAGCGGCGTGCTGCCGGTCGTTCTCGGCCTCGTGCTGATCGGCGCCATCTTCCAGTCGCAGAACGCGAACTTCCTTTCGGCCGGCAACATCGTCAACCTGCTCGTTCAGGGTTCGGTGTTCATGCTGATCGGCATGGGGCAGGTCTTCGTGCTGCTTCTGGGCGAGATCGACCTGTCGCTCGGCTTCGTCGCCGGCATCGGCGGCGTCGTCGTGACCGAGCTCGTCCAGCCCGGCATGGCATGGCCCTGGTGGGCCGCGATCCTTGCCGCCCTCGTGGTGACGGCCTTCATCGGCCTCGTCCAGGGCTCGCTCATCACGCGCCTCAAGCTGCCGTCATTCGTCGTGACGCTTGCCGGCCTTCTCGGCTTCCAGGGCGTCATGATCGTCCTGCTCGGCACCGGCGGCACGATCCCGATCCCGAACCAGACGATCAACAACCTCGCCAACGGCACGCTGTCGCCGCTCGTCGGCTGGACGCTGATGATCGTCGTGCTCGTCGTCTACGCCGCGACGACGACGCTGCGCCACAACCAGCGCAAGAAGAGCGGCCTCGTCACGCCGCCGGACGGGCTCGTCGTCGTCAAGATCGCCGCGGCCGCACTCGCCGGCATCGTGCTGGTCGTCATCTGCAACATCCAGCGTGGCAATCCGGCCTTTCCCTTCTCCGGCATGCCATGGGTGATCCCGATCGTCTTCGCCGTGCTCGTGCTGTGGTCGACCGTGCTCGGTCGCACTCGCTTCGGGCGCTACATCTACGCCATCGGCGGCAATGCGGAGGCGGCGCGGCGCGCCGGCATCTCGCTCGCCAACATCCGAACGGCCGCCTTCGTGCTCGCGGCCATGACGGCCGGCGTCGGCGGCATCATCTACGCCTCGCGCCTGCAATCGATGTCGACGAGCTTCGACGGCGGCACCATCGTTCTCTACGTGGTGGCGACGGCGGTCATCGGCGGAACGTCCCTCTTCGGCGGTCGCGGCCATCCGCTGCACGCCGTGCTCGGCGGTATCGTCATCGCGTCCATCGTCAACGGCATGGCACTTCTCGGCCTTTCCGCCGCCGTTCAGTTCATGGCGACCGCCGTCGTGCTCGTCGCGTCGATCACGGTCGACGTCGTGGTGCGCCGTCGCGGCGGTGGCGCTCGCTAGTCCGACCACGCTCCTCGATGCCGGCGCGTGGAACCATGCGCCGGCTGCGGGCTTGAAGCCGGCAAAGCCGATCGTGCGGCACGGCGAGCGCGGATGCCGCCTCGACCTGCCGGTACGGGCGAACGAACGGCGGATCGTCGCCGCAATCAACCAACGGGAGCGACACACATGGGTGAAGGAACCGACGGAGCACATCCATTCGGTACGACGAGCACGGGCGAGCCGGTTCACCGCGTCCAGCTTTCGGCCGGCGGCCTGACGGCCAACATCATCACCTGGGGCGCGGCGGTGCAGGATCTGCGCCTTTCGGGCCATGCCCATCCGCTGGTGCTCGGCTACCCCGACTTCGCGAGCTACGAGCGTTTCTCGCCGCATTTCGGCGCGACGCCCGGCCGCTTCGCCGGTCGCATCGATCGCGGCCGCTTCACCCTCGATGGCGAAACCGTCCAGCTCGACCGGAACGAGGGCGAGAACCACCTGCATGGCGGCACGCGCGGCACCAGCCGCCGCGTATGGACGATCGCCGACCTTTCGGGCGACAGCGTCCGCCTCGAACTCGACGACCCCGACGGGCATGCCGGCTATCCGGGCGACTGCCGCCTGAGCTGCACCTATACGCTGACGCCGGCCGGTGCGCTGGCGGTGACGCTGACGGCCGAGACCGATCGCCCGACGATCGTCAACCTCACCAATCACAGCTATTTCACGCTCGATGATTCGGCCTCCATCGTCGACCACGAGCTTGAGATGGCGGCGGAAGCCTATCTGCCGACGCGTCCCGACCAGATCCCGACCGGCGAGATCCGTTCCGTCGACGGCACGCCGTTCGATTTCCGCCGCATGCGCCCGATCCGTCTGGAGGAGGACGGTGAGCAAGTGCTCTACGACCACGCCTTCTGCCTGTCGCGCGAGCGCGGTCCGGTGCGACGCGTGGCGAGCGTGCGCAGCCCGCGCTCGGGCGTGCGGCTCGACGTTTCGACCTCGGAGCCGGGGCTCGTCTTCTACATGGGCTTCAAGCTCAAGGAGAATGCGCCCGGCCTCGACGGCATGCCCTACGGCCCGTGCGCCGGTCTCTGCCTGGAAGCGCAGGGCTGGCCCGACGCGCCGAACCATTCGGCATTTCCGAGCGTCGTGCTGCGTCCCGGCGAACGCCTCGTCCAGCATACCGAATACGCCTTCAGCCGCGGCTGATCCGCCTGTCTTCGCGTGCATCGGAACGAACACCGAAAGGTGTGGGCCGGTATTCAACGGCGTGCTTGCATGCGAGGACAAAAAGGAAAATGATGCCGAACCAAACGCCCCAGGGAGAGAGAACGCAATGTCGAACGTAACGATGACGGTCAACGGGCGCGAAGTAAGCGGGGAGGTCGAGGACCGGACCCTGCTCGTCCAGTTCCTGCGGGAAAATCTCGGCCTGACGGGCACGCATGTCGGCTGCGACACCTCGCAGTGTGGTGCCTGCGTCGTGCATGTCGACGGCCGCGCGGTGAAGAGCTGCACCATGCTCGCCGTTCAGGCGGAAGATTCCGCCGTCACGACGATCGAGGGCGTGGCGAAGGGCGACGAGCTGCATCCCGTCCAGGCGGCGTTCCGAGAGCATCACGGTCTCCAGTGCGGCTATTGCACCCCGGGCATGATCATGACGGCGATCGACATGATCCGCCGACACGACGGCGATCTCGACGAGAAGACGGTGCGCCACGACCTCGAAGGCAATATCTGCCGCTGCACCGGCTACCAGAACATCGTCAAGGCGATCCTCGCCGCCAACGAAGAGATGAGCGGCATGCGCGAGGCCGCCGAGTAACCCCGGCAGCCGCCGCGCCCGCCTCGGGCAGCGCGTAGCCGCATAAAACAACGTTCGGAAGGAGCCGTTCCGAGCGAAGTGAGGCAAGGCCGACCGGCCCTCGCGGAGGCCAGCGCCTTGAGGCGCGGTACGGCCGCGAGCGAAACGACCGGGAGGGAAACTTCCCGACCAGGGCAAGGCCGACCGGCCGTCGCGCCCGATGGCGCGCCCCCGCGGAGGCCAGCGCCTTGAGGCGCGGTACGGCCGCAAGCGAAACAGAGCGGAGGAAACATCATGGGTATCGAAGGCATCGGCGCCCGCGTGGCGCGGAAGGAAGACAAGCGGTTCATCACCGGCAAGGGCCGCTATGTCGACGACATGGTGGTGCCCGGCATGAAGTTCGCCGCCTTCGTGCGCAGCCCGCATGCCCATGCGAAGATCAACGGCATCGACACGTCCGCGGCCGAGGGGATGCCCGGCGTCATCGGTATCCTCAACGGCAAGCAGATCTCCGAGGACGGGATCGGCGATCTCATCTGCGGGTGGATGATCCATTCGAAGGACGGTTCGCCCATGAACATGGGCCGCTGGCGCCCGCTTGCCGAGGATCGCGTGCGCTATGTCGGCGACGCGGTGGCGGTCGTCGTGGCGGACAGCAAGGCGCGGGCGCGCGATGCGGCCGATGCGGTCGTGGTCGACTACGAGGAACTGCCTGCCGTCACCGGCGCCGTCGATGCGCTGAAGGATGGCGCGCCGCAGATCCATCCCGAAGCCGAAAACAATCTCATCTTCGACTGGGAACTCGGAAACGGCGAGGAGACGGACGAGGCGCTGAAGAACGCCGCGCACATCACCGAGATGAAGATCGTCAACAACCGGCTGATCCCGAACGCGATGGAAACGCGCGCCGCACTCGGCGTCTACAACGCGGCCGAGGATCACTACACCTGCTGGACGACGAGCCAGAACCCGCATGTCGCACGCCTCGTCATGAGCGCGTTCTACAACGTCGCGCCTGAAAACAAGCTCAGGATCATCGCGCCGGACGTCGGCGGCGGCTTCGGGTCCAAGATCTACATCTACCCCGAAGAGATCGTGTGCCTGTGGGCCTCGAAGCGCACCGGCGTACCGGTCAAATGGGTTGCCGACCGCACGGAGGCGTTCCTCGCCGACGCGCACGGGCGCGACCACGTGACGACGGTCAAGCTCGCGACCGACGCCGATCACAAGGTGACCGGGCTGAAGGTCGACACCGTCGCCAATCTGGGCGCCTACATGTCGCTCTTTTCCTCGGCGACGCCGACCTATCTCTACGCGTCGCTGCTTTCGGGCCAGTACGCCTTTCCCGCCGTGCACGCCAATGTGCGCACGGCCTACACGAACACGGCGCCGGTCGACGCCTATCGCGGGGCGGGGCGGCCGGAAGCGACCTATGTCGTCGAGCGCATCATGGAGACGGCCGCGCGCGAACTCGGCCTTTCGCCGGCGGAGTTCCGGCGCAAGAACTTCGTTCGCGAGTTCCCGCACCAGACGCCGGTCATCATGAACTACGACACCGGCGATTTCGACGCCTCGCTGGACGCCGCCCTGAAGGAAGCCGACTACGAAGGGTTTCCTGCGCGCAAGGCGGAGGCCGAAAAGCGGGGCATGAAGCGCGGTATCGGCATGAGCTGCTACATCGAGGCCTGCGGCATCGCGCCTTCGAAGGCGGTCGGATCGCTCGGCGCCGGCGTCGGGCTGTGGGAATCGGCCGAAGTGCGGGTGAACGCCGTCGGCACCATCGAGGTGCTGACCGGGTCGCACAGCCATGGGCAGGGCCACGAGACGACGTTCGCCCAGCTCGTTTCCGGCCGCATCGGCGTGCCGATCGATTCCATCTCGATCGTCCATGGCGACACCGACAAGGTGCAGATGGGCATGGGCACCTACGGCTCGCGCTCGGGCGCCGTCGGCATGTCGGCGATCGCCAAGGCGCTCGACAAGGTCGAGGCGAAGGCGAAGAAGATCGCCGCCCATCAGCTCGAGGCCGACGAGAACGACATCGTCATCGAGGACGGCACGCTGAAGGTCGCCGGCACGGACCGCTCGCTTGCCTGGAACGAGGTGACGCTCGCCGCCTATACCGGCCACAACCTGCCGGACGGCATGGAGCCCGGGCTGAAGGAAGGTGCGTTCTACGATCCGCAGAACTTCACCTTCCCGGCCGGCTGCTACATCTGCGAGGTCGAGGTCGATCCTGAAACGGGCCGGACCGAGATCATCCAGTTCGTCGCAGCAGACGATTTCGGCACGATCATCAATCCGACGATCGTCGAGGGTCAGGTCCATGGTGGTATCGCTCAGGGCATCGGCCAAGCGATGCTCGAGGGCTGCCTCTACGATGCCGAGTCCGGCCAGCTCGTCACGGCGAGTTATCAGGATTACTGCATGCCGCGCGCCGACGACCTGCCGTCCTTCAAGGTTTCGACGACCGAGACGCCCTGCACGAGCAACCCGCTCGGCATCAAGGGATGCGGCGAGGCGGGCGCGATCGGTTCGCCGCCCGCCTTCATGAACGCGCTGACGGATGCCGTCGGGCACAACGACCTCACCATGCCGGCCACGCCGCAATCCGTCTGGGCCGCGATCAACGGCACGACGCCCGACGCCTTCGCATAAGGGAGCGAAACACATGTATTCGACCACCTACCATCGGGTTTCCTCCGTCGACGAGGCCGTCAAGCTGCTTGGCGATTGCGACGAGGCGGCGCTGCTTTCCGGCGGCCAGACCCTGCTGCCGACCATGAAGGCCCGGCTCGCCGCGCCGAGCGATCTGATCGATCTCGGCCGGATCGACGCGCTGAAGGGCATCAGCGTCGACGGGCGCAGCGTGAAGATCGGCGCGGGCACGACCCATGCGGAGATCCATGCCTCGAAGGAGATCGCCGCGGTTTGTCCGGGCCTGCACGAGATGACCGGCGTGCTCGGCGATCCGGCGGTGCGCCACATGGGCACGCTCGGCGGGTCGCTCGCCAACAACGATCCGGCCGCCGACTATCCGGCGGCGATCCTGGCGCTCGACGCGACGATCCATACCTCCAAGCGCGAGATCGAGGCCGGCCAGTTTCTCGTCGGGCTCTTCGAGACGGCGCTCGAGGACGACGAAATCATCACCGCGGTCAGCTTCGAGGCGCCGGAGCGCTCGGGCTACGAGAAGTTCCGCAATCCCGCCTCGCGCTACGCCATGTGCGGCGTCTTCGTCGCGAAGTCGGCCGAGACCGTACGCGTCGGCGTTACCGGTGCGGGCGGCGACGGCGCCTTTCGCTGGGAAGCGGCGGAAGAGGCGCTGGCACAGCGGTTCGAAGCCTCGGCGCTCGAAGGCCTGTCGCTCGATCCCTCCGAGATGCTGGGCGATCTTCACGGCAGCCCGGAATACCGCGCCAATCTCGTTCGCGTAATGGCCAAACGCGCGCTCGCCAAGGCGTGAACGTTTCTTCGTGCCATCGGAGAATGCCTGTGGGGCACACCACTTTCTCCACGCGAGAGAAGCTTACGTCGCATGTGACAATCGAGCTTTACGGCCGAGTGTCAAAAAAAGTAGTCACCTGCGACGTTTTTTGCCAAAATGCGGGTGTTCCAGCGCCGTTCGATGGCGTAGCTTAGAACGGCTCTAGGAAAACGCGACACATGCGTTAAATGGGGTGCAGGAACCGGATGGCGTCAAGGCACTGGGTCGGTGTCCGGACGCTCGGTCGCATGGACGGCTGTAAGGTTCGATGCAAAAAGGATGAAAGACGGCAGGATGGCCGTCGAAGCGTGCGGGGAAACGGTCTGATGGATTTCGAAGCGTATTTTCGCGGCGCGCTCGACGGGTTGCACGACGAAGGCCGCTACCGCGTCTTTGCCGATCTCGAGCGCCACTCCGGTGAATTCCCGAAGGCGACGCGCCATACGCCCGAAGGCACGCACGAGGTCACCGTCTGGTGCTCGAACGATTATCTCGGCATGGGCCAGAACGCGGCGGTGCGCACGGCCATGAAGGATGCGATCGACGCAGCGGGCGCGGGCGCGGGCGGTACGCGCAACATTTCCGGCACCAACCATTACCACGTGCTTCTAGAGCATGAGCTCGCCGATCTTCACGGCAAGGAAGCCGCACTGATCTTCACCTCGGGCTACGTCTCGAACTGGGCGGCCCTCGGTACGCTCGCCTCGAAGATCCCGGGCTGCATCGTCTTTTCCGATTCCATGAACCACGCCTCGATGATCGAGGGTATCCGTCACTCACGCGCGGAAAAGGTTCTGTGGAAGCATAACGACGTCGCCGATCTCGAAGCCAAGCTCGCCGCCGCCGATCCGGCGGCACCGAAGCTTGTCGCCTTCGAAAGCGTCTATTCGATGGACGGCGACATCGCGCCGATCTCCGACATCTGCGACGTTGCCGAAAAATACGGCGCGATGACCTATCTCGACGAAGTCCACGGCGTCGGTCTCTACGGCGCGCGCGGCGGCGGCATCGCCGAGCGGGACGGAGTGATGGATCGCCTGACGGTGATCGAAGGCACGCTCGGCAAGGCCTTCGGCGTGATGGGCGGCTACATCGCCGCTTCGACGGCGCTCTGCGACTTCGTGCGCTCCTTCGCGTCGGGCTTCATCTTCACCACCGCGCTGCCGCCGGCGCTCGCCGCGGGCGCGACGGCGTCCATCCGCCACCTTAAGGCGAGCCCCTTCGAGCGGATCCGCCATCAGGACCGGGTGAAGAAGGTGCGCGCCATGCTCGACCGGCGCGGCATTCCGCACATGGACAACCCAAGCCATATCGTGCCGGTGATGGTCGGCAACGCGGCGAAGTGCAAGTGGATCTCGGACCTGCTCCTCGACCACTACGGCATCTACGTCCAGCCGATCAATTATCCGACCGTGCCGAAGACGACGGAACGCCTTCGCATCACGCCGACGCCGTTCCATTCGGACGCCGACATCGAGCATCTGGTCGGCGCCCTTCACGATCTGTGGTCGCAATGCGCGCTGGCACGGGCGGTCGCTTAAGCAGGACCGGTCAATATTCCGATGGGCGAGACGTTCGCTCCGGTCAGGCAAGACCTTCGGGATCGACGCAACTCGGCATCTGGGCCATCTCTCATTGACGGCGACGAGTCCTAGCTTTCATCTTTCGGGAAGGCTCAACGCGGCTGGGTGGTCGATACGGATGGCCGGCCCTCGAGCTGATCGAGCCAATTTCCGAGGACTGGATGCCCGGACTGCCAGTCGGGCACAAGACGATTGAACTCCATGACGTGCAGTGCCGAAACGAGCGTCATATCACCGAAATCCAACGCCGTACCCCTCGGTGATGCAACCCGTCCATCGAGCCATTCGAGGCAGCGAAGGGTCTTGGCCCGTTCATGTTCGATCACTGCGGAAGACCGGTAATCCTCCGGACGGCGCGTTTCGCGAATCCATACGGCAAGTCCATCCAGAAAGCCGGTAAGCGTACTTTCGAAGGCGATGCGGTCCCAATCGGCTGTGGATCGATGGTCCGCATCCATGCTCTGCAGATAGGCGCAGATCGTGCGTGCCTCGCCGATCACGCGTTCTCCATCGACGAGGCACGGCACGCGCGCAGTCGGGCTGACCTTGAGAAGAGGATTGTCCGGCGCCCGGGTCACGACCTCGATCTGTTCGACCGGTGCGATCTCCCACTCGACGACTGCCATGCGTGCAATTCGTGCGTATGGCGAGTTTCGAGAATAATAAAGACGCATCACACGCTAGTTCCACCGCGTGCGGCGCGTTGCTGTTTTTCCAGATGCTCTTTCAGGAGCGCCATGTTTCGCGTGTTGGCGCGGAAGAAGACGTCGAAGACGGAGCCGGCGATCGGCACGCTGCCGACGACCGTGTCGAAGGCGACGTTGGCGGCCATGCGGGCGATCAGCGAGCCCGGTGCACCGTGGCCATGCGCGCGCCAGATCATGTAGGCCGAGATCAGGGCGGACGCGCCGTCGCCGATGCCGGGGATAAGCCCGAGTACCGCATCGCCGCCGAAGCGGAACCGCGTCCCGGGGATTCCCCAGCGCGTATCCAGAAAATGCGCGAGCTTGTCGAGCCGCTCGATTTCGCTTTCGCGTGCGCGAAAGGCCTCGTCTGCCTGCGAATGGATGTCGACCACGATATCTCCTCGCGTCCTGGACCTTGCCCTTAGATGGGAATGACTGCGGCGGAAACAATCGTTCCCGACATGCCAATGCCGTCGATCGTCGGTGCGTTAGCCCCGATCGGTGTCGGCTTCCCGTTCTTCGGAATCGAGACCGCGCAGGCGATGCGCGCCCGGTCCAAGCTCCGCCAGACGATCCTGCGGGTTCTGCAACGGGCATTCGTCGAGCGAGAGGCAGCCGCAGCCGATGCAGCCGTCGAGCCGGTCGCGCAGATCCCGAAGCAACGTGATGCGCCGGTCGAGATCCGCTCGCCAATCGCGTGCGAGCTTCGACCAGTCCACCTGGCTCATCTTTTCGCTCGCGCCATCGAGCCGGCTGGCGATCGCCGAAAGCGGAATGCCGACCAGCTGCGCCGCGCGGATCACGGCGAGCCTGCGCAGCACGGTGCGCGGATAGCGGCGCTGGTTGCCGGCGCTGCGTTCGGCGGCGATCAGCCCCTTGCGCTCGTAGAAATGCAGGGCGGAGACGCTGATGCCGCTTCGCCGGGAAACCTCGCCGACGGAAAGTTCGCGCATGACCGGTTTCATCGCTTGACCTCACCTTAGGTTGAGGTCCTATAGCCCGGGCTTCCGATCGCGCGCCAGGGGGTGCGTGACGAATGGGAGCGGCGGCATGGCTGACGGCGTATCGGCGAGCGAGGAACGCTCGTCCGGAGAAGACCTCTTCACGCGCGCCCATGCGCCGTATCTCGTCGTCGTCTTTCTTTCCGAATGGCTGATCGCATCCAATTCGCTGGTCACGGCGACGATCCTGCCCAGCGTCGGAGCCAGCTTTTCGGCCTATCAGTGGTTCGGCTGGGTCAGCGCCGCGTTCGCCGTGGGGATCGTCACCGCCGCTGCTCTTTCGGGCGTTTCGGCCGAACGGCTCGGTCTTGCGAAGGCGATGACGTTCGCTTCCGCCCTCTTCGCCGTCGGATGCATGGTTGCGGCATCCGCGAACGGGATCGGCGTCTTCATCGCGGGGCGTGCCATGCAGGGGCTCGGTGCGGGATGGCTCGGCGGCCTCGGCTACGTGGTCGCAGCGGTCTGCCTGCCGGGGCGCCACCTTTCACGCATCTTCGCGATCTCGGCCGGCATCTGGGGCATCGCGACGATTGCCGGCCCGCTCTTCGGCGGCATCTTCGCCGACGCGGGCTTCTGGCCGGGCGTCTTCGTGTTCTTCGCCGCGCAGGCCGCGGTGCTCGCGCTTCTTTCCGCATGCCTGTTCGGCACCGAGGCGGAATCGGCGGGAGCGAAATCCGAGGCCTCCATCCGGGCCCTGATCCCGGTCGTCGCCGGCATCGTCGCGATTGCGAGCGCCGGCGTCGTGGCGGGGGTCGCGGCCGCGATCGTCCTCGCGCTAAGCGGGCTCGTCGCGCTCGCCCTCGCCGTCCGGCTCGATCAGCGTGCACGAACCGGCCTGCTTCCTGCCGATCTCTCCCGGTCGCTCGCCGGTGCGGGCTACGTCGCCTACGGCGCGACGTCCGCGGCAGGGGTCGCCTTCAGCCTCTACACGCCGACCATCCTCGTCACGCAATACGGGCTGAGCGCGGTCGAAGCGGGCTATGTCGGAGTTTCGGACGCCGTCGCCTGGACGATCGCGGCCTTCGTCGTGTCACGGGCGGACGAGGCGCGTCGCACGACGATCCTCATTGCCGGAAGCGTCGCGATCGCCGTGGGGGTCATCCTTCAGGCGGTCGTGATCGGTCACGGTCCGCTCGTTGCAATCGTTCTGGCAGGGGCGGTGATGGGGGCGGGGTTCGGTTCCGCCCGTCCGGTGCTCGGCGAACGCCTGATCCGTTCGCTCGACGCTGCGAGCCGGGCACGAGGCTCCGGCGCGATCACCGTCATGCAGAGCGTGGGTACGGCGCTCGGCGCCGCCGTCGCCGGGATCGCGGCCAACGCCGGCGATTTCGAAAGTGTCGGCGACCGGGCCCTCACCTTCGCGCAAGGGTTCGGCCTCTTCGCCTCGACGTTTCCCTTCGCGCTCGTCGGCATCGTGGCGGTCGTCCGCTTTGCACGGCTGTGCCATCGATAGGGAACGAAAGGTTACCGGCCGATGCGTTCGGCGGCGCGGTCGCGCGCTTCGGCGTCGGCGGCGATCACCGCTTCCATGGTCGACGCATCGTCATGGTTCGCCATCGCGTCCATCACGTCGGCGACGATATCGGCCATGCGCAGGAAGCCGAGGCGACCCTCGACGAAGGCGCGACAAGCCGTTTCCTCCGCACCGTTGAGGATCGCGCCCTGCGGCCCGCCGCGTTCGAGCGCCGTGCGCGCCAGCGAAAGGGCCGGGAACCGGGCCTCGTCCGGCGCTTCGAAATCGAGCCGGGCGATCTTCGCGAAATCGAGCCGTTCGACGTTCAGGGCAGGGCGTTTCGGATAGGCGAGCGCGTAGCCGATCGCCGTGCGCATGTCCGGTGCGCCGAGCTGGGCCATCACCGCGCCGTCGGAATAGGCGACCATGGAATGGACGATCGATTGCGGGTGGACCACGACCTCGATCTGATCGGGCTCGACGGCGAAGAGATGCTTCGCCTCGATCATCTCGAGCGCCTTGTTGAACATCGTCGCGCTGCCGATCGAGACCTTCTCGCCCATCGACCAGTTGGGATGTGCGCGCGCGTCGGCGGGCGTCGCGGCCTTCATCTGTTCGCGGGTGAAGGTGCGGAACGGGCCGCCGGAAGCCGTCAGGATGATCCGCTCGAGCGCATGGCGCTGGTCGCGGTCGAGCGATTGGAAGATGGCGCTGTGTTCGCTGTCGACCGGGATCAGCCGGCCGCCGCCGGCCGAAACGGCGGCGACGAAGAGATCGCCGGCCGTGACGAGGCACTCCTTGTTGGCCAGGGCGATGTCTGCACCGCGCGCGGCGGCCGCGAGCGCGGGCGCAAGGCCGGCCTTGCCGACGATCGCCGCCATCACGAGGTCCGCAGGTCGTTCGGCGGCCTCGATCAAGCCGTGCGGACCGGCGGCGACGGCAATGCCTGTGCCCGCCAAGCGATCCTTCAGTTCGTCGTAGCCTGCCGGATCGGCGGTCACCGCGCATTCCGCGCCGGTCGCGATCGCCTGTTCGGCAAGCAATGCCAGGTTGGCGTGGCCCGTCAGTGCCACGACGTCGAACGCTTCGCGCCCGCCTGCCTGTCGGATGACGTCGAGGGTGTTCCGGCCGATCGATCCGGTGGACCCGAGGATGGTGATGCGCCGCTTGCTCATTGCGTCGGACTATATCGACCGAAAGCATTGCGCCGTAAAGGCCTTGCCGCGCGAGCGAACGGACCACACGATGACGGCCGGAGCCGGTCGCGCGGGTCCGTCGAAAGCCGCCGGCCAGCACCGGAAGGCCGGCAGCTTTCGGCGGACGCTGCCGGATCGCTACTGATCCTTGAACTTCTTGCGCAGCTCGCTGAGGCTCGTGGTCACGTTGATCGCGCCGACGACCGTCGGGCCGCACTGGAAGATGCCGGTGCACTTCGAATGGTCGATGTCGGTGTCGTGGTAGCTGAGCGAGAAGCTCACATTGTCGTTGAACTTGTACGAGACGCCCGCATCCCAGACGAGATGTTCGGTGGAGGTGTTGTTCGCGAACGCCTGATAGCCGAACGAACCGGAGAACGTGAAATCATGGGGGAGCGGCACGCTGAGATTGGCGCGGTAGAAATAGCCGGTGTCGTCGGCCCCGAAATAGTCCGGCCCGAGCGCGAATGTCGCGCCGACGGTCGCGAGATCCTGGATCTTGTAGGATCCGGTCGCGAAGACCTCCGGATAATCGTCCTGTGGCGCATCGAGATAGAGGTAGCTGTAGGCGGTGACGTCGACGCTGAACTGCCCGAATGTCGGGCGCCAGGCGACGTAGGGGTCGAACTCGATGTCCGGTTCCGGCGCGCCGAAATCGACGTTCGAAATAAAGAACCCGCTGTGGAAGTCGCCGTAGAAGACGTCGAGCGTTCCCTGCAGCGCCGGGTCCTGATCGGTCTGCGAGAAGCCGCGCTGGGAGACGTAGTCCGTCACCCCGGTGAACGTCGCCTTGATGTCGAACTTGTCCGGATCGTAGGCGAGAGGATCGGAGGCCTGGCCGGCCTGGTTCGCCCCTTCGGTCGTCGACTGGTTCTTCGCGTCCTGCTGGCTCTGAGCCGAAGCGGCGGAAAATGCCGTCCCCACGAGACATGCCGAAAACGCAGCGATGGCGGCTGCGCGACGAACGGTATGTGATACGATAAGCGTCATGTCGGTCCCTCTCTCGATGACGCGGCCACAGTGGCTGGCGATCACGCGCAGGTGTAGCCCGCAATCCGCCGGCAATCCGATCCGCACGGAACTGTTGCGCAATTGTCACGATCCCTCTACGCGCCGTCGGGGCTTGGAGTGGCGATGGCGATTTCAATCGAGTGCCGAAGACGGACCAAACCGAAGGGTCATGAAATGCCGGTTTTTGTCACGAAAAGCAGATAATATTCACGCTTTTAACCCATGTATGATTTTTTTCTAGACGAACGGCGTCTGCGGCCTACCATTGCCGCATGGTGCGACGGACAGACCGTCGCTGGGAGATACCGGAGAAGCGCATGTCCCTGATGAAAACCGTTCTGGCCGCCGCCGTCGCGACTGCGATTGGGCTCACTTCCGCAAGCGCGGCCGTCGTCGTCTCGTCGAAGCTCGACACCGAGGGGGCCGTGCTCGGCAACATCATCCTGAAGGTCCTGCAGGCTCACGACATCCCCACCACGAGCCGCCTGCAGCTCGGCGGCACGCCCGTGGTGCGCAAGGCGATCGTCGCCGGCGAGATCGACATCTATCCCGAATATACGGGCAATGCCGCTTTCTTCTTCAACCAGGCGGACAAGGATATCTGGAAGAACGCCGACGAGGCGTACCAGCAGGCAAAGAAGCTCGACAAGGACAAGAACGACATCGTCTGGCTGACACCCGCCCCGGCCAACAACACCTGGGGCATCGCCCTGCGCAAGGAGGTGGCCGAGAAGAACGACATCTCCACGCTTTCCGATTTCGCCAAATACGTGAAGAACGGCGGTAACGTGAAGCTTGCGGCATCTTCGGAATTCGTCAATTCGGCCGCGGCGCTGCCGGCTTTCGAAAAGGCCTACGGCTTCGATCTGGACTCCGACCAGCTCATCACGCTTTCGGGTGGCGACACCGCGGCGACGATCGCCGCCGCCGCGCGTCAGACGAACGGTGCCAACGCGGCGATGGTCTACGGCACGGACGGCGGCATCCAGCCTTCCGGCCTCGTGGTCATGAAGGACGACAAGCACGTCCAGCCGGTCTACCAGCCGACGGCGATCATCCGCGAACCGGTGCTGAAGAAGTATCCGAAGATCGCGGACTACCTGAAGCCGGTCTTCAAGAAGCTGAACCTGGAAACCCTGCAGAAGCTGAACGGTCGCGTGCAGCTCGGTGGCGAGCCGGCCGATGCCGTTGCCGCGGACTTCCTGCAGAAGAACGACCTCTTGAAGAAATAGGGCGGCCACCGTTGGTCGCCGCGAGGCACTGAAGGGCATGGCGACGATCGATGCTGATGCCGGGCCGCAGGTGACGGCCCGGCAATCCTGGTTCGCCTCACGGGTCGACAAGCTCGGCGTCGTCGTCGCACTCCTCGCGGCGATCGGCGCGCTTGTCGGGCCGTTTGTCACGTTCCGGGAAAACCGGATCGTGCTCGGCGAGGCACGTTCCATCGCGACGGCCCTGCCGGTCTGGGCGGCCGTGCTGCTCTTCGTCGTCGTCGCGCTTGCCGCACTCGTCGCGCTCCTGCGCACGCATGCCATGCTTCGCCTCGCGGCAAGCCTTGCGGCCGTGCTCGCGCTCGCGCTTCTCGTCGGCTACGCGGCCGCCTATCTGACGCCGGAGGGCAACAGCTACGCGCGCATCTCGCCGGCCTGGGGCTTCTGGCTGCTCGTCTTCGATTTCGCCATCCTGACGGCGGATTCGTTGACGCGGCTCCGCCTGCCGCCGCTCGCACGCATCGGCGTCCTCGTCCTTTCCGCCTGCGCGCTGGCGCTCGTCATCGCCTCGGGAAGCTGGGACCAGCTCTCGATCATGAAGGAATATGCGGGACGGGCCGATACCTTCTGGCAGCAGGCCGGTCAGCACGTGCTGCTCGCCTTCGGCTCGCTCGCCGCAGCCGTCGTGGCCGGCGTGCCGCTCGGCATCCTTTGCCACCGCGTTCCGCCCGTGCGAGCCTCCGTTCTCAACGTGCTCAACATCCTGCAGACCATTCCCTCGATCGCGCTCTTCGGCATCCTGATCGCGCCGCTCGGCTGGGTCGCGGCGAACGTGCCGGGCGCAGCGGCGATCGGCGTCAGCGGCATCGGCACGGCGCCGGCCTTCGTCGCGCTCTTTGCCTATTCGTTGCTGCCGGTCGTCGCCAACACCGTGGTCGGGCTTGCCGGTGTACCGCGCGCGGCCAACGACGCGGCGCGCGGCATGGGTATGACCGACGGCCAGCGGCTGATGCGCGTGGAGTTCCCGCTCGCCTTCCCGGTGATCCTGACCGGCATCCGCATCGTGCTGGTGCAGAACATCGGCCTTGCCACCATCGCAGCACTCATCGGCGGCGGCGGTTTCGGCGTCTTCGTCTTCCAGGGCATCGGCCAGACCGCGATGGATCTCGTCCTGCTCGGCGCCGTGCCGACGGTCGCGCTCGCCTTCGCGGCGGCGATCGTCCTCGACGCTCTGATCGAACTTTCCAATCGCACGGGCCGCGAAGGAGCGTCCGCATGATCGAGATCGAATCGCTGACCAAGCGCTATGCCGGTACGCCGGTCGTCGACGCCGTTTCGATGACCGTCGATCCGCACACGATCGCTGCCATTGTCGGCACCTCGGGTTCGGGCAAGACGACGCTGCTGCGTATGATCAACCGCCTCGTCGAACCGAGCGAGGGCGTGATCCGCATCGACGGCAAGGACACGCGGGAGATGCCGGCTCACGAACTGAGGCGCGGCATCGGCTACGCGATCCAGGGTCACGGCCTCTTTCCGCACCGTACCGTCGCGCAGAACATCGCCACGGTGCCTGTGCTTTCGGGCTGGGACAAGGCGCGCATCGACGCCAAGGTCGACGAACTGCTCGAACTCTACCAGCTCGACCCGCAGGCCTTCCGCGATCGCTATCCGCACGAGCTTTCCGGCGGTCAGCAACAGCGCGTCGGCGTGGCGCGCGCGCTTGCCGCCGAGCCGAACATCCTTTTGATGGACGAACCCTTCGGCGCGCTCGACCCGGTCATCCGCGCCAAGGCGCAGGACGACCTGATGACGATCCAGCAGCGCTTCGGCACGACGATCGTGCTCGTCACCCACGACATGGAGGAGGCGATCCATCTCGGCGACCGCATCGCGGTCATGGACGGGGGCAAGCTCCTGCAATACGCCGAGCCCGCCGAGATCCTCGCCAATCCGGCGACGGACTTCGTCGAGACGCTGATCGGTTCGGCGGACCGGCCCTTCCGCTATCTCTCGCTGAGCGCGCTCGAAGCCGTGGTCGAAGACGGTGCCGCCGAGGGCGAACCGCTTCCCGTCAGCGCCACACGCCGGGATGCGCTCGCCGAACTCCTGTGGTCGGGCCGCAACGCCCTTCCCGTCGTCGACGCCGCCGGTGCACCGCTCGGGCGCGTGACCCGCGAAGCCCTGCTCGAGCAGGCGGCACGGCCGGCGGCATGAAGCGCTTCCTGCCGCTGGCGATCCGGCTTGCCGTGCTCGTTCTCCTGATCGTCTTCATTACCGAGCCGAACGTCTTCGCGCCGGTCTTCAAGCCGTTGACGGAAAACAATGCCCCGCCGATCTACAATCAGGGCAGCCTGCTGACGCTTACGCTCCTGCATCTGCGCGTCGTCCTGACGGCGACGGTCGCCGCGACGATCGTCGCTGTGGGGCTGGCGATCCTGGTGACGCGTCCATCGGGTCGCGAATTCCTGCCGCTTTCGCGCAGCCTGGTGAATGTCGGCCAGACCTTTCCGCCGGTTGCGGTGCTCGCGCTCGCCGTGCCGGCGGTCGGATTCGGCCAGAAGCCGACACTGATCGCGCTCTTCCTCTACGGCTTGCTGCCGATCTTCGAAAACGCGCTCACGGCGCTGACGACGTTGCCCAACGCCGTCATGGAGGCCGCCCGCGGCAGCGGCATGACCAATTTCCAGCGGCTGCTTCGCGTCGAGCTGCCGCTTGCGTTCCCGGTCATCCTTGCCGGTATCCGGCTTTCGGTCGTCATCGGGCTCGCGACCGCCACCATCGGCTCCACGGTCGCCGCCAAGACGCTCGGCGAAGTGATCATCGCCGGCCTGCTGTCCAACAACATCGCCTTCGTCCTGCAGGGCGGCCTGATCGTCGGCGCGCTGGCCGTGCTGATCTACGACGCCCTTTCGGGCCTCGAAAGACTGGCCGCCCGCCGCATGGCCCCGAAGGAAGAGGCCGGCTGAGACGACTATTCGCCGCCGAACCCTACTTGCCGAGCAGGAGTTCGCGGATCGCGTCGTTTGAGTAGGGCTTCGAGATGCGGGGGACGTCGACGAGGGTGGCGGGGGTGCGGGCATCGTCGCCGTAGCCGCTCGCAAAGCCGATCCGTACGCCGCGGGACATCAGCGTTTCGGCGATCACGAAGCTCGTCTCGTCGCCGAGATTGACATCGAGAAGGGCGAAGTCGAACTCGCGCTGCTCGATCTCCTGCATGGCGCCGGCGACGGAGGGAACGATTACGACCTCGGTGGCGCCGAGGTCGCGGACCATGTCCTCGGCTTCCATGGCGATCAGCATGTTGTCCTCGGCGATCAGCACGCGCTGCGGAACGGCGTGCGTCGCCGGCGATGCACCGGCCTCGTCGGGCGAGGCGGGATTCTCGGTTTTGCCGGCGGCCGTCTTTTCCGCGACGGTGAAGTGTCGATTGGGGATCCAGAAGCGCGCCGATACGCCTTCGAGATCGTAGCGGATGTCGGCCTCGCCCTGCAGTTCGAAGGGCACCGAGCGCTCGATGATCGTCGAGCCGAAACCGCGTCGCGTCGGTGCCTTGACCGGCGGGCCGCCGCTTTCCGTCCAGTCGATCGCGACGCCGCCGTCCTTGAGCGTCAGCATCACCTTCGCCCGGCCGCGTTCGTCCGTCAGCGCGCCGTACTTGGCGGCGTTGGTGACCATCTCGTGCATGACGAGCGCGACGGTCGAATACGCGGTCGGTGTCAAAAGCACGTCGTCGCCGCCGACCGTTAGCCACGAGCGCCGGTCGAGCAGATAGGATTCAGCCTCGGCGGCGATGAGGCCGCTCAGCGAGGAATTCGACCAGTTGGTCTTGGTGATCTGGTTGTGCGCGCGCGCCAGGGCATGCAGACGGCTGTCGATGATCGCGGCGAACTGTTCGATCGTCAGCGACGGGTCGCGCGACTGCGAGACCAGACCGCGCACGAGACCGAGAATGTTGCGGACGCGGTGGTTGAGTTCGGCGATGAGGAGTTCCTGCGTTTCTGCAGCCCGCCGCCGTTCGAGCGCGGCTTCTTCCGCAAGACGCAGCACGACCTCGAGAAGGGTGATGCGCAGGTGGCTCGCCGCGCGCAGATCGGCGGGGAGCCAGTCTTCGCTCTTGCCGGCGACGGTCGTCTGCCAGGCCTCGAAGCTCTTGCGGGGGCTGAGGCGCGCGCCGTTCGGCCCGTATTCGATCGGCTTGTCCGGGTTGCCGCCCCACACGACCTGCTGGCGAACCTCGTCGCGGAAGAAGATGAGGTAATCGCGCGGCGTCCGCGAGATCGGAATGATGACGGCGCCGGCCGTCGATTCCTTCGTCCAGTCGATCGACCCGAAAAGCGTGCCGATCTCGGATGTCGCGACGATGTCGTTGTCCGAGCCGGTATTGACCGCCTTCGCGAGCGCCGAGACGTTGTCGGACGAAGGCGTGCTGCCGTGGCGGGTGACGACGCCCTCGTAAAGGAAGGCGAAGCCGTCGGCTCTCAGGATCTGCTCGAACTCTTCGCCACAGGAATAGAGCGCTTCTCGGGTGGGAACATGGTTCGTCACCGCCCGCGAGATCTCGTTGGAAACGCGGCGCACGGCCTCGTCGTGGATCTGCTCGTCCTTGCTCAGGCGCCGTTGCAGCGCGAGCGAAAGCATCTGGCCGAGCAGGACCGACGCGTTGCGCCGGCTGAGCGGCGGCATGTAGGGGCCGGAATAGTGGTGGCAGGCAATGAGGCCCCACAGCTTGCCGTCGATGACGATGGAGATCGACATCGAGGCGGTCACGCCCATGTTGCGCAGATATTCCAGATGGATCGGCGAGACGGAGCGGATGACGCTCGACGAAAGGTCGACGACCGGGTCGGCGACGTTCGAGGCGGCCTCGATCGTCGCGCCTTCGTCGTGGACGTCGGCGATGATGCGGATCGGATTCTTGGCGTAGAGCCGGCGTGCCTGGCTCGGAATGTCGGAAGCCGGATAGCGCAGGCCGAGAAAGGCCTCGAGGTCCGTCCCGCGCGCTTCGGCGACCACTTCGCCGCTGTCGTCCGGCAGGAAGCGATAGAACATGACGCGGTCGTGGCCGGTCGTCATGCGCACGAGGCGCACGGCGTCGTTCATCAGCCGCTTCATGCCGGTCGCGTTGGCAAAGCGGGCGGCGGCGTTGCGAACGGCGCTCAGTTCCGTCTCGGAGAACGGATCCATCGCCGGCTCGCATTCGAGCACGACCGTGTCGCCCGAACGGTGGACCGCGGCGTCGAAGCGCTGCGTCGCGCCGGGCAGCGCGAGATCGCCGATCACCTCGGGCCCGCTGTCGGGGCGCTGGTATTGCAGCCGGTTGCGGATCGTATGGACGATCTCGGGCGTAAGAAGCACGCGCGCTTCCTGGCCGAGCGCACTCTCGTCGAGGCTGGGCAGGAAGGTGCGGGCGTTCTCGGAGATATGCGAGACCCGCCATTCCTGATCGAAGCCGATGAGAAAACCGAAGGACTGGACGCGGCCGAGGAGATGGATCGGTTCGCGATCGCAGTTTTCGAGCGTGACATAGGTCATGCGGCGCCTGCCTTTTCCTCGGCGCCGCCGAGATGCGCGTAGATGGAAAAGATGTCGCGAGCGGCATCGATCGCGGTGTCGACCTCTTCGTCGGACCATTCGCCGGCGTCGATCCAGGCGAGGAAGCTCGCCCAGTCGGCGAGCGCGTCGCCGTGATCGAGGAAGCGAAAGGGCAGGTGGGGCGACGCCGCCGCCAGTTGCCGGGCGATCAGTCGGCCGCCGAGCCGCGAACCTTCCATGACGTAGGCGACACCGAGCAGGCCGCCGCGCCCCTCCGGCAACTGCAGGCGCATCGGCTGCGGCACGCCGCTTCGAAGATCGGCGAGGTCGGCGGCGAGGCCTTCCGCGCGCAGGCGCGCCGAAGCGTTCGGAATATCGGCGAAGTCCGGATGGCGGGCGAGATAGGCTTCGGCGGGCAGGACGATCCGCGCATGCTTGCGCAGGAAGGTGCGGTAGGCCGTGTCATCCCAATGCGGCGAGACGGCGAATGCCGCATCCACCGCGTCGTGCTCGGCACGCGTTTGCGCACGCAGACGCCGACGCACGTCGTGGCGGGCATGCGTGGCCTTCATGGCACCGGATCGCATCGGGTGGTTCAACAGACTGATTTTCTCTCGATTCACCATCGCCGGTACCGGAAGACGCCTTCCGGCGATGCCAATTCGTGTCCCGCCAAGATGATCGTATCCACTGTATCACGTTCATGATCAAGACAAAATGCCGATATGATGGCCGCCGCCGCTCGACGTCCGCCATCGGGCGAACCGCAAGCGGAGCGCTTTTCTTTTGCCCGTTCGCCTCTTAAAAGGCGGAGGCCGCAGGCCGTTTGACGAGAAAGGCGCTAACCATGGACGAGACCGAGCCACAGCTCGATGCGATCGAGGATGCCGTCGCGGCGATCGCGCGCGGCGAGCTCGTCGTCGTCGTCGACGATCTCGATCGCGAGAACGAAGGCGACCTCATCATGTCGGCCGCCAAGGCGACGCCGGAAAACATGGCCTTCATGATCCGCCATACGAGCGGCATCATCTGCGTGCCGCTGACGGCGAAGCGCGCGCACACGCTCAACCTGCCGCCGATGGTCGCCAACAACATCGACCCGATGCGCACGGCCTTCACCATTTCGGTCGACTACAAGGTCGGCATGACGACGGGGATCGCCGCCAACGAGCGCGCCGCCACCGCCCGCGCGCTCGCCAACGACAATTGCGGCGGCGACGACTTCATCCGGCCGGGCCACATCTTCCCGTTGATCTCGCGCGAGGGCGGCGTGCTCGTGCGCTCCGGCCACACCGAGGCCGGCACCGATCTTGCCTCGCTTGCGGGCCTTGAGCCGATCGGCGTGCTGGCGGAGATCGTCAACGACGACGGGACGGTGAAACGGCTCGCCGAACTGAAGGTCTTCGCGCGCGAGCACGGCCTGCCGATCATCTCGATCGAGGACCTGATCTCGTATCGGGTGCGGCGCGAATCCTTCGTGACCTGCGCGCGCGAGATGGCGAGCACGGTCGCGGGCCACCCCTGCACGATCCGCATCTACGAAACGCCCTTCGACGCGATCCAGCACGTCGTCGCCGTCTTCGGCGACGTGGCGGATCGGGAGAACGTACCGGTGCGCATTCACCGCGAGCAGCCGGTCGAGGACTATTTCGGCACGCTCGGCTCGGCGCGCTCCTGGGCGCAGAACGCGATCAAGCCGATCGCCGAAGCCGGCGCGGGCGTGCTGATGCTCCTGCGAACGGCGAGCGCCGACGAGTTCGACGAGCCGGGCTCGACGGGCGAGGGCGGAGAGGACGAGCATCACCAGAGCGCGCTCGTACGCCGCCGCCGCTGGCGCGAGGTGGGCGTCGGGGCGCAGATCCTGCGCGATCTGCGCATCCGCTCGATCGCCGAGATCGCCACCGGTGAGCGAACCTATGTGGGCCTCGCCGGTTTCGGCATCGCCGTGGCGAAGACCATCATCGTCGATCGCTGAGGCGGGAACGGTCCGTCGCCGGGATGCCGTGTTGCCAGCGCCGTTCTTTCGACGGCGCCGCTTCCGTGGCACGGCGAAATGTTCTAGAGCCCGATGCGAGGTGTGAAGTTGTAGTTCGAGCGGGAGGCATGCCGTGTTCGTCAGCTGTGGAGACGCGTTGTTCGATCTCTTCGCGCTGCCGCCGGAAACCAAGGGGCGGATCGCGCTGGAAGGCCATGTCGGCGGCTCGCCGCTGAACGTCGCGGTGGGGCTCGCGCGCCTCGGCAATCAGACCGGCTACCTCGCCAAGAATTCCTCCGACACCTTCGGCCAGCGCATCGCCGAATTCCTGAAGGAAAACGGGGTTTCCAGCAATCTGCTCGTTCCGACCACGCGCAACAGCACGCTCGCGCTGGTGAGCCGGAGGGCGGACGGCTCGGCCGACTACGGATTCTACATTTCCGAGACCGCCGACCGGTCGATGACGCTCGCCGAACTGCCGAAAAGTCTGCCGCGCGAGGTGACCTGCGTGCATGTCGGCTCGTACTCGACCGTCACCGACCCGACGGCCGCGAGCCTTCTGGCGCTGGTACGCCGCGAACGGGGCGGTCGCTTCGTTTCCTACGATCCGAACATCCGCCCCAGCATCGAGCCCGATCTCGATCGCTGGCGCGAGCAGTTCGGCAATTTCTCCGCGGCGGCGCACTGCATCAAGGCGAGCGACGAGGACATCGCGGCGCTCTATCCCCGCATGTCGGCGGAGAGCTTCGCGGCCGATCGCATATCGGGCGGCGCATCGCTCGTCTTCGTCACCCGCGGCCCGAAGGGGGCGATGGCGTTTTCCGCGAACGGGCGAACGGCGCAAGCCGAAGGACGCCCGGTCGAGGTCGTGGATACCGTCGGCGCCGGCGACACCTTCGCCGCAGCAATGCTGCACTGGCTCGGTTCGGCGGGCTACCTCTCCGCCGAGAATGCCGCCGATGCCGATCTCGATGCGATCCTTGCCTTTTCGATCGCAGCGGCGGCCGTCACCTGTTCGCGCCGCGGCGCGGATCTGCCGCGTCTCGACGAGATCGCCGTGCACGGGCAGGGCCGATGAGCCGCCCGCTTCGCTTCTTCATCGACAGCGCGGACGTGAAGCAATGGGCGCGCTTCGCCGACGAGGGATGGGTTCACGGCGCGACGTGCAATCCATCGATCCTGCGCAAGGCGGGGCTTACCTGTTCGCTCGAGACCATGCGACACCTCGCCGAGGAAGCAGACGGCCTCGGTTTTCACGAACTGCACCTTCAGGCATGGGGTGGCGAGCGGGAACGGTTCGTCGAAACCGGACGTGCGCTCGCGGCGCTCTCGCCGATCGTGACCGTCAAGGTGCCGGCGACGTCGGGAGGTTTCGCCGCCGCCCGCGTGCTTCGCGAGGGCAAGTGCCGGGTGACGCTGACGGCCTGTTACACGGCGCGCCAGTGCGCCGCGGCGGCAGCCCTCGGGCTTTCCTACGTGGCACCGTATTACGGGCGCATGTCCGAGGCGGGCCTCGATGCCGACGGCACGCTCGATGCGATGCGCGCGATTGCGGGCGGCGAGGGCCCGCGCATCCTCGTCGCAAGCCTCAGGGGCGCGGCGCAGGTCGACACGCTTCTCGCGCGCGGCTTCGACACGTTCACGCTTTCGCCGTCCGTCGCAGCCGAGATGGCCGGCGACGAGCGCTCCGAGGCGGCGACGCGCACCTTCGAGGACGACGCGCGCGAAGCCTCCGGGCGGGAGCCCGCTTAAGCCTTCCGTAATGGAAGCCGGGATAGCGTGCGGCCTCCGCGGATCACGCAAACCGGATGCCGGAGCGGCATGGCTGACAGCGAAGGCAAGACGCGGCGCGTGCGCCTGCCGCGAACGGTGCTCGTTTGCGCCGTCGGCGGGTTCTGCCTCGTCAGCGTCTCGGCGGCCGGCGCCTATGTCGCCGGTGCGAAGATGCCGTTCATCGGCAAGGACAGGGGCGACCTGCGCCCCGCCTGCACGCTGATCGAGCGCGTCCGCTTCCGTGCGCAGGACGGGAACGTATGGACCCGCGCCTATATCGCTATCGCGCCGTCCGACGGCCCGGCGCGCCTGCGCGCGACGCTCGATGCCGCCCGTGCAGAGGCCGCGGAACATCCCGTCGATCTCGTTCTTGTCGTCGCCGGCGACACCGAAGGGCCGAAACGGCGCATCCTCATGCGTGACACGGCCGTCGGCGCGCGCGTGGTCTACGCACCGCATCCCGATCGCATCGCGCCCGGAACGCGGCGTTTCCAGGCGCGGTACGTCGATGCGCGTCCGTCCGCCGACGGCGACTTCTACGGCAAGACGAAGGTGCCGGACGAGGATCAGCTTGTGAAGATCGTCGCGAAGGATCCCGAGCCGACGGGCTGTACCCCGACGGCTGGTGAGGCGAAAGATGCCGATGCGGCGAAGGGCGCGGGCCGTAGCGCCGCGCAGGGGCATGAACCGTCGGAGCCAGCGCCTTCCGGCCATGAAGGCGGTCACTGACGCTCCCCGGGGCGGACCCGACGATCAGGCCGATTGTGTATCGGGACGCGTCTTGCGAGCGGGGAAGAGGATGACGTCGCGGATCGAGGGCGCGTTCGTCAGGAGCATGATCAGCCGGTCGAGCCCGATGCCGAGGCCGCCGGCCGGCGGCATGCCGTGGTCCATGGCTTCGAGGAAATCCTCGTCGAGGACGCGGGCGGCCTCGCCGCGCTCCTGCGCCTGTTCCACCTGCTCGACCATGCGCCGGCGCTGCTCGACCGGGTCGTTCAGCTCGGAGAACGCGTTCCCCATTTCCCAGCCGTTGATATAGGTCTCGAAGCGTTCGACGAGGCGCGGCTCGCCCGGCACCTCCTTGGCGAAGGGGGAGATGTCCTTCGGGAAGTTGATGACGTGGGTCGGCTGGATCAGCGTCGCCTCGACCTTCTCCTCGAAGGCGAAGGCCAGGCACTCGCCCCAGCTCATGTCGTCTTCCTCCGGTTCCAGCCCCATCTCGGCGATGGCCGCGCGCGCGTCCTCGTCCGAGGTGATCGCGAGGAAGTCGACGCCGGTCGCTTCCTGCACGGCGTCGGGCATCGGCAGGCGGCGGAAGGGGGCGGCGAAGGAGATCTGCTGCTCGCCGAACGCCACGTCCGTCGTGTCGTGCAGCGTCGTCGCCAGATGGGCGAACATGCGCTCCACGAGGTCCATGATGTCCTCGTAGTCGGCATAGGCCCAGTAGCATTCGAGCATGGTGAACTCGGGATTGTGCCGCGTCGACACGCCCTCGTTGCGGAAGTTGCGGTTCACCTCGAAGACCTTGTCGGTCAGTCCGCTGACCAGCACGCGCTTGAGATAGAGTTCCGGCGCGATGCGCAGAAACATGTCCATCTTCAGCGTGTTGTGATGCGTGCGGAACGGGTCGGCCGTCGCGCCGCCGTAGATCGGCTGCAGCATCGGCGTCTCGACCTCGGTAAAGCCGTCGTCCTCCATGAAGCGGCGTACGGCCGAGACGATCTGCGAACGCTGGCGGAAGCGGGTGCGCGATTCCTCGTTGCTCATCACGTCGAGATAGCGCTTGCGGTAGCGCGTCTCGATGTCGGCGAGGCCGTGATACTTCTCCGGCATCGGCTTCAGCGTCTTCGTCAGCATGGTGATGCCGGTCGTGTTGACCGTCAGCTCGCCGCGCTTGGTGCGCCGCACCTTGCCGGTGACGCCGATAATGTCGCCGAGATCGATCATCGGCAGGAGATCGCGGACCTCTTGCGGGGCGATGTCCTTGTGCGTGAAAACCTGGATCTTGCCGGATGCATCGTGGAGATCGATGAACATGCCGGAATTACGCATCGAATAGATGCGACCGGCGACCGTGACTTCGTCGTCGGTTTCCGTTTCGGCTTCGAGATCGGCGTATTTCGCGGCCAGTTCGCCGTTCGTGATCGAGCGGTGGAAGTGCGCGGGATAGACGTCGCCCACCGTCTCGCGCAGCTTGGCGAGCTTTTGCGTGCGCACTTCGCTGGCGTCGGAGGAAAGGGTCTCGTCGGTGTTGGCGCTCATCGCGAAATCGTCCGTGTTGTTCGTTATTCTGCGGCTTCTGCGGAAACGGCGGGTTCCAGCACGGCGATCGCCGCCTTGAGGCGCTGGCGCGTGACGGCGCGGCCGAGCAACGCCATGGAATCGAAGAGCGGCAGCGAGCGCGCCGATCCCGAGACCGCGACGAAGAGCGGCGGCACGACGAGGCGCAGCTTCTTGCCCATGTCCTCTTCGGAGAGCCGGCGAAGTTCGGCCTCGATCGCTTCCGTGGTCCAGTCCGGCAACGCGTCGAGCGCCGGCTGAACGGCCTTCAGCACGTCGAGCGCATTGGCACGCGTGATCTTCTTCATGCCGTCGAAGCTTTCCGGCGTGACGCCGGCTTCGCTCTTCAACAGGAAGGAGACGAGGTCCGGCAGGTCGGAAAGCTTGCCGATGCGCGACTGCGCGAGCGCTAGGCCCTGCTTGAGCCTGTCACGTTCGCCCGCCCAGGCGAGCACGCGGTGGAGGTACTCTTCTTCCGAAAGCTTCTCGCGCAGCCAGCGCCCGTTCAGCCATTCGAGCTTCTGCAGGTCGAAGACGGCGCCACTCTTCGACAGGGTATGCGGATCGAAAGCTTCGGCGAGCCCGTCCATGTCCAACAGTTCCTCGCCCTCGTCGATCTGGATGAAGAGCAGGCCGAGGAAGTTCATCAGCGCTTCAGGCAGGAAGCCGAGCGCGGAATAGTAGGAAATGGAGGTCGGGTTCTTGCGCTTGGAAAGCTTCGATTTGTCCGCGTTGCGCATCAGCGGCAGGTGGATGAATTCCGGCACGTCCCAGCCGAGATACTCGTAGAGCAGGATGTGCTTGGGCGTCGACGACACCCATTCCTCGCCGCGCGCGACGTGAGTGATCTTCATCAAATGATCGTCGACGACGTTCGCCACGTGGTAGGTCGGCATGCCGTCGGCCTTCATGACGACCTGCATGTCGACGGACGTCCACGGGATCTCGACCTCGCCATAGACCCAGTCGGTGAAGCGGCAGGTGCCTTCGGCCGGCACCTTCATGCGCACGACCGGCGTCTCGCCGGCGGCTTCCTTCGCGCTCACCTCCTCGGCGGAAAGGCCGAGGCAATGCCCGTCGTAGCGCGGCGGCTCGTTCTTGGCGCGCTGGTCGGCGCGCATCTTTTCCAGCCGCTCGGCCGAGCAGAAGCACTTGAAGGCGTGACCCTTGTCGAGCAGCGCCTCGACGTGCTCGCCGTAGAGATGCTTGCGCTCACTCTGGCGATAGGGGCCGTAGTCGCCGCCGACGTCCGGGCCTTCCGCCCAGGTGAGGCCCGTCCACTTCAGCGCGTCGAGAACGTTGCCCTCGTATTCGCGCGTCGAGCGCGTGGCGTCCGTATCCTCGATGCGCAGGATGAAGGTGCCGCCGAGATGGCGCGCCAGCAGCCAGTTGAAGAGGGCCGTATAGGCCGTGCCGACATGCGGCTCGCCGGTCGGCGAGGGGGCGATGCGCATGCGGGGCGTCGTGTCAGCCATGATGTCCTGTCGTTTTCGGTTGCGCGGCTGCGCCGGCGGTGTCGGGCCCGAGCCGTGATTGGGCGGGCCAAGCCGCGGCTGCAGCGTTTAGAAGAATGCGTGTTGCGAGGTTTCGTGTGTGCGGTGCATAGGGCACATTCGCCTTTTTCGGTCAAGGGAAGCGGCCGAGCGCGGTCTTTGCGTGCCGGCCTGCGGCCATTCCGCGGGGCACGTCCAGCGCGAAAATTCGCTCCTTGATGCTCGTTTCCCTTGATCCGGTATCCGTTGCGGTTCAACACCTGCATCGTTGCAGTACGCGTCGAACCGGAGGAGACGACCATGCCCGATGCGAAGACACTCGCCGAACGCTTCCCGAAGGATTTCCTCTTCGGCGTCGCCACGGCCTCCTATCAGGTGGAAGGCGCGGTCGCGGAGGATGGTCGCAAACCCTCGATCTGGGATGCGTTCTCGAAGATGCCGGGGCGCGTCTACGAAGGGCATACGGGCGAGGTCGCCTGCGACCACTATCACCGGCTCGAGGACGACCTCGACCTGATGGTCTCGCTCGGCATCGAAGCCTATCGTTTCTCGATCGCCTGGCCGCGCATCGTGCCCGAAGGTGTCGGACCGGTGAACGAAGCGGGGCTCGATTTTTACGACCGCCTCCTCGACGGCTGCCGGGATCGCGGCATCAAGACCTTCGCCACGCTCTATCACTGGGACCTGCCCTTGATGCTGATGGGCGATGGCGGCTGGGCGGCACGCTCCACCGCCCACGCGTTCGAGCGCTATGCGCGCATCGTGACGGCGCGGCTCGGAGACCGGCTCGATGCGATCGCGACCTTCAACGAGCCATGGTGCTCGGTCTGGCTTTCGCATCTCTACGGCGTGCATGCGCCAGGCGAGCGCAGCATGGATGCGGCGCTGGCCGCCCTCCACACGACCAATCTCGCGCACGGGTTCGGCGTGCAGGCGATCCGCGGCGAGCGTTCGGATTTGCCGGTCGGTATCGTCTACAACCCGATGGCGGTGATCCCGGCAAGCGACAGCGATGAAGACCGAGCGGCGGCCGAACGCGGCTTCGATTTTCACAATGGCAGCTTCTTCGGCCCGGCGTTCAAGGGTGCCTATCCCGAAAGCTTCATGGAAGCGTTCGCGGATCGCATGCCGGCGATCGAGCCGGACGACATGGCGACGATCGCCCAGAAGCTCGATTTCATCGGCATCAACTATTACTTCCCGATGCGCGTGCACGACGATGCATCGAGCGACGCCGTCTTTCCGCGCACGAAAGAGGGCGCACCGGTCAAGCCCGAGAAGACCGATATCGGCTGGGAGATCGATTCCGACGGGCTTTCCTTCGTCATCCGCAAGCTTGCCGAGCGCTACGACCTGCCGGACCTCTACATCACGGAGAACGGCGCCTGCTACAATATGGGCCCGGACGCGGACGGCATCGTCCACGACGCGCCGCGCATCACCTATCTCGAGGATCACCTGTCGGTCGTCGCCGATCTCGCTGCCGACGGCATCGCGCTCAAGGGCTATTTCTGCTGGTCGCTGATGGACAATTTCGAGTGGGCCGAGGGCTACAAGATGCGCTTCGGCCTCGTCCACGTGAACTACGAAACGCTGGAGCGCACGCCCAAGGAAAGTGCTGTCTGGTACCGCGATCTGATCGAGGCGCACCGCACGGCGAACGGCTGAAGATCACGCAGCCGGGATCGTCTCCCCGGCGAGCGCCTTTCGGACTTCCGGCGCCACGCGCGTTCCGTAGAGTTCGATCGCCTCCATCAAGTCGCGATGGTCGATGATGCCGATCGCCATCTGGATCACGAAGCGGTCGAACCCGCCGAAGATTTCGTGGTGGGCGAGGATCTTGTCGACCATCTCGGCCGGGCTGCCGAGGAAGATCGCGCCGGACGGTCCGGAAAGAGCCTCGAAATGCGGGCGCGTCATCGGCGAAAAGCCGCGTTCCTCGGCAATCCGGTTCATCACTTCCGCCTGCGGAAGGTAGAAGGTCTCGGCCGCCTTCTCGCGCGTCTTGCCGACGAAGCCGTGAACGTTGAGGCTCGTCTTCAGCTTCGCCGCGTTGTGACCCGCTTCTCTCGCTGCCCGCCGATAAAGCTCGAAGAGCGGTGCGAAGCGGCGCGGTTCGCCGCCGATGATGGCGATCGCGAGCGGCAGGCCGAACTGCGCCGCCCGCACGACCGATTGCGGCGTGCCGCCGACGGCGATCCACAGCGGCAGGCTGCCGTTCACCGGCCGGGGATAGACGCCGCGCCCATCGATCGGGGCGGTATGCCGCCCGCCCGGCCACGTGACGTGCTCGCCTTCGTTGAGTTTCAGGAGCAGGTCGAGCTTTTCCGAATAGAGCGTGTCGTAATCGGCGAGGTCGTAGCCGAAGAGCGGGAAGGATTCGATGAACGAGCCGCGCCCGGCCATGATCTCCGCGCGCCCGTGGCTCAGATTGTCGAGCGTCGAAAATTGTTGGAAGACGCGGATCGGGTCGTCGGAACTGAGGACCGAAACGGCGCTCGTCAGGCGGATCGACTTCGTACGCATGGCGGCAGCGGCAAGCGCGACCGCGGGCGCGGACGAGGCATAGTCCGGCCGGTGGTGCTCGCCGAGGCCGAAGAGGTCGAGCCCGACCTGATCGGCAAGCTCGATCTCCTCGATCAGGTCGTTCAGCCGCTTTTCCGCGTCGACCCGCTCGCCCGTGACCGGGTTCGTGCCGACGTCGGCGAAGGTGTAGAGACCGAATTCCATGACCGCACTCCATGCGTTGCGCGTGGTTCCCGCATGGAAGTAACGACGAAACGAGCCTCGCGCCAATCGCAGGCGGTGAACAGTCCTTCCAGCGATGCGCGGTCTTTCAGCCGAGATGCGCCTTTCCGCGCGTGGCGGCGAGCGCGACCTGACGCTGGCGCTCGCGATAGCGTTGGCGATCTTCCTCGTCGCGTTCGCCGAAGCAATGCGGGCACGAAACCCCGGGCTCGAATGCGTTCGAAGCGCGGTCTTCCGGCGTCAGCGGGCGGCGGCACGCGCGGCAGAGGCTGTGTCCGCCTTCCTTCAAGCCGTGCGTCAGCGACACGCGCTCGTCGAACACGAAACAGGCGCCGTCCCACAGGCTTTCGTCGGCGGGCACCTCCTCGAGATATTTCAGGATGCCGCCCTGAAGATGAAAGACGTCCTCGAAACCTTCCGCCTTCAAAAACGCGCTCGCCTTTTCGCAGCGGATGCCGCCGGTGCAGAACATGGCGATCTTCTTGCGCCCGTTCAGGGCTTCGCTCCCGCGCGCCCATTCGGGAAAGTCGCGAAAGCTCTCGGTCCCGGGATCGAGCGCGCCGCGAAACGTGCCGAGCGCAGTCTCGTAGGCGTTCCGGGTGTCGATCACGACGGTGTCCGGGTCCGAGATCAGCGCGTTCCAGTCCTTTGCCTCGACATAGGTGCCCGCACCGGTTTCGGGATCGAGGCCGGAAACGCCCATGGTGACGATCTCTCGCTTGAGCCTGACTTTCGTTCTTAGGAACGGCATCGTCGCCGCGCGGCTTTCCTTGTGCCGAAGGCCGGCAAGCGCGGTGTCGTCCCGCAGGAAGTCGAGGACCACGTGCACACCTTCGTCCGGGCCGGCGATCGTGCCGTTGACGCCTTCTTCGGCGAGCAGGATCGTGCCGTGCACGCCATTCTCGCGGGCAAGTGCCAGCACCGGCGCGCGAAGGTCGGCGAAATGGGGCAGGCGCGCGAAGTGATAGAATGCCGCGACGAGGAAATCGCCGCCGTCCGTCGCGGTTGCCGCGGTTGGGGAAACCTTTGTGCTCATGCGTGCGAATTAATCGCTCGCCGGCCTTCGCGCAATCGCCGCCAGGTCCGGCGGGTGGTTCCGTGCTTCCAGCGTTCTCCAAAGCGGCGATACCGCGTCCCCGGATCGGCCAGCCGGTGCACCATGGAGCGCACCGAAACGCGAAGGGAGATCGGCGATGATGGACGACGAAGCGAGACGGACGATCGCGGCGGCCGCACGCATGCACGGGCTGGAGCCGGCCGCGCTCGAAGCGGTGGTCGCGGTCGAAAGCGGCGGCCGGGTGACGACGGAGGTCGACGGTCGGCGCGAGCCGCTGATCCGCTGGGAGGGGCATTATTTCGACCGGCTGTGTCGGGACGAGGTGCGTGCCGCTGCCCGCAAGGCCGGGCTTTGCGCGGCCGGGGCGGGTGTCGTTGCCAACCCGCCGGGACAGGCGGCGCGCTGGTCGCTCCTGCGCCGGGCGGCGAAGCTCGACCGGGCGGCGGCCTACGAATCGGCCTCCTGGGGGGTCGGGCAGGTCATGGGCGCACACTGGCGCGCGCTCGGCTATGGGAGCGTCGAGGCGTTCGTGGAGGACATGCGCGCCGGGCTCGCCGGCCAGCTTCGCGGGATGCTCGCCTTCATCGCCGATGCCGGGCTGATGGCGGCGCTCGCGAGGAAGGACTGGACCGGCTTCGCCCGCGGCTATAACGGCCCGGGCTTTCGTCGGAACGCCTATGCGCGCAAGCTCCGCGAGGCCTACGAGGCGGCCTGTGCGGGAAGCGGTGCGGGCGAGGGTGCGGCCCTGCTGAAGCGCGGTTCGAGAGGTCCCGCCGTCACGCGCCTCCAGCAGGCGCTCGCAAGCCAAGGCGCCGCGCTCGAAGCCGACGGCATCTTCGGTTCCGCGACGGTGCGCGCCGTGAAACGCTTCCAGCATGCCAACGACCTCGCGGCCGACGGGATCGCCGGGCCGCGGACGCTCGCGGCGCTGAAGGGGAAGCGTTCGTCGGTGCTGTCCTGCCTTGCCACCGCACTCTCGCGCCTGGCCGCGTGTTTCGGTATCGCCCGCACGGCGTAGCGCCTAACCGGGTCACGGCGCCCTGCGACGGATGGACATCGCCGGGCGCCGTGGCTAAAGCGAACGCTCCTCGAAACTCAGGAGCGCGCTCATGGCCCGAACCACCGATACGCTCGTTTCCATGCTGCAGGCACAGCCCGTCGTGCCTGTGATCGTCGTCGACGACGCCGGGAGCGCCGTGCCGCTGGCGCGGGCGCTCGTCGCCGGCGGGCTGAAGGCGATCGAGATCACGCTGCGCACCCCGCCGGCCCTCGACGCGATCCGTGCGATCGCCGCGGAAGTGCCCGAAGCGATCGTCGGTGCCGGTACGATCCTCAATGCCAGGCAGTACCGCGAGGCGGAAGCGGCCGGATCGAAATTCATCGTCAGCCCCGGCATGACACAGGAACTGCTCGACGCCTCGTCGAAATCGGACGTTCCGCTTCTTCCCGGTGCCGCGACGGCAAGCGAGGTGATGGCGCTTGTCGAGGAAGGCTACACCATGCTGAAGTTCTTCCCCGCCGAACAGGCGGGTGGGGCCGGGTATCTGAAGGCGCTTTCCTCGCCGCTCGCCGGCGTCAGGTTCTGCCCGACCGGCGGCGTCTCGGCGGCGAACGCGCCGGACTATCTCGCATTGCCCAACGTCGTATGTGTCGGCGGCTCGTGGGTCGCGCCGAAGAACCTCGTCGCAAGCGGCGACTGGGACGCGATCACCGGGCTTTCGAGCGAGGCCGCGACGCTCGGCACCGGCACGATTTCCGTCTAGAGCGCTGGACCTGACTGAATCGGGTCCAGCGCTCTGTCCCTTCGGTTTGCTCATCGTTTACGACGCCGGACTGGGTCAGTCCGGCTGGAAAATGCTCTGGGAATCGCTCGCCGATCGCGTGAAATTCAGGGCGTCGGATGGCGCGCGCGCCTTTCGATCCCCATGTCCGTTTCGTGCTCATCAACCCTCGTTCGAGGCAATGGAGAAACGGACATGTTCGATGCGAAGCGGCTTCTCGACCAGCTCGTCGGCGGCCAGACTGCCGCCGGCAGCACCGGCAATACCAATCCTTCCGGAGGCGCCGGCGGGCAGGGCGATCTGCAGAATCTCGGCACGCAGGCGATGGACATGATCCGCCGCAATCCCGGCAAGGCGGGCTTGCTCGCCGCTGGCCTGCTCGGGACCGGGTTCGGCCGCAAGCTCGCCGGTTCGGCCCTTCGATACGGCGGGATGGCCGCCATCGCCGGGCTCGGCTACCACGCCTATCAGAACTACAAGTCGGGCAACCGGCCGGGTGCCGGCAATGCCGGCGAGGCGCCGGAAAAGCTGCCGGCGCGCGGTGAGACGGGTTTCCACGTCGATGCCGAGGACACCGAGCCGGAATTCGCGCTCCTTCTCGTTCGCGGCATGATCGCGGCCGCCGCGTCGGACGGGCATATCGACGATCAGGAACGCCAGCGGATCCTCGGCCGCCTCGAGGAGAGCGATCTCGAAGGCGACGCCCGATCGTTCCTTCAAAAGGAGATCGACGAGCCTGCGGATATCGATACGCTCGTTTCCGGCGCGAAGACCGAGGAGCAGAAGGTCGAGCTCTATACCGCCTCGCGTCTGGCGGTCGAACCGGATACGCGCGCCGAGCGCGGCTATCTCGATCTGCTCGCCGGCCGTCTCGGCCTGCCGGACGATCTCGTCGAGCATATCGAGGCGACGGTATCTTCCGCCGAAAGCTGAAATGCCACAGTGGCTTCGCGAAACATCCCCGGCAGGTGCCGGGGATGGCGACGCAGCTTGACACGATGGCACGAACCCGGACATTTCCATTCGAATGATTGGATACCGCGCCCGTTCGAGGCGTCGGAGAAGGGTTGAGTATCGTGAAGGTCATCACATTGCTTCTGGCCGCGTCAACGGCGGCGGTCTCGTTCGCCGCGGTGCCGGCCGCGCGCGCTGCCGACGTGACGGAAGAAGCGCCGGCATCCTATGCCGCGCCGGTCGTCGACGACAAGGGCAACTGGGGCTTCGAGGTCGGTGCCATCGGTCTGACCAAGCCGAAATACGAGGGCTCTTCGCAATACCGTTTCCTCGGCTTCCCGATCGTCATCCCGCACTATTACGGCGACAACTACGATCCGAAGACGCGCTCGCGCTTTTCCTTCCGCGGTCTCGACGACGTGCGCTACGCCGTGCTGCGCTACGGCGATCTCGATATCGGACCGCTCGCCGGCTACACCTTCGGGCGTGACGACAGCGACGGGGCTCGTCTCAAGGGGCTCGGCGACGTCGACGGCGGCGTCATCCTCGGCGGCTTCGCCGAATATCATTTCGACCCGTTCTTCGTGGACGTCGCACTCGGCGACCAGATCACCGGCGATGCGAGCGGCGCCTATACGGTGAAGGCGGGCGTCGGCGCCGATTTCGCGGTCACCGACCGGCTCGTCCTGTCGCCGTATCTGAGCGCCACCTACGCCTCCGGCGACTACATGGACAAATATTTCTCCGTCACGTCGGCCCAGAGCGCGCGATCGGATGCCGGCCTCGACCGTTTCGATGCAGACGCGGGCATCAAGGACATCTCCTTCCAGATCGAGGGCAAGTACCGGCTCTCGAAGCGCTGGTCCGCACGCAGCACGCTCGGCTACAGCCGGCTCGTGGGCGATGCCGCCGACAGCCCGGTAACGGCCGATGCCGACCAGTTCTCGGCGCTCGTCGGCCTGACCTACACGTTCGGGCGCACGGACTGATCGCGTCTGCCGCCCGCGCGCACGTCTTCATGACCGTCACGGCCGCAGCGCGACGATGATCGCTGACTTCATCGCAACGAACGCGGCCATCGTCTCGCTCGCGATCGTCGCGCTCATGCTCGCGGGCTTCCTGAGCGAACGCTACCCGCCGGCCGTCGTCGCCGCCGGCGGGGCGGCAACCTTCATGGTGCTCGGATACGTCCAGCCGGACGAGGCGATGGACGTCTTCTCGAACTCGGCGCCGATCACCATCGCGGCGATGTTCATCCTGACGGGCGCGCTCGTGCGCACCGGCGTGCTCGAGGCCGTCGGCAGCTTCGTCATGAAACGCGCGAACCGCCATCCCGTGCCGGCCACCGGTTTCATGCTCGCGGCGACGACGGCCGCCTCCGCCTTCATGAACAACACGCCGGTCGTGCTCGTTCTCATTCCGGTCTTCATCCGGCTCGCAAAGACGATCGGAACGGCGCCGACGCGCTTTCTCATTCCGCTTTCCTACGCCGCGATCCTCGGCGGCACCTGCACGCTGATCGGCACGTCGACCAATCTGCTCGTCGACGGCGTGGCACGCGGCAACGGGCTCAGGCCGTTCTCGATCTTCGAGATCACGCCGATCGGCATCGTCGTGGTGATCGCCGGTTTCGTCGGCATGTCGATCTTCGCGCGCTTTCTCCTGCCCCACCGCATGGCGGCCGGCGCCTACGATGCCGAGGACGAGGCGACCTATCTTTCCGACATCGTCGTTCGCGGCGAGAGCCCGTTTGCCGGAAGGGCGATCGGCCGGATCGCCGAACTGACCCGCGACGCGATCACGATGCTGGCGGTCAAGCGCGGCAGCGAGACGCTGCGCAGCGAACTCGACGAGGTCGTCCTTCAGCGCGGCGACATCCTCGTCGTCCAGGCGAGCGAGACCGAACTTCTGACGCTGAACGAACTCGAAGGCTTGCGCGTGGGCAGCCGAACGGTCGTACCGGCATCCGACAACATGGTCTCCGTCGAGGCGATCGTCGCGCCCGGTCACGGCGGCATCGGCCAGACGGTGACGGAGTTCGGGCTCGGTCGGCGCTTCGGGGTGCGCGTTCTCGGCGTCCACCGCCACCGCCACATAGCCGGGCCGGACATGGCGAGCGTGCGCATGCGCCCAGCCGACCGCCTGCTCCTGCGTGGCCCGGAGGAAAACCTCACGGCGCTTTCGCGCGAGGCCGATCTGATTTCGCTGAGCGCGCCGCGTGCGCGCGCCTTCCGACGCTCCAAGGCGCCGATCGCCATCCTCGCGCTCTTCGCCGTCGTGGCGCTTTCGGCCGTCAATTTCATGCCGATCGGCCCGCTGGCGCTGATCGCGGTGGCGGCGATCCTGCTTCTCAACTGCATCGACGGCGACGAGGCCTGGGGCTCGCTCGACGGTTCGATCCTCGTGCTGATCTTCGCCATGCTGATCGTCGGTACGGGCCTCCAGAAGACCGGCGCCGTCGAGGCCGTGGTCGGCGCGATCACGCCGCTGATGAAAACGCTGCCGCCTGCCGCCACGCTCTACGTGCTCTATTTCGTGACCGTCTGCCTGACCGAGCTCGTAACGAACAACGCCGTCGCCGTCATCGTCACGCCGATCGCGATCGGTCTGGCAAAGCAGCTCGGCGTCGATCCGCGCCCCTTCGTGGTCGCCGTCATGTTCGCCGCCAGCGCGAGCTTCGCGACGCCCATCGGCTACCAGACGAACACGCTCGTCTACGGCGCGGCGAACTACCGCTTCGTGGACTTCCTCAAGATCGGCATTCCGATGACAATCATCGTCGGGCTTTCGAGCTGCACGGCGATCTATCTCTTCATGGGGTTGTAGGGCGCGCGCCGCGCCTCGAATTTGCCCGGTTTGATCGGCTAGTCTCGATCAGACCGAGAACCGGGGCGGGAGGGCCCGCCGCGGCTGAAGCGCTCGACGAGCACGTTGCTGCATGCCCGTCCCGTTCATCGCCGACCATTCCGTGGCCGTCGCGCTTGCCGTTCTCGGGCTCGTCTTCGTCGGTTTTCTCACCGAACGCTATCCGCCGGCCGTCATGGCGACGGGAGGCGCGGGTCTCTGCCTGCTGCTCGGCCTCGTCTCGACGGACGACGCGATGAAGGTCTTTTCCAATTCCGCGCCGATCACCATCGCGGCGATGTTCGTGCTTTCGGGCGCGCTCGTGCGTACCGGCGTCATCGAGACGCTCGCCAACGCCACGTTGACGCGGGCGACGCGACGCCCGATGTTCGCGGTGGCCGTCATGCTGGCCGCGACGATCGTCGCGTCCGCCTTCGTCAACAACACGCCGCTCGTCGTCGTCATGATCCCCGTCGTCGCCCGGCTCGCGCGGGCGATCGACATCGCGCCGACGCGTCTGCTCATTCCCCTGTCCTATGCCGCGATCCTCGGCGGAACGTGTTCCCTCATCGGCACCTCGACGAACCTTCTGGTCGACGGCGTCGCGCGCAAGGAGGGGCTCGCCGCCTTCTCCATCTTCGAGATCACTCCGGTCGGCATCGTCGCGGCCCTTGCGGGTCTCGCGGTGATGGTGCTGCTCGGCCGCTGGCTCCTGCCCGACCGGCCTTCGCTCGTCGATCCGGCCGGGGGCGTCGCCAACCTCTATCTCAGCGACGTGCTCCTTCGCGGCGAAAGCGCCTATGAAGGGCGCCGGCTCGGCGAGACGTCCGCCTTTTCCCATGACGGCGTGAACGTCAGGGCGATCCGGCGCGGCAAGACCTTTCTGCGCGACAGGCTCGCCGACGTCGTCCTCGAACGCGGCGACGTCGTCATCGTCGCGGCGACTGGCGAGGAACTGACCTCGCTCGCCGCCAATCCGGGTCTGCTCGTCGGTTCCAGGCGCGGGCTCGTCGGCGCGGACAAGGTCGTCACCGGCGAGGCGATCGTATCGCCCGGACGAAGCGGCGTCGGCCTTTCGCTCGCCGAACTTTCGCTTGCCCAACGCTACGGCGTGCGCGTACTCGGCGTGAACCGCCATCGCCACATGGCCGGTCCCGATCTCGAAAGCCTGCGCCTGCGCGCTGCCGACCGGCTTCTTCTTCAGGGGCCCGAAGCCGCCTATGCCGGTCTTTCGCGCGACAACGACCTGATCCTGCTTTCGGCGACCGGGCCGCGCGGCTTTCGCCGCGGCAAGGCGCCGCTCGCCATCCTTGCGCTCGTCGGCGTCGTCGCGCTTGCCGCCTTCGACGTGCTGCCGATCGGGGCGCTCGCACTGATGGCCATGGCGGCGATCCTGATGCTGCGCTGCATCGACGGCGACGAAGCCTGGAGCTCGATCGACGGCTCCATCCTCGTTCTGATCTTCGCCATGCTGATCATCGGGCAGGCGCTCGATTCGACCGGCGCCGTCGAATATCTGGTCGCGCTGATGTCGCCGACCCTTTCGGGCCTGCCACCGCTCGTGACGCTGATCGCGCTCTACGTGCTGACCTCGTTCCTGACGGAGGTGGTCACCAACAACGCGATCGCCGTTATCGTCACGCCGCTTGCGATCGGCCTTGCCAAGCATATGGGGCTCGACCCGCGCGCCTTCGTGGTCGCCGTCATGTTCGCCGCCAGCGCCAGCTTCGCGACGCCGATCGGCTACCAGACGAACACGCTCGTCTACGGCGCGGCGAACTACCGGTTCGCCGATTTCCTGAAGATCGGCGTGCCGATGAACCTCGTCGTCGGCGTCGCGACCTGCGTGGCGATCGTCGCCTTCATGGGGCTTCATTCGTAAGGAAGTCGCCGATCCGCGCGAGTGCGCGCTCGATGTTCTCCTCGGAATTGGCGTAGGAGATGCGCAGATAGCCTTCGCCGTGAACGCCGAAATCCGGCCCGGCGATGAGGGCGACGCCGGCTTCCTCCAGAAGCTTCGAGGCGAGCGGCTTCGCCTTCCATCCCGTGCCGGCAATATTGGCGAACGCATAGAACGCGCCCTTCGGCGTCGTGCAGGTGACGCCCGGCAGTGCGTTCGCACGTTCGACGACGAGCTTTCGCCGCCGATCGAAAGCGGCGAGCATTGCCTCGACGTCGTCCTGCGGCCCGTCGATCGCGGCGATGCCGGCGATCTGCGTCACGGCATTCGCGCAGGACCAGCTGTTGACGGCGAGCTTGCGTGCGCCCTCCTTCAGACGCGCTCCGGCGCCCGCGGCGGGCCAGATCGACCAGCCGAGGCGCCAGCCGGTCATCGCCCAGGTCTTCGACCAGCCATTGAGCACGATCAGCCGGTCGCGGATGGAAGGGAACCGGAGAAGCGAGGTATGCGCCTCGCCGTCGTATGTCATTGCGTCGTAGATCTCGTCTGAAAGGATCGCGACGTGCGGATGCGCTTCGAGGCCGGCGACGAGTTTTTCGATCTCCGCGCGCGGGGTGACGCCGCCCGTCGGGTTGGCCGGCGAGTTGACGATGAGGAGACGGGTTCGCGGGGTGATCAGCGCAAGCGTCTCCTCCGCCGAGAAGGCAAAACCGTTCTCCTCGCGGATCGGCACGGGCACGGCCTTCGCCCCGGTATAGTCGATCAGCGAGCGATAGATCGGAAAGCCCGGATCGGGATAGCAGATCTCCGCGCCCGGTTCGCCGAAGAGCGCGATCGCGGCGAACATCGTCGGCTTGCCGCCGGGCATGATCATTACGTCCTGCGGGGAAATCTCGATGCCGGTGGTCGTCAGCGTCCGGCGGACGACGGCCTCGCGCGTTTCCGGCATGCCCTCGGCAGGCGTGTAGCCGTGGTAGCCGTCGCGCAGCGCCCGGATGCCGGCCTCGACGATGTGTTCCGGCGTTCGGAAATCCGGCTGGCCGATGCCGAGATTGACGATGTCGCGCCCCTGCCGCGCGAGCGCGTTCGCCCGCGCCAGAACGGTAAAGGCGTTTTCCTCGCCGATGCGGTCGAATGCGGAATTGACGTGAAGCATGCGGCTTTCCCCGGTGTGACGCTTTCTTCCATAGCCCGAACGTGCGCACGACCCAATCCGCCTTCGACAGGGCAGGGCGGAGGCTTGCTTCGCGGAGCGATCTCCTGTCCTATCCGCCGCGCGATTTCCATGAAGGGCAAAACGAAGACATGCGGGACCTCAGCGGATGGACGGGCTGCGAACGGCCGCAGCGAAGGGTGCTCGAGGGCGAATATGTCCGTCTCGAACCACTCGATGCCTCCCGGCACGGCGACGATCTCTTCGCCGTATCGAGCGTGGCCGATGCCCGGGATCGTTTCGCCTGGCTGCCGGAACACCCGCCCGAAAGCCGCGAGGCCTTTCAAGTCTGGATGGAGCGCGCCGAGACGAGCGAGGATACCCTGTTCTTCGCGGTCGTCGAAATCGAGAGCGGGCGCGCTTTGGGCCGGCAGGCGCTGATGCGCATCGACGCGGCAAACGGCGTCGCGGAGATCGGCAACGTCTATTGGGGACCCGGGCTTTCCCGCAAGGCGGGTGCCAGCGAGGCGTTCTTCCTGATGGCGCGATACGTTTTCGAGGATCTCGGCTATCGCCGGTTCGAATGGAAGTGCAACGCGGCGAACGCGCCCTCGCGCCGCGCCGCGCAACGCTTCGGCTTCACGGAAGAGGGCGTCTTTCGCCAGCATATGGTGGTCAAGGGTGCCAACCGCGACACGGCATGGTTTTCCGTGCTCGACCATGAATGGCCGCTCGTTTCCGCAGCCCTGCGCGAATGGCTGGCGCCCGGCAATTTCGACGCGGCGAACCGGCAGCGCGAGCGGCTGGAGGCGATCCGGGCGCGTATCGCTGGGCCCGACGCATGAAGCGGGAGGACCGCTCGGCCCTCATCGCGGCGGCGATCATCTGCTTCTTCGCCTTCGGCGGCTGGTTCGTCCTGCCGCCGATCATGCAGTGGCTCGGCACCTTTTCGCCATGGCTCGCGCTTGCCGTCGCCATCGCCTATGTCGGGGCGTTCTTCGTGCTCTTCTGGCTGCGCGCGCGCTACCAGCGTCGCAGGCGGCGACCCTGAAGCGCATGGCGGGTCGCGCGAGAAGGCAAGCCGCCGATCACGTCCGGTCGTTCGCCTTGAACCATTCCGTCAGCGCATCGACGAAGGTGCGCGTCTTCGCCGGCAGGTAGCGGCGGTGCGGATAGATCGCGTAGATGCCGCGATCGGCCGGCGTGAACGATTCGAGGACGCTCGTGAGAGCCCCCGTCTCGATCGGCCCGTCGGCGATGAAATCGGGGATGACGGCAAAGCCGAGCCCGGCGCAGGCGGCCCGCATGGAGGCGATGGGGCTGTTGACCTCGATGCGGCCGTCGACGTTCACCGTGAAGGGCGTCCTGTCCTCGTCCACGAAGCGCCAGTTGTTCAGCGATCGGCTGTTGGTGTCGACCACGCAGGGCAGGCGGGAGAGATCGCGCGGATGCGTCGGCAGCCCATGCTGCTCGAGAATTGCCGGCGTCGCGCAGAGCCTGAGCGCGAACGGGGCGAGCTTGCGGGCGATGAGCCCGGAGTCCTCGAGCTGCGAAATGCGGATGGCGACGTCGAAACCCTCTTCCACGAGATCGACGAAGCGATCGTCGGCATGGATCGCAAGGACGATGTCGGGGTGCCGGTCCGCGAAATCGATCAGCGACCGGCCGATTTCGGCGTCGACGAAGGTCCGGGGAGCGGAAATGCGCAGCTTGCCCTTGAGGTCCGAGTTGCCTTCGCGCACCTGGTCCGCAAGCTCGTCGATCTCGCGCACCAGATCGTTCGCGCGGTGGTAGTAGGTCCGTCCGGCTTCGGTAAGTGAAAACTGACGCGTCGTCCGGTTGAGAAGCAATGCGCCGAGTTCGTCCTCGAGTTCGCGCACGTATTTCGAAAGCAGCGCCTTCGATCGGCCGAGCTTGCGCGCGGCGGCGGTGAAGCCTTCGGCGTCGACGACCTCGATATAGGCGCGCATTCGCGTCAGCGTATCCATGGTCTCACACCCTTTTCTTCGTGGCAGGGCCGATGCGTGGGCCGGAGCGGGTTCGTTCCGACACCAGCCGCACGATGGTCACGAGGTTCGTTGCGAGGATAGCGATATCCGCCATCATGGCACCCAGAGAGCCGACCAATGCGTTGGTGCCGATCCAGCAAAGGGTGGCGACGATCAGCATGACGCGCATCGTGATCCCGCGTGCCATGAACATGGCGACGGCACCGGAAATGCCGGCGCCGAGTGGCAGAAGATCGCCGGGTCCGCGCCATGCGAAGGCAGCGATCGCCACGTTTGCCGCGATGATCCCGGCCATGGCGGCAACGCTTCCCTTGAAGCGTCTGGCAAAGACGATCCGCAGGATGACGAGAGCGGAAATGCCGGCGCCGACCCAGGCTCCGAAGAGCACGTATTGTAGGGTGAACGCGACGTTCGCAAGGATCAGAACGGCGAGAAGCCGCTCGTCGCTTCGGCTCGCGAAGGCCGCCAGACACAGCACGAGCGCGACGAGGCCCACGCACTGACCGGCCACCGCGGTTGGCGTCGACGTGTCGAGGAACGGGATCTTTGGCACTGCGCTTCCCCATCGACGAACAACCTCATGTTGCCGTTTTCCCTCTGCCTGAACCCTTTTTCAAGGGTGGCGCAGAAAGAGCTTGAAGCGGCAGGCGATTTTCATTATCTCGCCCTTGCCCAAAGTCGCACGTGCCTGTGGGTGTCCGCCGATCCCTCGTCATGGTGAGGGACCCGGCAAGGTACCTGGAGCTAACCCCTCCAGTCGCTTCTCCGGCCGATCGGAGAGGGCGAGGACATCTTGAAGCAACGACGGTGCGGGCCTTTCTGGTGTCTGCCGGCTTTCCACCAGCCGGGGTTACTGCAGAGGCACACCTTCATTGCCGAGAGTGCGGTTGGGTCCGTCCCATCCAATCCAAGGCAGACAAAGCGGACCGACGTTTTTCGAAGCGTTGAAGTCCTTTCGTCGCGTCGAGCGATCGCGCGCGTTCCGGGGTCTCCAAAGGCCGGAACCGCAAGGTCTTTCGCACGCCCTTTGTCGGCCGGCCGAAACGCCGGTCAAATGGAATGGGAGCAACGCCTATGGCGACCGACCGTATCCGCGATTTCATCCGTACCACCCGCCCGGACGGCCCCTGCCTCGTCGTCGACCTCGACGTCGTGCGTGACAACTACCGCGCCTTCGAGCGCGCGCTGCCCGACAGCCGGATCTTCTACGCCGTCAAGGCGAACCCGGCTCCGGAAGTCCTGAAGCTGCTCGCCGACATGGGCTCCAACTTCGACACCGCTTCGGTGCGCGAGATCGAGCTTGCCATGGAAGCCGGCGCGGACGCGACGCGCATCTCCTACGGCAACACGATCAAGAAGGAGCGCGACATCGCCCGCGCCCATGCGCTCGGCGTCTCGCTCTTCGCCGTCGACAGCCACGAGGAAGTGGAAAAGATCGCGCGTGCCGCACCCGGCGCTCGCGTCTTCTGCCGCGTGCTGACGAGCGGCGAGGGGGCGGAATGGCCGCTCTCGCGCAAGTTCGGCTGCGTGCCGCAGATGGCCGTCGACGTGCTCGTCTATGCCCACCAGCTCGGCCTGACGTCTTATGGCGTCTCGTTCCACGTCGGCTCGCAGATGACCAATCTCGACGCCTGGGACGCGGCGATCGCCGACTCTAAATACGTCTTCGACAAGCTCGCCCGCCAGGGCATTGTTCTCGAGATGGTCAACATGGGCGGCGGTTTCCCGACGCGCTACCTCAAGGACGTGCCGAGCGCCGAGGCCTACGGCCAGGCGATCAAGGGCGCACTGATCGACCATTTCGGCAACCAGCTTCCCGAGACGATCATCGAGCCCGGCCGCGGCATGGTCGGCAATGCCGGTGCGATCAAGGCCGAAGTCGTGCTCGTCTCGCGCAAGTCGGACCTCGGCGAGAACCGCTGGGTCTATCTCGACATCGGCAAGTTCGGTGGCTTGGCCGAGACAATGGACGAGGCGATCCGCTACCCGATCACGACCGACCGGGATGCCGACGAGATGGAGCCGTGCATCATCGCCGGCCCGACCTGCGATTCTGCCGACGTTCTCTACGAGAACACGCCCTATCCGCTGCCGATCTCGCTGACGATCGGCGACGAGGTGCTGATCGGCGGCACGGGCGCCTACACGACGACCTATGCCTCGGTCGCCTTCAACGGCTTCGAACCGCTGCGATCCTACGTCATCTGACCGGCCGCGCCCGACAAGGGCGCGTCCACGGTCCTTTCGACGGCGCGGAATGCGGGACACGGATCCCGCATTCCGCTCTCGCCGGATTGCGTTCGCTTGCCGAGGATCAGGCTCATGACCGAGCTGCTTCAGACCACTGAATTCACCATCGCCTCCGAAACCGCGGCCGACGTGCCCGCGCGCGAGGCGCTGCTCGACCGCGCCATGGGCGAGGGCCGTTTCCGCAAGTCCTCCGAAACCCTGCGCCGCGGCCGCATGCCGGCGGAAGGGCTGGCCTTTGCGGCACGCGACGAAGCCGGAACGCTGATCGGCACCGTCCGCCTCTGGCACGTCGAAGCCGGCATCGACCAGACCGGCACACCCGTTCCAGCGCTCCTTCTCGGCCCGCTCGCCGTCGCCCCGGAAGCCGCGAGCCTCGGCATCGGCTCGGCCCTGATGTGCCACGCGATCGCCGAAGCCAAGACCCACGGCCACCGCGCGATCCTCCTCGTCGGCGACGCGCCCTACTACGCCCGTTTTGGGTTCTCGGCGGAAAAAGCGGCGACGCTGACGATTCCGGGACCGTTCGAGCGGGCACGGTTTCTCGGGCTTGAACTGGTCGAGGAGGCGCTGGAGGGTGCAAGCGGAATGCTTGTGGCGGCGGGCGTACGTAACGTTAGATATCAGGCAGCGGATGCGGCGTAATCTATAGGGAAGAAAAAGCACGAAGACGTAATAATTAACTGTACGCAAATGAAAAAATAGTAAAAAACATAATTCGGAAATTTATACTTAAGTATAAGTGCAGAGTATATGCTGTTTTTACGTTTTCTAAAAAATTATCGTTGAATGCAGAAAGGCACTTATGATGACGGATTACGCGGACCAGTTGCTGGATTTCATGTATGTTGACCGCCCTAAGGTCGCGAGTTTCTTAGCGCAATTTCTTTCTGAGGGTTTGGTCGAGCGTGAAGAAACGACACGTGAAACGAGCGGTTCTCGATCTGGGTCCGTTGGTTTACCGAGCGCTAAAATTCTATCGTTGCTAGGTATCTCAGCCGCAGGTGAGCGCACGAGTGCTAATGCTACATCCGAAAAGCTGATGAAAAATCCCGAATGGGCTCAAGCAAAAGCTCTGGTTCAATATGTTGACGATGCTCAGGCTCAAACGTCGTATTCAGGTAGTTCAATTGGAACTCTGCAAATTGTATCAGGAAATCTTTCGATATACGATCTAACGCCGTTTCGAAAAGCTGCTAGTAACCGCTCACTCATGGATGCTGCGGTAGAGTTTGTCTCTAACAACCCTTCCTTTTTCTTTGAAGAGATAAAAGAAATAGACCGGAAGATTGGTGAACTGGAAGATTCTAAGAGTCGCAATCGAGATACTAGTAAGATAAATTCTGATATTAAAAAATTAAAAGATAAGAGAAAAGACAGGTTAGAAAATTCACCAAACTTTGGTCGATTGCTCGCCGAAGGAATAGCGGAGTTCGCGCGGCAAGCTCCGTTTTCTATAATTGCAATGCTTCAATCGGAAGAAGACATATACTGGTTTACATTAAGAGAGGAATCCCTGCTTCATACGCAGGGAGATACGATCCTCAAATATGGTTTTGATATTGAGGGAAAGTGGTCAGTCGCTTGTGTTGTCGACGGCGAAGATAACTCGTCGAAAGAGCATAAGCTTACCGACTTCGGCGATTTTGGCTTAAGTCAACTTCCAGTCTATGATATGGTTCGAGGTGTTGTTACAGTAAGTAGGAATCTTGCAGGCCGACCATCCAGCTTCCGAAGCTTGATGCCGCTTGTCGTGTATCGAAGTCTTGGCCCATTGTTGAGATGAAACTCTCGCGGCAGCTACCCCGCGATATCCACCACCCCGCAGTCGCCGGCCTCGGAGCCGTAGGCGAGGCGTTTGCCGTCGGCGGACCACGCGAGCGAGGTGATCGGGCCCTTGCCGGGGCGGCGCAGAAGGACTTCCTTCTTGTCGGCAAGGCGGGCGGCAAGCACCATGCCGTCGGAATAGCCGATGGCGACGACGTCTTCGGCCGGGTGGCAGGCGACCGCGACGACCTGGGCATCGCCGCGCGTGCCGAGTTCGAGCGGGGCCTTGCCCATCGGGCCGTCCTTGCCTGAGAACGGCCAGACGACGGCTGCCGGCGCGCCGGAGGAAGCGAGCCATTTGCCCTTGGCGGACCAGGAAAGCGACTTCACCTTGGCCGGATAGCCGGTCATGCGCATGTGGCGGTTGTCGGAGCCTTTGGCGTCAAGCTTCCAGCCGTGCAGCGCGTTTTCCTGCATGGCGGAGACGACGAAGCGGCCGTCCGGCGAAAAGGTGACGCCGGTATGCGCGCCCTTCCATTCCAGTTCGACCGGCTTGCCGCCGGCAGCGGCAAAGTGCAGCGCCACGGCGTTGTAGCGCGCGAGCGCCACGCGAAGGCCCTTCGGCGCGAAGGCGATTCCCTCGACGGTGCGCTCCTCGGCGATCTCCTTCAGGGTGCCGTCAGGAAGGCGCACATAGGCCGTTCGCCCGACGGCAAAGCCGATCGCACCGCGCGGGCCGGCGGCGACCTGAGCGATCCATTTGCGCCCGATCGAAGCCAGTTCCTCGACCGTTCCGTCGGCCGCGATCGCGGTGACGCGACCGTCCTCGCCACTGCAGATCAGTCGGGCGTTGTCGGCATCGAGCGAGGCGCAGAGCAGGCCGTCATGCGCCTCGCTCGCCTTTCCCGTGCCGTCGAGCCGGTGGACGAGCCCGCCGGCCGCAGCAAAGACCGGCGTGTCGCCGAGGAAGGCGGCGGCGACGCAATAATCGTCGATGTCGAAGGGGGCGACGCTCGGCATGGTGCGGTCTCGGGCTGGGGAAGGTGGGTTCGCGATAGCGGGCAGGGTGCGCCGGTCAGGCCTGCGCCTGGCAGGCCATGAAGCTGCGTTCGAGCTTCTCGCGGTCGAGCTCGCGGCCGATGAAGACGATGCGGCTTTCGCGCTTCTCGTCCTCCTTCCATTTGCGCTGGTGGTCGCCCTCGATCAGCATGTGAATGCCCTGCACGACATAGCGGTCGTCGTCGTCGGCAAAGGCGATGATGCCCTTCAGCCGCAGGATGTTCGGCCCGTCCGTCTGCGTGACCTTCTGGATCCACGGAAAGAAACGCTTCGGGTCCATCGTGCCGCCGCGAAGCGAGATCGACGTCACCGTCGCGTCGTGGATTGGAGAGACCGCGCCGTGATGATGATGCGCGTCGCCGTGCGCATGATCGTGCCCGTGGTCGTGATGATGGTCGTGGTCGCAGTCCGGGCCGCAGACATGGTCGGGATCCTCCGCGTCGAGGAAATGCGGATCGTTCTCTAGGGCGCGGGAGAGATCGAAGGCGCCACGGTCGAGCACCTCTTCCAGCGGCACGCCGGCGCGCTCCGTCCGGTGTATGCGCGCCGACGGATTGATCGCGCGCACCGCCGCCTCGACGTCGGCGAGTTCTTCCGGCGTCACGAGGTCGGTCTTGTTGAGCACGACGACGTCGGCAAAGGCGATCTGGTCCTCCGCCTCGCGCGAATCCTTCAGCCGCAACGGCAGGTGCTTCGCATCGACGAGGGCGACCACGGCGTCGAGATGCGTCTTGGCGCGCACGTCGTCGTCCATGAAGAAGGTCTGCGCGACGGGCGCAGGGTCGGCGAGGCCCGTCGTCTCCACGACGATCGCGTCGAAGCGCCCGGGCCGGCGCATCAGCCCTTCCACGACGCGCACGAGATCGCCGCGCACAGTACAGCACACGCAGCCATTGTTCATCTCGTAGATCTCTTCGTCGGACTCGACGATGAGGTCGTTGTCGATGCCGACCTCGCCGAACTCGTTGACGATGACGGCGTAGCGCTTGCCGTGGTTCTCCGAGAGGATGCGGTTCAGGAGGGTCGTCTTGCCCGAGCCCAGATAGCCCGTGAGCACGGTGACGGGGAGCGTCTTCACGCCCGCTTCGGCGACGAGATCGTTCATGGCCTTCGGCTTTCACGTTACTACATAACTGTGCCCGATATAGGCGATGACCGGGCGCGGCGCCACCGCCGCCGGTCGCGCGAGCAAGGAAGACCGGCATGGACGAACCACGAAGCGCGATCGACTTCGAGCCGACGCGGGCGGCGGGGCTCGAACGGCTCGCGCGCTTTCTGCCGCAGGCGGGTTCTGCCTATGCGCGCCATCGAAACCGCGATCTCGGGCCGGACCGTCCGGCGAGCGTCTCGCGGTTATCGCCCTGGGTCCGGCGCCGCCTGATCACCGAGGAGGAGGTCTGCCGGCAGGCGATCGATCGTTTCGGGCCGTGGGAAAGCGGTGCCATCGTCCGCGAGATCTTCTGGCGCACCTATTTCAAGGGCTGGCTCGAAATGCGCCCCCGGGTCTGGGACGCTTATCGAGAGGAACGCGACGATGCGCTCGCGCGGACCGAAAGCGACACGAAGCTCGGCGATGCCTATGCGAGGGCTTTGGCCGGCGAAACCGGGATCGACGCCTTCGATGCGTGGGCACGCGAGCTCGTCGTGACCGGTTATCTGCACAACCATGCACGCATGTCCTTCGCCTCGATCTGGATCTTCACGCTGGACCTGCCCTGGACGCTTGGCGCGGACTTCTTCTTCCGGCACCTGATGGACGGCGATCCGGCGTCGAACACGCTCTCCTGGCGCTGGGTCGCGGGGCTGCATTCTCGCGGCAAGCACTATGTCGCCACTCCGGACGCGATCGAGGAATGCTCCGGCGGCCGCTTCCGGCCGGAAGGCCTTGCCGAAGACCCCGAGCCGCTCGACGACGAAGGTCCGCATCCGGATGCCGAAGCGCTGGCATGGCGCGGCGAGGCGGGCGAGGGACCGGCATTCCTTCTGGTGACGGCGGAGGATTGTCGGGTTTCGTCGCTACCGGGGTTGCCGGCCTCGATCGCCGGGACCGCCGGCGCCTTGCTCGAAGACTGGCGCTCGCCGCTTGCGATCGGCGAGCCGGCACGCGCCTTCGCCGACGGCGCGCTGAAGGAGGCGTTGCGGCAGGCGGGCGCCGAAGAGGCACCCGTCTTCGGAGTGGGCGATATGGAAGCGCTCATCGTTGCGATCGAGGAGAGCGGGGCGCGCCGCGTGGTCAGCGCATACGCGCCGGTCGGACCCGTCGCCGACTGGCTTAAGCTTCTCGAAGCGCGACTGTGCGAGCGCGGCATCGCCCTTCAAAGGCTCTCGCGCGCCTGGGACCGCACGGCGTGGCCGTTCGCGACGCGGGGATATTTCCGTTTTTCCAAGACCATCCCGCATTTCGTCTCCGCGGCCGGCATTCCCTTCGTTCGCTGAACGGCGGGTGACGTTCGCCGAGCAGGGCCGTTCGCAAACTTTCCGTTCGCGATCAAAGCGGTCTTGTCGATCCCGACTAAATTCTTTAATCGAATATTTTAAACCGACCGCCGCATCCCGGCGGCATCCCGCCCGTGGGGATCGAGTGGCGCAGAAGATCAAGCTTTCCACCATTGCGGAGACACTCGGCGTATCGACGGCGACGGTCTCGCTCGCGCTTCGCGACAGTCCGCTCGTCGCCGAAACCACGCGCGAGCGCATCAAGGAAAAGGCGCGCGCGCTCGGCTACATCTACAACCGGCGGGCGGCCAGCCTGCGCACCCGGCGTTCCGGCATCATCGGCGTGGTCGTGCGCGACATCATCAATCCGTTCTACGCAGAAATCCTCGGTGCGATCGAGAGCGAGCTCGATCGCTCGCGCCAGACCTTCATCCTGTCGAACCACTACGATTCGGTTGAAAAGCAGCGCAACTTCATCGAGACCCTGCTGCAGCTCGGCGGCGACGGCGTCATCATGTCGCCGGCGATCGGCACGCCGGCGGCGGATATTCGCCTCGCCGAGGAAAACGGCATGCCGGCGATCCTCGTCGCCCGTTCGGTCGACAATGTGGACGTGCCGACCTTTCGCGGCGACGACGCATACGGGGTATCGCTTGCCACCAACCATCTGATCGGGCTCGGCCATCGCACCATCGCCATGGTCGGCGGCTCGGACCATACTTCGACGGGGCGCGACCGCTATCGCGGCTATACGGATGCGCTCGACCGGGCGGGCATTCCGGTGGACGAGAGCCTGCGCATTCCGGGCCCGCGCACCAAGCAGGGCGGCTTCGAGGCGGCGGTGCATTTCCTTTCCATGCGGCAGAAGCCGACGGCGGCCGTTTGCTGGAACGATCTCGTCGCGATCGGCCTCATGAGCGGCATCGCCCGTGCCGGGGCGATCGTCGGACGCGACGTCTCGGTCACCGGCTACGACGATCTCGAGGAGGCGGCGATCGCGACGCCGGCGCTGACGACGGTGTGGAACCGGCAGGCCGATGTCGGCCGCTCCGCCGCGCGGGCGCTGCTTGACAAACTGAGCGGTTCGTCCGAACCGAACGGTCTGCATCTCATCAAGCCGGAGATGCGCATCCGCCAATCCACCGGGCCGCTCAAGCTTGCGGTCCTGCACGGGCGCGAAGGGAGACAGGCGTGAGCGAGGGAAGCGAACCGACAATCCTCATCCCGGGAAAGGTTCATCCGCGGGTCCGCGAGCGTGTCGAGGCGGAGTTCGCAGCCGTCGCCATCGAGACGGCGGACGCGGCACTCATCACGCCGGAACTCGCAGCCTCGATCCGCGGTATCGCGAGCTCGACGCGTATCGACGCGGCCTTCATCGATGCGCTGCCCAATCTGGAGATCATCGCCCATTTCGGCGTCGGCTACGATCCGGTCGATGCCGGGCATGCCGCACGGTGCGGTGTCGTCGTCACCAACACGCCGGACGTGCTTTCCGACGAGGTCGCCGACACGACGATCGGTCTCCTCATCAACACGGTGCGCGAACTGCCGAGGGCGGAAACCTATCTGCGCGCGGGACGCTGGGCGAGCGAAGGCGGGTATCGGCTGACGCCGCTCACCCTGCGCGGGCGCACCGTCGGCATCTTCGGGCTTGGCCGTATCGGCCGGGCGATCGCGCGCCGGCTGGAAGGCTTCGGCGTCGAGATCCTCTACCATTCTCGCTCGAAGCGCGAGGACGTTTCGTACGCCTACGCGGAGAGCCTGAAGGATCTGGCCGAACGCTGCGACACGCTGATCGTCATCGTGCCGGGCGGTCCGGCGACGGACAGGGCGGTGGACGCGGAGATCCTTTCGGCGCTCGGTTCGAACGGCGTGCTCGTCAATGTCGGTCGGGGTTCGACGGTCGACTGCGACGCACTCGAAACCGCGCTTTCGAACGGCACGATCGCCGCGGCCGGTCTCGACGTCTTTCCAAACGAGCCGAAGGTGCCCGAAGGCCTGACGAAGCTCGACAATGTCAGCCTGCTGCCGCATGTCGCGTCGGCCTCGCAGCATACCCGCAACGCGATGGCCGATCTTCTCGTCGACAATCTCGCCGGCTGGTTCGATCGCCGCCGGCCGGTCACGCCCGTTCCCGAAAGCGGCGAACTCGTTTCCACGCGCCATTGAATCGTCCGTAAGGCTGGCCTTGCGGGGACCCTTCCATCACGCTCGCTTCGTGCGCGGGATGGCGCTGGCGTCGACGCGCCGCGTCGGCCCTTTGCGAAGCCGGTGCCGCACCTTCGATCGGGCCGGGAACGCCGCTCTCGTTCCGCTCGAAGCCCCGTATATCAGCGGGTTGAGGGGTCGGGCCGCGCGAAGGAAGGCAGGGGGTTGGTTAACGGTCCATCAATCTTTACACTTCATTCTATCGAAACGGTCAGCAGACACGAAGGGGAACGTTTGACATGAAACGGATTCTCGCACTTGTCGTCTTCGCAGGGATCGCCGCCGCCGGTGCACGGCTGGCATGGTCGCCGGGCGAAGCCGACACGATCGTCACCAGTTCGATCGCGACCGCATCCCTGATGCCGGAAGGCCGGGGACCGGGTCAGCCCGCCACGCGCGAGGCAGCACGCTACCTCGTCTCGAATCCGGCTCGCAACGAGAGCTGCCACATGAAGCGCCTCGGCGAAACGGCCAGCGGCGAACGGCTGAGCGCCGGCTCGCAATGCGACAAGGTCTGGCCGGGCCTGAGCGGCGTCGTCTCCGTCGACGAGACCGGCAAGGGCAGCTTCGCCATGCGTGACAGCAAGGGCCACACGGTTCTCGCCATGGCCGTCGGCGACGGCGCGGCTTACGAATCGGTCGACGCCAACGGCGCGATGGTCAGCGTCTTTCCCGACGACTGAACGGTTGCCGGATCGGTTCCGGCCCGATGATTTTCCGAAGGGGTCGCGCCAGCCGGGCGCGGCCCTTTTTCATTCCGCCGCTTCGGCCCGCCGGTTGGCGTCGGCATAATCGCGTACCGCCTTGCCGAACGCTTCGAAGATCGCTCGTGACGGGCCGTCGTCGCGCACCCAGTATTCGGGATGCCACTGGACGCCAAGGGCGAAGCCTGCCGCATCCTTCACCGACACCGCCTCGATGGTGCCGTCCGGCGCATGCGCTTCGGCGCTGAGCCGGTCGGACAGGCGAGCGATGCCCTGGTTGTGGAGAGAGTTCACGCGAATGGTGCCCGCGCCGACCACGCGTGCGAGACACCCTCCCGCCTCCACCGAAACATCCTGACGGATGGCGAAGCGCACGTCGTTGTCGTCGCTCTGCTCCTCGCGATGGTCGCTGCGATCGGTGAGTTCGTGCACGCGCGGATCGAGGGAACCGCCGAGCGCCACGTTCAGTTCCTGAATGCCCCGGCAGATGGCGAGCAGCGGCATGCCACGTTCGATCGCGCCGGTGATCAGCGGCAGGCTGACCGCGTCGCGCGCGGGATCGAAGGGGGCATGCGCCTCCGTTTCCGCCTCGCCGTAGCGGGACGGGTGGACGTTGCTCCTCGCGCCCGTGACGAGCACGCCGTCGACGCGCGAAATTACCGAGCCGATATCGATGCCGGCCTCGAATGCGGGCACAACGAGGGGAAGGCAGCCGGCTCCGATGCGTGCCGCGTCGAGATATTGCGCGGGCACGGCGTGCCAGTCGTAACGTTCGAAGCGGCGAAAATCGGCGGGTACGGCGACGAGCGGCATGGTCATTCGGCGGGTCTCCTTCGTACGGGCGGAATTCCGGCGTACCGGCGGATTTCTGGCGCGCCCGGCCGTAAAATTCAAGGCTGGCCACGCGCGGCGGCGTGCTTGCCAGTGCGCGGGCGAAATGGTTATGAGTGCCGCACGCGCGCACGCCGGTCGCCATTCGGGAGGGAGGCGTGCGCAGAACCGACAAGAAAACCGGGGAGGGTACCCATGGATCGTCGTTCATTCTTCAAGCAGGCCGGTACGGCCGGGCTCGGTGCGGCCGCCGCATCGTCGCTTGCCGCACCCGCGCTCGCGCAGTCCAATCCCAAGATCAACTGGCGGATGACCTCGTCGTTCCCGAAGTCGATCGACTCCATCTTCAATACCTCGGTCGAGATGACCAAGCGCATCCGCGAGGCGAGCGACGGCAATTTCGACATCCAGGTCTTCGCCGCCGGCGAGATCGTGCCCGGGCTCGAAGCGCTCGATGCTGCCTCGAACGGCACCGTCGAGCTCTGCCACACCGCACCCTATTACTATGTCGGCAAGAACCCTGCCTACGCCTTCGGCACCGCGGTGCCGTTCGGCCTGAACGCGCGTCAGGAAAACGCTTGGTTCTATCAAGGCGACGGCATGACGCTGCTCAACGACTTCTTCAAGAAGGAAGCGAACGTCTACGCCATGCCGGCCGGCAATACCGGCGCGCAGATGGGCGGCTGGTACCGCAAGGAGATCAAGTCGGTCGACGATCTCAAGGGCCTGAAGATGCGCATCGCCGGTCTCGCCGGGCAGGTGATGGAAAAGCTTGGGGTCGTGCCGCAGCAGATCGCCGCCGGCGACATCTATTCGGCACTGGAACAGGGTACGCTCGACGCCGTGGAATTCGTCGGTCCCTACGACGACCAGAAGCTCGGCTTCTACAAGGTCGCGAAGTATTACTACTACCCGGCCTTCTGGGAGGGCGGTGCCGCGCTCCACACCATGGTCAATCTCGACAAGTGGAACGACCTGCCGGACCAATACAAGACGCTTCTCAAGACCGCGTCCTCGGCTGCCAACAGCGAGATGCTCGCGACCTACGACTATCGCAATCCGCCGGCGCTGAAGAAGCTCGTCTCCGACGGTGCCGTTCTGCGGCCGATGTCGAACGATATCCTCAACGCCGCCTTCGACGCCGCGCAGGGGATCTACGACGACCTCTGCGCCAAGAACGCCGACTTCAAGAAGCTCTACGATTCCATGACCGACTTCCGCAACGAGGCGTTCCTGTGGGAGCAGGTCGCCCAGTACGGCTTCGACCATTTCATGATGATCAAGCAGCGCGAGGGGGCGCTCAAGGTCAAGGGCTGAACCTACCCTTCGGTGCATCGCCGGCTTGGCAAGAGCCGACCATGAATGGAAAGCCCGGGTGCCTCGCGGTACCCGGGCTTTTTCTTTCCCGTCGAAAGGTTCATTTGAAGGAGGGCGGCGCCGAAAGATCGTCCGATCCGGGATCGGCGTTGCCGTTCGGCGTGTTCTTCTTTCTCCCGCTGGAAGGGCTATCGGTATCGCCGTCACCGAAGGATGGGGGCTGGTCGAGCCCCGAGCCATCCTGTCCCCGATCCTTGCCGGCGCTGAAATCCGGTGCCGCCCCGAGGCCGGAATCGTCGTTCGAGCCGTTGCCCTCGAGCGGGCCGAGACCGGGCAGGCCCGTATCGGTGTCGTTGCCATTGCCATTGCCGCCGCCGGAGCCGAACCCGCTGTCGTCGCCGAGCGGCGGCAGGCCGAATTCGTTGCCGCCATTGCCTGACGAGCCACCCGATGCGGGCTTCGACGTTTTTCCCGGGGTGGCCGGCGCGCTTGCGGCGGGTGCGGGTTCGGGCGTTGCCTTGTAGCGCATCACGATGCCGGGGAAGGCGAGCGTGATGGCGATCATCGCGATCTGGATGCACACGAAGGGGATGGCGCCGAGATAGATCTGGCTCGTGCGGATGCCGGCGGTCCGTTCGCCCGTCACCCGGTCGATATAGTCCGTGCGCGGCGCGACGGAGCGCAGGTAGAACAGTGCGAAGCCGAAAGGCGGATGCATGAACGACGTCTGCATGTTGATCGCCAAAAGCACGCCGAACCAGATGAGGTCGATGCCGAGCTTGTCCGCCACCGGCGCCAGCAGCGGCACGATGATGAAGGCGAGCTCGAAGAAGTCGAGGAAGAAGGCGAGGACGAAGACGATGGCGTTGACGGCGATCAGGAAGCCGGTCTCGCCGCCCGGCACGCTCGTCAGCAGGTGCTCCACCCACAGATGTCCGTTGACCCCGTAGAAGGTGAGCGAAAAGACCCGGCTGCCGATCAGGATGAACAGCACGAAGGCGGAAAGCTTCGTCGTCGACTGCATCGCCTGGACGAGCAGGTCGAGCGAGAAGCGGCGCTTGGAAAAGGCAAGCACCAGCGCGCCGACCGCGCCCATCGCACCGCCTTCCGTCGGCGTCGCGATGCCGAGGAAGATGGTGCCGAGCACGAGGAAGATCAGCGCCAGCGGCGGGATCATGACGATGATCACCTGCTGCGCGAGATAGGACATGAAGCCGCGCTTCATCGCCTTGTTGACGAGTGCTGCAACGTAGATCGCAAGGATGCCGGTGACCGCGCCCCACACGCCGGCGCCGCGTGCGAGCCGCCCGTCGAAATAGCGCGTCGCGGCGTAGGCGATCACCACCGCGGCGACGAGTGCCACGAGAAGCGAGAGGATGCCGCGTCCGAGCGTGCGCGCTTCTGGCGGCAGGGCCGGCGCCGAACGCGCGCGCACGAAGGTGATGGCGACGACGTAGAGCACGTAGAAGCTCGAAAGCATGAGGCCGGGCACGAGCGCGCCGGAATACATGTCGCCGACCGACCGGCCGAGCTGGTCGGCAAGCACGATCAGCACCAGCGAGGGCGGAATGATCTGCGCCAGCGTGCCCGACGCGACGATGGCGCCGGCGGCAAGCTTCCGGTCGTAACCGTAGCGCAGCATGATCGGCAGCGAGATGAGCCCCATGGCGATGACGGAGGCGGCGACGACGCCCGTCGTCGCGGCGAGCAGGGCGCCGACGAAGATCACGGCGTAGGCGAGCCCGCCGCGCACCGGACCGAAGAGCTGGCCGATCGTCTCCAGCAGATCCTCGGCCATGCCCGATCGCTCGAGAATCAGGCCCATGAAGGTGAAGAAGGGCACGGCAAGCAGCGTACTGTTCGCCATCACACCGCCGAAGAAGCGGTTCGGCAGGGCCTGCAGGAGCGGCCAGAACAGATGGATCTGGTCGCCCGAATAGGGAGCGAGTTCGACGCCGATCGCGAAGAAGAACAGCCCCGTGCCGGCGAGCGTGAAGGCCACCGGGTAGCCGAGCAGGAGCAACAGCACCAGCGTCGCGAACATGATCGGCGCGAGGTTTTCCGCAATGAAGGGGATCACGAGCCGGTCCCCCCGTTCGCGGCGCGGCCGGCCCGCGTTCCGAGTTCGTCGCCATAGGCGGCTTCGGATTCGAAATCCTCCACCTCTTCCATGGTCGGGTGTGCGCCTTCCTCTTCGATCTCCTCGTCGGGCGCGCCGAAGAAGAGGATGGCCGCCTTCTTGCACAGTTCCGAGATCGCCTGGAGAAAGAGCAGCACGAAGCCGGCGAGCAGCAGCGCCTTCGCCGGCCACAGGATGAGGCCGCCGGCGTTCGGCGAATATTCGCCGCTTTCGAAGGAGCGGATGACGTAGGGCGTCAGGAGCTTGATCATCACGCCGGTGAAGGGCAGGAGCACGAACAGGTGGCCGAGGAAGTCGATCCAGGTGCGCGCGCGCCGCGGCAGGTAGCCGGAAATCACGTCGACGCGCACATGCTCGTTGCGCTTCAGCGTCCATGCGGCGGCCAGCATGAAGACGGCGCCGAACAGGTACCACTGCAGTTCCAGCCAAGCGTTCGACGACATGTCGAAAACCTTGCGCACGACGGCGTTGACCGCGCTGACGAGCACGGAGGCGAGTACCAGCCAGGCGACGGACTTGCCGGCGAGCGTCGTCACGCGATCGATGGTACGGCTGACGGCAAGCAATGCGTTCATCGGTTTCTTCCGCCCTTCGCGGAGCGGTTTCGCGCTCGCTTCGAGCCGTCGTGGCTTGTGGATGGTGTCCTCGCGACCGGCGTTGCGTCGGCATACGACGATCGCGCCGGGCAGCGGCCGATACATCCCGAGGCTTCGGGAAACGGTCCGACCCGGCGCCGCGATACATGATGTGCGATCGTTGCGAAAGTGGAGCGTGCAAAAAGTATTCGCGGAAGGGTTCGTCCGTCCGCACGCAACAATGCTTCGAAATCGGTATTGCGCGCCAGCCGGGGACAGTCGGTCTGCGGCATTGCGCCCTGCGACATTGTGTTGCCTTCGGGGCACGCCTTGTGTAAGCCTTGGCCCGACTCTTTCACGGGAGGATGGTCATGGGTGCGCAGCAAAGCCATCCCGCCGAACTCGGCGCGGAGATGGACTACGAGGAGCACGAGAAGAGCTACAACGTCTTCACCAACATCGCGAAGTACGGCGCCATGCACGTGGCGACGCTCTTGATCGCGATGGCCTTCGGCTTCCTCGCCGGCGCCGGCTTCATTCCTGCTTTCATCCTGCTCGTCATCCTCACCGCCGTCGGATACATGCTGCTGCGCTGACGCCGCGCTGCCGTCCGCCGACCGGCCGGCGCCCCAAAGAAGGGCGCTACGGACCGGGATGACGAAGGAACGTCCCGAAGGGGACGGGACAACGAACTGCCTTGCGGTCCCTCTGCGGACCGATCGACCGGCGCGCCGCATCGGGGCGCGCGGAACGCTTGATGAGAATGCATCCGGGGGAAAAGCTTCATGGCAACCACCGTCTTCGTCGCCCGTGAGGCGGACGCCGGGGAACCGCGCGTCGCCGCTTCGCTCGAAACCGTGAAGCGCATGAAGGGGCTCGGCTTCGACGTCCTTCTCGAGCGCGGCGCGGGCGAGGGGTCGCGTATTCCCGATGCCGCCTTCGAGGAGGCGGGCGCCGAACTCGTCGAGGCGAAGGATGCCGGCCGCGCCGACGTCGTGCTCAAGGTGCGCCGCCCGTCGGCGGCCGAGATGCAGGCCTACAAGTCCGGCGCGCTCGTCATCGCGCTGATGAATCCCTTCGACAACGATGCGGCGATCGCGGCGCTGGCGAAGGCGGGTGTCACCGCCTTTTCCATGGAGCTTCTGCCGCGCATCACCCGCGCCCAATCGATGGACGTGCTTTCCTCGCAGGCGAACCTCGCCGGCTATCAGGCGGTAATCGAAGCGGCGTCGGAATTCGACCGCGCGATGCCGATGATGATGACGGCGGCAGGCACCGTGCCGGCAGCACGCGTCTTCGTCATGGGCGCTGGCGTCGCCGGGCTTCAGGCGATCGCGACGGCCCGCCGGCTCGGCGGTTCGGTCTCGGCGAGCGACGTTCGCCCGGCAGCCAAGGAGCAGGTCGCCTCGCTCGGCGCCAAGTTCGTGGCCGTCGAGGACGAGGAGTTCAGGCAGGCCGAGACCGCGGGCGGTTATGCCCGCGAGATGTCGAAGGAATACCAGGAGAAGCAGGCCGAACTGATCGCCGAACACGTGGCGAAGCAGGACATGGTGATCACCACCGCGCTCATTCCGGGCCGGCCGGCACCGAAGCTCGTTTCGCGGGCGATGCTGAAATCGATGAAGCCCGGTTCGGTCGCCGTCGACCTCGCGGTCGAGCGCGGCGGCAACATCGAGGGCTCCGAGCCCGGCAAGGTCGTGGATGTCGAGGGCGTGCGCGTCGTCGGCTACACGAACATGGCCGGCCGGATCGCCACCTCGGCATCGGTCCTCTACGCCAAGAACCTCTTCACCTTCCTCGAAGCGCTGATCGACAAGGAAACGAAGGAGATCAAGCTCGATCCGGAGGATCAGATCGTTAAGGCGACGATGCTGACGCGTGACGGCAAGGTCGTGCACGAAAACTTCCAGTCCGCTGCGAAGGCCGAGCCGGAAAGCGCGCAGACGGACGACGCCGCGAAGGCGAAGTCCGGTTCCGGCAAGGGATCGCGCCCAGCCGGGCGCAAGACGGGCGGTGCCAATGAGGCCGGTGCCGGGACATCCGGTGCGAAAGCGTCCGACACTAGGGCGTCCGACATAAAGGCGTCCGGCACCGAGGCAGCTACCGCCACGCCGGCGGAAACGTCCGGCGAGGCGGATGACGCTCCGGCGAAGAAGTTGGACGAACCATCGGGTGACGCGCCGGACGGCGCATCCACCGGCACGCCGGGCGATACACGATCCGGCAACGACGAAACGAACACGTAAAGGGGAGAGCTAAATGGCGAGCGAGGCACTCGACCGGGCCCTCGACAGGCTGGACGGCGCCGTTCAGGCGGTGCGCGACGCGGCGCAGTCCGTGGCCAACGGGGCGGCCGACCATGCGCAGGTCACGGCCGATGCGGCGGGGGCCGCCGCGCACGGCGTCTCCGGCGGGGCGATCGATCCGTTCATCTTCCGCTTCGCCATCTTCGTGCTCGCGATCTTCGTCGGCTACTATGTCGTCTGGTCGGTGACGCCGGCGCTGCATACGCCGCTGATGGCGGTCACGAACGCGATCTCCTCGGTCATCGTCGTCGGCGCGCTGCTCGCCGTCGGCATCTCGTCTTCCGGCTTCGCCTCGGTGCTCGGCTTCATCGCCCTGGTACTCGTGTCGGTGAACATCGTCGGCGGCTTCATGGTCACGCAGCGCATGCTCGCCATGTACAAGAAAAAAGAAAAGTAGGGGGGCGAAACGATGTCGGCCAATTTCGCAGCGTTCCTCTACCTCGTCTCGGGCGTCCTGTTCATTCTCGCCCTTCGCGGGCTGTCGCACCCGACGACGAGCCGGCGCGGCAACACGATCGGCATGGTCGGCATGGCGATCGCCATCCTGACCACGCTCTTCCTCGCCGTGCCGTCCTTCGGGCATTTCGTGCTGATCGTGCTCGGCATCGCGATCGGCGGTGGCGTCGGCGCGTATATCGCCAGGCGCATTCCGATGACGGCGATGCCGCAGCTCGTTGCCGCCTTCCACTCGCTGGTCGGCCTCGCAGCCGTGCTCGTCGCCGCCGCCGCACTCTATTCGCCAACGTCCTTCGGCATCGGCGAGGTCGGCGCGATCGACGGCCAGGCGCTCGTCGAAATGTCGATCGGCGTCGCCATCGGCGCGATCACCTTCACGGGCTCGATCATCGCGTTCCTCAAGCTCGACGGTCGCATGTCCGGCAAGCCGATCATGCTGCCCTCGCGCCACGCGATCAACGCCGGGCTCGGCGTCCTGCTGATCGTGCTGATCGTCGCGCTGGTCTCGACCGCTTCGGCGACGCTCTTCTGGCTGATCGTGCTTGTGGCGCTGGCGCTCGGAGTGCTCCTGATCGTGCCCATCGGCGGTGCGGACATGCCGGTCGTCATCTCGATGCTGAACTCCTATTCGGGCTGGGCGGCCGCCGGCATCGGCTTCACGCTCGGCAATCTGGCGCTCATCATCACCGGCGCGCTCGTCGGCTCGTCCGGCGCGATCCTTTCCTACATCATGTGCAAGGGCATGAACCGGTCGTTCATCTCCGTCATCCTCGGCGGGTTCGGCGGAGATCAGGCGGCAGCCGGCACGGACGACATCGACCGGACCGTCAAGCAGGGTTCGGCCGACGATGCGGCCTTCCTGATGTCGAACGCTTCTCGCGTCATCATCGTGCCCGGCTACGGCATGGCCGTCGCGCAGGCACAGCATGCGCTGCGCGAGATGGCGGACGTTTTGAAGGAAGCGGATGTCGAGGTGAAGTACGCCATTCATCCGGTGGCAGGCCGTATGCCGGGCCACATGAACGTGCTGCTCGCCGAGGCGAACGTGCCCTATGACGAAGTCTTCGAACTGGACGACATCAATTCGGAGTTCGCCCAGACCGACGTCGTCTATGTCATCGGCGCCAACGACGTGACGAACCCGGCAGCACGCGACGACAAGTCATCGCCGATCTATGGCATGCCGATCCTCGACGTCGACAAGGCCAAGACCTGCCTCTTCGTCAAGCGCTCGCTCGGCGCCGGCTACGCCGGTATCGACAACACGCTGTTCTACAAGGACGGCACGATGATGCTGCTCGGCGACGCCAAGAAGATGACCGAGGAGATCGTCAAGGCGCTCGATGCGTAGAGGCAAGGCTTCCGATGGTTGCCTGGAAAAAAACGGCCCGCCGGATTTGGCGGGCCGTTTTTCGTCATGCGTGCTTTACCGCGGTGCGGCTCAGCCGGCCGACTGGTGCAACGTGATCGTCGTAACGCCGACGGCAAGGTTCACGCCCTGCTGCACCTGAACGCTGAGCGGCTGGAGCACGAAGCCGGTATTGTTGCCGCCGATGAGCAGGTTCGCGCCGAGACCGGCAGCGAAGCTCGCATCCGCACCGACGCCGCGATAGGTGCCGGCCAGCGAACCCTGCTGGTACTTGTTGTTCTCGCGCACGAGCACGCCCCACTCGAGGACGGACTTGCCGGTCTTGCCGATGTCGAGACCGAACTTCTTGATTTCGCCCGTATAAGTCTCCTGCGTGTCGTTCTTGCCGGAGCGGTACGTGCAGGAAATCTTCTTGTTCGAGCCGATGATGAAGCCGGTGCCACCCTGCGACGTGCACGTAAGCGTCCCGATCTTGACGGGAGCGGCATTGGCGACGGTGCCCATGGCGGCAAGCGCGAACGAAGCGGCGACGATCGGTTTCAACATGGAAATCTCCTTCATTTGGGCAGTTTGCACGTGGCCCCTGCATCGCTCGGACGCTGGCGACCACACGCCATCAACGGGGTAGGAAGCACCATTTTCCGTGCTGGAACACCGGGTGTATCCTACGGCATGCGGGGAATGATGGAGCCGCCGCGATGTTCCATGCAGCGGTGCTACCGCCTGTCGCAGCCCATCCCGGTTCGCCCGGCGGATATGGAACGGCACCGCGGATCGGCTCACGTGAACCGCACGGGCTTACCCTTCGAAGAACCGCCGTCTCCCGGACGATCGTTCGAGCGACGCCCCGCCGGAGCGTTCACGCATCAATCGCGGATCCAGTATCGTGCCGGAAAGAAGGGACAGGGCTGCTACCGCGCGGCTTGCGCGTTGCGGATCTCGCGTGCTGCGGCCTGCAGTTTCTCGAAGGCGGCATAGCGCGCGTCGTGCCTCGTGGCCGTCTCGCCGCCCGCCGGGGTATAGAGGCGCGCGGGGGCGGACATCGCGGTCATCGCGGAAGCGACGCTGCCCTCGTGCCCGCCGGCTGCGGCGGCCAGCATGGCCGAACCGAGGAGCACGGGCTCTTCCGCGTTCGCGATCGCCACGGCCACGCCGGTGGTATCGGCAAGCACCTGGCGCACGAGATCGCTCTGCGCCGCGCCGCCGCTCGCCACGATGGTGGTGATCGAAACGCCGTTTTCGGCGAACCGGTCGAGAAGCTGACGCAGGCCGTAGCCGACGCCGCAAAGCCCCGCGACATAGAGCGAGACGAGGCTTTCCATGCCGTCGTCGAGCCCGAGGCCGGCGATCACGGCGCGTGCGTCCGGCTCGGCGAATGGAGAGCGGTTGCCGAGAAATTCCGGCACGACGTGAAGGCCGCGTGCCAGCGAGACGACGTCGGATCCGGTCGCAGCCTCACGGGCGCGCCGTTCGAGCCAGGCGGTCAGTCCGAGACCATCGCCTTCGGCCTTCCGGCGCGCTTTGGGCGCGGCCGGGTGCAGTGTCACCAGATGGTCGATCGCCGCTCCGGCGGCCGATTGCCCGCCTTCGTTCAGCCAGAGGCCGGGGATCATCGCATCGTAATAAGGGCCCCAGACGCCGTCGACATAGGCCGGTTCGCGCGTCGAGGCCATGGAGCAGGCCGAGGTTCCGAAGATATAGGCGAGGCGGCTTTCGACCTCGGCCGCCTGACCCTCGATGGCACTGCCGAGCGTCCCGACGCCGCCGGCATGCGCATCGATCAGTGCGGCACCCACCGCGGTGCCGACCGGCAGGCCGAGCGCATGGCCGGCTTCCCCGGTCAGGCCGGTGCCGAGCGCGCTGCCGGGTTCGACGATGTCCGTTCCGATGCGGCGAAAGTCTTCGTCGGCAAGCTCTTCGAGGCCGATCCGTCGGAAGTAATCCGGATCCCAGCGGCGCTCGTGCGCGAGATAGGTCCACTTGCAGGTGACGGTGCAGGCCGAACGGGACAGGCTGCCGGTCGCCCGGAAGGTCAGGTAGTCCGCAAGGTCGAAGAAATAGCCGGCGCTCGCGAAGCCGTCCGGCCGGTTTCGCTTGAGCCAGAGCAGCTTCGGCGTTTCCATTTCCGGGGAGATGCGTCCGCCGACGTAGCGAAGGACCGGATGGCCGGTCGCATTGATCTCGTCAGCCTCGCGGGCGGCGCGATGGTCCATCCAGACCATGACGTTGCGTGCGGGATCGTTCGAAGGTCCGACGGCGAGCGGCTGTCCCTCCGGGTCGAGCACGACGAGCGAACACGTCGCGTCGAAGCCGATGCCGGCGACGCTCGAAGCCTCGACACCGCTTTGGCCGAGCGCTTCCTTCACGCTGGCACACACGGCCTGCCAGATCTGCTCGCTCGACTGCTCGACGATCTCGCCCGGCTCGCGCCAGATCTCGACCGTGCGCTTTGCCGTCGCCAGAAGCGCGCCGTCAGCCGTGAAGATGCCGGCCCGCGCGCTGCCCGTGCCGACGTCGACCCCGATGAAAACCTCCGCCATGCGTCTTTCCCGCCCTTTTTCCACCCATCTTGCCAGTCGGCAGCGCCGCGTCGCCGGCAATGCGTCGGCCGATCTCGCCGGACCGTTCGAATGCACGTTCCCTTGGCGCCCGGCACCAGACTCTCCGTGCCTTGCGGCCTTGCGAAGGCTATCCCGGCAGCCGGCTCGATGTCGAGCGCCAACCATGCCCGCACGGACGGTTTCGAGTACCGAAGCGCCGACGAAACGGTAGGGTAGGCAAAGACGGAACCGGCCGGCAACAGGATGTGCGCCGGCCGGTCCTTTCGTTCATCCGTGGCATTCATCCGCGGCATTCATCCGCGGTCGGCATCGGCCGGCCCGTCTTTGGTTCAGCGCGCGTCTTCGGGTAGCAGGGCCTCCGGCATGTTCTGGTAGCACACCGGCCGCAGGAAACGGCGAATGGAAAGCGTGCCGACAGACGTCGCACCGAAATTGGTGCTGGCCGGGAACGGCCCGCCATGCACCATGGCGTCGGACACCTCGACGCCCGTCGGGAACCCGTTGGCGAGCACGCGGCCGGCCTTGCGTTCGAGCACGGTCATCAGTTTGCGGCCGAGTTCCTGATCGGCATCGTCGAGATGCAGCGTGACGGTGAGCTGACCCTCGAGGCTCCTGGCGATGGCGATCATCTCGTCGGTGTCGCGCGCCGTGACGAGAAGCCCGAGCGGGCCGAAGACCTCGTCGGAAAGTTCGGCATTATCCAGCCAGTCCTTCCCGCCGACGCGGTAGAGATAGGGCGTTGCGTTGCGCGCGTCGCAATTGGTGGTCAGCACCTCCTGAACGCCTGGGCCCCCGGCGATGCGCGCCTGGCCTTCGCGATAGGCCTTGGCGATGCCGTCCGTCAGCATGACCTGCGACCCGGTCCCGCCGAGCGCCTCCTTGACGGCGTTCGCGAAGGCGTCGGCCTTTTCTTCGAGGACGACCGCGATGCCCGGATTGGTGCAGAACTGGCCGGCGCCCATCGCCAGGCTTCCGGCCCAGCCCTTGGCGATCTCCGCGCTGCGCGCGCCCATCGCTTCGGGAAGCAGGAACATCGGGTTCACCGAACCGAGCTCGCCATAGAAGGGGATCGGCTCGGGGCGTTGCGCACACAGATCGTAGAGTGCGCGGCCGCCGGCCAGCGAGCCGGTGAAGCCCACCGCCTTGATCAGCGGATGCTGGACGAGCGCCTGGCCGACGTCGCGCTTGCCTCCCTGTACGAGGGAGAAGGTGCCGGCCGGCATGTCGCATTTTTCGATCGCGGCATGGATCGCCTCGGCGACGATCTCTGCCGTGCCGGGATGGGCGTCGTGACCCTTGACGACGACGGGGCAACCGGCTGCAAGTGCCGCCGCCGTATCGCCGCCGGCGGTCGAAAAGGCGAGCGGAAAGTTCGATGCGCCGAAGACGGCGATCGGGCCGATCGGCCGTTCGAGCATGCGAAGGTCCGGCCGCGGGGCGGGCTTGCGATCCGGCATCGCCGCATCGTGGCGAAAGTCGAGATACTCGCCCTTGCGGATGTGGTCGGCGAACATGCGAAGCTGGCCCGTCGTGCGGCCGCGCTCGCCCTGCAGGCGACCTTCGGGCAGGCCGCTTTCGGACGTGCCGATCGCCGTGATGTCCTCGCCGCGTGCCTCGATTTCGTCGGCGATCGTCTCCAGGAAGCGCGCGCGTTCCTCGCGGCTCGTGTAGCCATAGGTCCAGAAGGCGTCTTCGGAGGCCTCGCAGGCCTGTTCGACGAGCGCCTTGCTGCCCATGGAGAAGGTGTGTGCCTCGCCGCTCGCCGGCTCGGAACGGAAGGTCGAATCGCTGCCGATCCATTCGCCGGCGATCAGATGCTTGCCATGGGGGGTAAAGGTCATGGGTCCTCCTTGTTCGAAACGGGTCTCAGGGTAAAGACGCGGAAGGGCCGGCTTTGTGTCCATCGGCGCGACGGATTGTTACGCATCGGCCTCGATCTTGACCGGCGTGTCAGGCGCCGAGATAGGCCTCGCGTACGGCCGGATCGTCGCCGAGTTCGCTCACCGGACCTTCACGGGTAATCCGGCCCGTCTCCATGACGTAGCCGCGGTCGGCGACGGAAAAGGCGGCGAAGACGTCCTGTTCGACGAGAAGGACGGTGACGCCACGCGAGCGGATGTCCGTCAGCACATCGAGAAGCTGGTCGACGATCACCGGCGCTAGGCCGAGCGACATCTCGTCGATCAGCAAGAGCTTCGGCTCGGCCATCAACGCGCGGCCCATGGCGCACATCTGCTGCTCGCCGCCCGAAAGGTTGCCGGCGAGCCCGCGCCGGCGCTCCTCGAGGATGGGGAAGAGACCGTAGACGTGCTCGAAGCTTTCCTTCAGAGTTCGTTTGTCGGTGCGCCGGAAGGCGCCCATGCGCAGGTTTTCCTCCACCGTCATCGCGCCGAAGAGCTGGCGACCTTCGGGCACCTGGACGAGCCCGCGGGAGAACACCTTTTCGGGCGGCAGCGGCAGGATGTCCTCGCCGTTGAACGCGATGCCGCCTTCCGCGCGAAGCACGCGCGAGACGGCACGAAGCAGCGTCGTCTTGCCGGCGCCGTTCGAGCCGACGAGGGCGACGATCTCGCCTGCGCGAACCTCGAGATCGACGTCGAAGAGGACGGGCGCGCCGCCGTAGCCCGCCGTCAGCTTCCGAATGGAAAGGACCGTTTCGTTCATGCCCGCCTCTTGCCGAGATAGGCCTCGACCACCTGCGGATTTTCGAGCACCGTCGCAGGATCGCCCTCGGCGATCGCTTCGCCGTGATGAAGGACCAGCACCCGGTCGGAAAGGCTGCGGATCGCCTTGATGACGTGCTCGATAACGAGGATCGTCACGCCTTGATCGCGGATCTTCTTGATGAGCTCCACGACCTGGTCGACCTCGACGGCGGTCAAGCCGGCCATCACCTCGTCGAGGAGAAGCAGTTCCGGTTCCATGGCGAGCGCCTTGGCGAATTCCAGGCGCTTGCGGTCCGGCCCACCGAGGCTGTCCGCCGAGGCTTCGAGGCGGTTTCCGAGGCCGGTGAACTCCAGCCATTCCCGGGCCTTTTCGCGCGCTTTCGCCCGCGACTTCTCGCCGCCGCCGGTTCCGAACATCGCGCCGACGGCCACGTTGTCGAGCGTCGAAAGGCCGGGAAACGGCTTCATGACCTGAAAGGTGCGTGCGATGCCGAGATGGGCGCGACGGTAGGAAGGCAGAGTGTCGATGCGCTCGCCCTTGAAGGCGAGCTCGCCTTCGCTCGGGCGCAGCGTGCCGGAAATCATGTTGACGAGCGTCGTCTTGCCGGCACCGTTCGGTCCGATGAGACCGAGGATCTCGTTCCTGGCGAGCGAGAAGTCGACATGGTCGACCGAAACGAGGCCGGCGAAGCGCTTCGTCAGCCCCTTGGCCTGAAGGATGGGCGGTTCCGCAGCGCTCACAGCCGGTTCTCCCGGATGTTGCGCGTCAGGTAGCGCCAGCCGTGCCGGCGTACACCGACGAGCACGTCGGCGATGCCGCGCGGGGTGAAGATGACAGCAAGCACGATGACGATGCCGAAGAGAAGGGCCGCCGCGGTGGAAATCCAGCTCGAAAGCACCTCGTAGACCGCCGAAAGGATGAAGGACCCGGCGAGGGGCCCCAGCACCGTGCCCGGCCCGCCGAAAACGGCCATGATGACCATGCGCACGTTCAAGGTCGGGTCGAAGGCGCTCGACGGATCGATGAACGAGATCCAGTAGGCGTAGATGCCGCCGGCGATCGCCGTGAAGAAGGCCGACATCATCAGCGCGATCACCTTGTAGGCGGTCGTGTTGACACCCATCGTCGCCGCGGCGTCCTCGTCCTCGCGAATGGCGACGAGGCCGGCGCCGAAGCGGCTCGTCGCGATCCACAGCACCGTCAGCGTGCAGACGAGAAGCAGGCCGAGCGCGAGTTCGTAGAACATGGTGTCCGCACGCACGAGCGGCAGGACGAGCCCGGTATTCGCGCCGGCGAGGTCGATGGTCGAGACGAGGGCGCCGGTCGCCGCGGCAAGGCCGAGTGTGGCAATGGCGAAATAGGGCCCCCGCAGGCGCAGGATCGGAATGCCGATAAGGAGTGCGGCGAGCACGGCGAGCACCGCGCCGCAGCCGAGCCCGACGGCGAAGGGCAACGAGAACTTCACCATGGCGACAGCTGTGCCGTAGATGCCGAGACCGTAGAAGGTGGAATTGCCGAAGGAGACGTAGCCGGTGAAGCCGCCGATGATGTTCCAGGACTGGGTGAGGACGGCGAGGATCAGCGCGTTGATGGCGAACTGCATGAAGACCGCGCCGGTGAAGAAGGGCAGGCAGGCGAGGATGGCCGCTCCGACCAGGATGATGGCGAGGCGGATCATCTAGGCGGCCCTCAGAGAGCGGGCGGGCCTGACGACGAGCACGACGACGAGGAGCCCGAAGGAGATGACGTCGATATATGTCGGCCCGAGATAGAGCGAGGCGAGCTGTTCCGCCACGCCGATGACGATGCCGCCCAGAATGACCTTGAAGGGGTTCGAGAGCCCGCCGATGATGGCGATGACGAAGGATTTCGCCGTCAGCGTCGCGCCGACATAGGGCGTCAGATGCGTGAGGATGCCGAAGAGCCCGCCGGCGACGCCCGCCAGCGCTGCGCCGATGCCGAAGGTCAGCGCGTATATGTTGCGCGGATCGACGCCGTAGAGCCGCGCGGCCGTCAGGTTCTGTGCCGTGGCGCGAATGGCGCGCCCAATCGTCATCTCGTTCAGGAGCCACCAGACGGCGCCGGCAAGCACGAAGGCGATGACGAAGGCGGCGAGGCTGACGACGGGGATCGTGATGCCGGCGACGGCGAAGTTCGCGCCGGAATAGGTCGGGTTGATGGTGCGGAAGTCGGCACTGAAGAGGAGTTGCGCCAGATAGGTGATGACGACGCTGAGGCCGAAGGTGATGAGCAGCGTGTTCAGCATCGCCGAGCGGACGATGAGGTTGAGGATGAAGCGCTGCAGGCAGTAGCCGATGACGAACATGCCGAGGGCGGCGATCGGCAGCGCCACGAACGGATCGATGCCGAGGCCGGTGAAGAGGTAATAGGTCAGGTAGCCGCCGAGCATGATCAGCGCGCCATGGGCGAGGTTGACGACGTTGAGCACGCCCCAAACGAGCGCCATGCCGAGCCCCATGAGGCCATAAAGCCCGCCGAGCAGCACGCCGTTGACGAGGATCTGCACCAGAAGCACGGTTGTCTCTTCTCCCCCAAGGATGCCGCGTTCGATCGCGGCGGCGTTTCGTGGCCCCGTTGGCGTTAAGACCCGCCGCACGCGAAGGCGGGTCTCAGCGTCTCACGAAACGAAGGTCAGCGCTTGCCCCACGCCGGGATCGGGTATTGCGGCTTGTTCAGCATGTGGTCGGTATAGACCGGCACGAGCTTTCCGTCCTGGATCTGGACGACGATCTGCGGCAGGTCGATCTGGCCGTTCTCGCCGTACTTCACGTGCGCGTAGAGGCTGTCGAAGTCAGACTTCGCGATCGCGTCGCGCACGGCGTCCGGCTTCGTCGAGCCGGCCTTTTCCAGTGCGTAGGCGAAGGTCTCCACGTCGGCCGCACCCGAAGCGGCGTGGTAATCCGGCGCGTAGCCGTACTTCTTCTGGTAGGCATCGGCGAACGACTTGGCATCGCCGAACCATTTGTCCTTCAGCGACTCGTTCGGCAGCCAGGACGTCATGCCGAAGGCATAGTTCGCATCCTTGCCGAGCGCCTGGCGGAAATCCGCCGTCGGCACGCCGACGGTGAAGGAGTAGAAGTCCTTCGGATTGACGTTGAGGCTCTTCGCCTGGCGGATGAAGTTCAGCGCGTCCGTCTCGTGGCCGGTCCACAGCACGGCGTCGACGTCGCTCGACTTGATCTGCGAGAGGATCGACGAGAACTCGCCGCCGCCGTCGCGGAACTGCTTGTCGAGCACCAGCTTCATGCCGGCGTCCTTGATGTGCTTGCGCGTGCCCTCGGCGACCGAGACGTCGAAGGAATCGTCGGCCGCGACGAGGGCGACGGTCTTCGGCGTCGGATCGACCTTGCCAAGCATGTCGATCGTCGAGGCGAAGTAGTCGTCGGCCGGCGGCAGGGTGCCGAAGATGTATTTGTAGCCGCGGCTGTAGATCTGCCCCGAAGCGCCGCCACCCTGCACCATCGGCACCTGATACTTCTCCGCGACCGAACTGTCGTTGAGCGCGAAGTTCGAGGCGAACGGGCCGAGCAGGAAGTCGACATTGTCGGACTTCAGGAGCTGCACGTACTGGCGAACGCTCAGATTGACGTCGGACTGGTTGTCGAGGATGTCGAGCTGCAGCTTGTAGGTCTTGTCGCCGATCTTGATGCCGCCGGCATCGTTGATCTTGTCGACCGTCAGCCGGTAGGCGTCCTGGTAGTAGCGCCCGGTATTGGCGTTGGTGCCGGTCAGCTGCACCGAAGCGCCGAGCTTGACGACGTTGTCGGCAGCCGTTGCCGTGCCGCCCGAAGCGGCTAGCGCGAATGCGACTGTTGCCAGAAGCGCGGATGTCTTCATCGAATTCCTCCCGATTGACGCGACGTCGCCCTTCGCCGAACCGGCAAGGCGCCGCCAACTGCCTTCGCGACCCTCCCTGAAGACGACGTGTCGCGACTGCTCGCGGGCAAGATCAGAAATTCGCACCGCCGATGCAACTCAAAATGAGACTTCTTCGCGGTTTTCTTGCGATCGGCGCTCCGTCGTGTCGGTATCGTTCGTCGGGATGCGAGCGATCCGATACGTTCGCTCGACCCGAAAAGCCGCCCAGTCCGGCACGAAAGCGATGCGGACTGCCACGCTCTTCAGGCCGGATGGCGCTTGACAGGCCGAGCGAAGGCGTCAATCATTCCATAATAATAAGCGACATTCCGTTATAAGGGAACAAAGGGGTCTTCTGATGCGTATCGCAGCCATGTTTTCTCTCGCTGCGGCGGCCGTGACGGCTTTGCCCGCAATGCAAGCGTACGCCCAGGACGCGAAGAAGGGAGACGACGTCGTTACCGTCGCCATCATCGGCGAGCCGCCGACGCTCGATCCCATGCTTTCGACGGCCGATGTCGTCAGCATCGTCACGCAGCACTTCTTCGAGACCCTCTACACCTTCGATTCGCACTGGAAGGTCCGTCCGCTGCTCGCCAAGTCGATGCCGAAGATCACCGACGACGGACGAACCTACACCATTCCGATCCGTGAGGGCGTGACCTTTCAGGACGGCTCGAAGATGGACGCCCACGACGTTGTCGCGTCGCTGAAGCTCTGGGAAAAGGTCGCGACCCGAGGCCAGGGTGTGGCCGATACGATCGAGAGTGTGACGGCTTCCGACGACAATACGGTCGTCATCAAGCTCAAGAAGGCGTATGCGCCGCTGCTTTCGCTTCTCGCCTTTTCGAATTCCGCCGCTGCGATCGTGCCTCAGGAGGATATCGACGGCGAAAAGCTGACCAAGCTCATCGGTACCGGTCCCTACAAGCTCGCCGAGCACAAGCCGGACCAGTACATCAAGCTGACGCGCTTCGATGGCTATACCTCGCGCACGGAGCCGGCCGACGGCACGTTCGGCGAGCGCAAGCAGATTCCGGCGGAGATCGACTTCGTTCCGGTGCCCGACGGCAATACCCGCATCGAAGGTGCCGTCGCGGGTCAGTACGACTACGCGGACGGGCTTTCCACCGAAGCCTACGACCGGCTCGAGAAGAGCGACAAGATCAAGCCGGTGCTCCTGAACAATTTCGGCTGGCCGATCTTCGCCTTCAACCTGAAGGCCGGGCTGATGACGAACCTGAAAATGCGCCAGGCGGTGGAAGCCGCACTTGCGCCGAACGACATGCTGCTTGCCGCGTTCGGCGACAAGAAGTTCTTCGGCACCGACGCTGCGCTCTTCCCGAAGAAGTACGTCTGGCACAATGAAGAGGGATCCGATCTCTACGCTCAGGCCGATCCGCAAAAGGCGGCCAAGCTTTTGAAGGAGGCCGGCTACGACGGCACGCCGCTTCGCATTCTCACATCGCACCAGTACGAATTTCACTACCAGATGGCGCAGGTCGCCAAGGCCTATCTCGAACAGGCCGGCTTCAAGGTAAAGCTCGACGTCGTCGACTGGGCGACGCTGACGGAACGGCGCGACAACCCGAAATTGTGGGACATCTATATCACGCACTCGCCCTTCCTGCCGGAGCCGGCGCTGACGAGCCTGTACAGCGCAAGCTCCAGGCTCGGCTGGGACGATCCCGAGAAGAACAAGCTGCTCGCCGACTTCACCTCGACGACCGACCAGAAGAAGCGTGAGGAGCTCTTCGCCAAGCTTCAGAAGATGGTCTGGCAGCAGGTGCCCTTCTACAAGGTCGGCTCGTTCAGTGCTCTTTCGGCCGAAAACCCGAAGATGAGCGGTGTTCCGCAGACACCATGGCCGTTCTTCTGGAACGCGCAGTTCAGCCAGTAGGGTGACGGGGGCCGGCTCGCCGGCCCCTCCATTCGCGAAGGGAAGCGCCCTTGGCCCGCTACGTCGCAAAACGCGTCCTCGGCATGATCGTGGTGATGTTCATCGTGCTCACCACGGTCTTCATCATCGTGCGTCTGGCACCAGGCGATCCGGCCTCGCTGATGCTCGGCCCCGAGGCGACGCCGGCCGACGTCGTCGCGCTTCGCGCGCGGATGGGCCTCGACCAGCCGGTCGTGGTGCAATACTTCTCGTTCCTCGGCCAGATCGCGACCGGTAATCTTGGCCAGTCCATCTTCTTCAACCAGCCGGTTACCCAGGTCATTGCCGCGCGAGCAGAGCCGACGGTTCTCCTGACGCTCTTTTCGATCGTCATCGCGGTCGCGATCGCCCTGCCGGTCGGTATCCTTTCCGCCTATACGCGCGGCAGCCTCTTCGACCAGGGTTCGCTTTCGACGGCGATGCTCGCCGCTTCGGTGCCGAGCTTCTGGCTCGGGCTCATCTTCCAGCAGTACCTTGCCACCGGTGCCGGGTGGTTTCCGGTATCGGGCTTCGGATCGCCGAGCGCCACGTTTTTCGAGCGTGTGCATTTCATCATCCTGCCCTCGATCGTGCTCGGCATCGTCAATTCCGCGCTCATCATCCGTTTTTCGCGTGCGGCGATGCTCGACGTGCTCAACGACGATTTCGTCCGTACCGCGCGTGCCAAGGGGATGAGCGAATGGCGCGTCGTCATTCGCCATGCGTTGAAGAGCGCGCTGATCCCGATCGTCACCGTCGTCGGGCTGACCTTCGCTCTGCTTATCTCCGGCGCGATCGTCACCGAGCGCGTCTTCAATCTTCCTGGTCTCGGTTCGCTCGTCGTCGGCGCAGTGCTGCGGCGCGACTATCCCGTGATCCAAGGCGTGCTCGTCGTCATCGCCGGGCTTTACGTGCTCATCAATTTCCTCATCGACATGCTCTATCTCGCCATCGATCCACGGGTGAAATACTAGCCGATGGCGAACGCTCCAGCCCATGCCGGCGGCCCCGGCCTCGTCAAGCTGCTCGCCCAGCGCCAATCGGTGGTGATCGGGCTGGCGATCCTTTTCGTCCTCGGCGCCGCGGCGATCCTGGCGCCGGTCGTCGCACCCGCCGACCCCAACAAGCTGGCGATCGCCAGCCGTCTTACGCCGCCGGGCTGGGCGCATCTTTTCGGAACGGACGAATACGGTCGAGACATCTTTTCGCGCGTGATCTTCGCCGGCCGCGTATCGTTGACCGTCGGTCTCTGCGTGGCGGCGTTTTCCACCGTCGCGGGCGTCTTCTTCGGCCTGATGGGCGGATTTTTCAGGCGGCTCGATGCGCCGGTCTCGCGCGTCGTCGACGCCATGATGGCGTTTCCCGACATCCTGCTGGCAATCGCGCTCGTCGCCGCTCTCGGCGGTTCGGTGCTGAACGTCATCATCGCCCTTTCGGTCGTCTATACGCCGCGAGTAGCACGCGTCGCGCGGGCCTCCACGCTGGTCATCCGTGAGCTGACCTATGTCGAGGCGGCGCGCGCGCTCGGCGTTTCCACGTGGCGCATTCTCGCCAACCACGTGCTTCGCAACATTGTCTCGCCGCTCATCGTGCAGGCGACCTTCACCTTCGCCTATGCGATGCTCGCCGAAGCCGGGCTTTCCTTTCTCGGCGTCGGCGTCGATCCGTCGACGCCGACCTGGGGCACGATGATCAACGAGGGGCGCAAATACGTCTCGTCGGCCGGCTGGATGATCCTCTTTCCCGGTATCGCCATCACGCTGTGCGTCCTTGCCCTGCAGATCGTCGGCGACGGCCTGCGTGACGCGCTCGATCCCAATCTTTCCAAGGAGCTTTGAACCCGTGTCCGGGCTGGTTCTCACGAACGTCTCTCCGATCGGTTTCGATGGCGGCACCGAAACCGGCGAAATCTGCATCGACGGTGCGGGTCGTATCGCTGCCGAAGCACCGGAAGCCGCGCGTGTGATCGACTGCGGGGGCGCCTATGTGTCGCCCGGTTGGGCGGACCTTCACGTCCATGTCTGGCACGGTGGCACCGACATTTCGATCCGTGCCGACGAGGCGGGGGTGAGCGGCGGCGTCACCGCCATGGCCGATGCCGGCTCGGCCGGCGAAGCGAGCTTTCACGGCCTGCGCGAATACGTGATCGAGAAGCAGCGCGAGACGGTGCGCGCCTTCCTCAACATCGGCTCGATCGGCCTCGTCGCCTGCAACCGGGTGTCCGAACTCATCGACATGCGCTCGATCGACGTCGACCGGACGCTCGCGGTGATCGAGGCCAATCGCGACGTGATCTGCGGCATCAAGGTACGCGCGAGCGGCGTCATCGTCGGCGCCTGGGGCATCACGCCCGTGAAGATCGCCAAGCGCGTCGCGGAGATCGCCGAACTGCCGCTGATGGTGCATATCGGCGAGCCGCCGCCGATGATCGACGAGGTGCTCGACATCCTGACGCCGGGCGATGTCGTCACCCATTGTTTCAACGGCAAGAAGTCGGGCTCGATCGCCGATACGCCGCAGCTCATGGAAATGGCGAAACAGCTTGCGGCCAGCGGCGTGCGCATGGACATCGGCCATGGCGCGGCCTCCTACAGCTTCGCGGTCGCCGAGCGCGCGATCGCCGACGGGCTCAAGCCGTTCTCGATTTCGACCGACCTGCATCGGCGTAACGTTCACGGTCCGGTCTACGATCTCGCGACCACGGTCTCCAAGGTGCATGCGGCGGGTCTCGGCTTCGAGGACTGTGTCGAAGCGATCTGCGGCGCGCCGCGCGGCTTTCTCGGCCTTCCGGCGCGAAACGGTCTGGAAATCGGCGAGAAGGCCGATCTTACCGTCTTCGACCTCGTCGATGCGGACGAGGTCGTAACCGACAGCCTCGGCCATACGCTTCGTGTGAAGCGCTTCTTCGAACCGCGCTTCGCCGTCATCGGCGACGAGGCTTTCGAGGCGGCGCGTGCGGGACGAAAGGCGGGTGCCGTATGAGCCGGAGCGACGAAGCGACGACGGACAGGATTTCGGCGAACGGGCAGGGGCTCGCGCCGGACGAAGTGCTCGCCGTCGAGCGGCTGAGCACGCATTTCGTCTACAAGAACCGCACGGCGAAGGTCATTCGCGATGTGAGCTTCCGGCTGAAGAAGGGACGCACGCTCGCCATCGTCGGCGAATCGGGCTCGGGCAAGTCGGTCACCTCGCTGTCGATCATGGGTCTGCTTTCCGAACCGGGACGCGTCGTCGACGGCCGCATTCTCTACCGGCTTTCCTCCGGAGAGGCGGTCGACCTGACGGGCGCATCGAAGCGGACGATGCGTCGCATTCGCGGTCGCGAGATCTCGATGATCTTCCAGGAGCCGATGAGTTCGCTGAACCCGTTGCAGACCGTTGGCGATCAGATTGCCGAGATGATCTGGCTGCATATGGCGACGAACCGGGCGAACGCTCGCAAGCGGGCCGTGGACCTGCTTCGCCTCGTCGAGATTCCCGGTGCCGAACGGCGCATCGACGACTATCCGCATCACATGTCGGGCGGCATGCGTCAGCGGGTGATGATCGCCATGGCGCTCGCCTGCGATCCAAGCCTCCTGATCGCCGACGAGCCGACGACCGCGCTCGACGTCACCATCCAGGCGCAGATCCTCGACCTGATGCGAAGGCTGCAGGGCGAACTCGACATGTCGATCCTCTTCATCACGCACGACATGGGCGTCGTCGCGGAGATCGCCGACGACGTGGCTGTCATGTATGCCGGCGTCGCGGTGGAGCAGGCGCCGGTTCGCCGCCTCTTCGATGCACCGAACCACCCCTATACGCGCGGGCTTCTCGCCTCGATCCCCGAAGCCAATCGCGAGCGGGACGACAAGGGGCAGCGCGTGCGCCTGACCGCCATTCCCGGCACGGTCCCCTCGCTTTACGACCTGCCGCCCGGCTGTCCGTTCGAAACCCGTTGCGCCTGGCGCGAGGAAGCCTGTCTCGAGCCCGTCTCGCTCGAACCGTGCGGACCGGACCACCTTTCGCGCTGCTGGAAGATGAGGCAGGCATGAACGCCCGATCCGAAGGACCGCTCGTCAGTATCGAAGGGCTCGGCAAGACGTTCCCGACGTCGGCCGGCGACGTGCAGGCGCTTTCCGACGTCACCTTCAATATCGAGCGCGGGTCGCTGATCGGCCTCGTCGGCGAGTCCGGCTCCGGCAAGACGACGCTCGGTCGCTGCCTTCTGCGCCTCGTCGAACCGACCGCCGGGCGCGTCGTCTTCGACGGCACCGACATCACGGCCCTCGACCAGCGCGGACTGAAGGCCATGCGCAAGCGCATGCAGATCATCTTCCAGGACCCGTTTTCGAGCCTCAATCCGCGTATGCGCATTCGCCAGATCGTCGGCGAAGCGCTCGTCGCACACGGCATCGGCCGGAACCGGCGGGAGCGCGACGACATCGTTGCGGGGCTCCTCGAGGAGGTCGGGCTTTCGGCCGATCATATGGGACGTTTCCCACATGAATTCTCCGGCGGGCAGCGCCAGCGCATCGGGATCGCTCGTGCACTGGCGGTGGAGCCGGAATTCATCATTGCCGACGAATCGGTCTCCGCGCTCGACGTCTCGGTCCAGGCGCAGATCCTCAACCTGCTGCAGGATCTCAGGGACCGGCGCGGCCTGACGATCCTCTTCATCGCGCACGATCTCAGCGTCGTTGAATATCTGTGCGACGAAATGGTCGTTCTCTATCTCGGCCGCGTTGCCGAAACCGGGCCGAGCGACGACGTCTACCGATTGCCCGGCCACCCCTATACACGAGCGCTCCTTTCGGCGATTCCGACGATCGATCCCGAAGGCCGGCAGGCGCGCCAGATCCTCGCCGGCGACATACCGAGCCCGCTTTCCCCGCCTTCGGGCTGCGTCTTCCGCACCCGCTGCCCGCATGCGATCGATGCCTGCGCTGAGAAGGTCCCGGAACCGCATTCCATATCGTCGCGGCATCACGCCGCCTGTCTACGACTCGGAGAAATCTGAATGCACTCCCCGACCAGCGCCACCGCTTCCGTCGCAACGCCGGAAGAGGCGCTCGAACGGCTCGGCCTGAGCCTGCCTTCCGCGCCGTCCCCGATCGGCAACTTCGTCAATGCCGTCAGGGTGGGCGATCTGCTCTTCGTTTCCGGGCAGGGACCGGTGCGCACCGACGGCACGCTCCTGACCGGCAAGGTCGGCGGCACCGTTTCGGTGGAGGACGCCTACGAGCATGCGCGCCTCGTCGGGCTCAACCTCCTTGCCGTCATACGCCAGGAAGTCGGTGACCTCTCGCGGATCAAGCGGGTGGTGAAGATCTTCGGCATGGTCAACGCCGCGCCTGATTTTACCGATCATCCGAAGGTCGTGAACGGGTGTTCCGATCTCTTCGGCGAGGTGCTCTCGCACGCCGGCATCCATGCGCGATCGGCCGTCGGCATGGGCTCGCTGCCGAACGACATCACGGTCGAGATCGAGGCGATCGTCGAGATCGCCACCAAGTAGGAAGGCGCCGGTCATGCGGCGAACGGAGCGTATTTCAGGCGGCCGAACGACCGAGGGCTTGCTCGACCGCGCTTGCGGCTTCCTGCACGGCCCGGCCGTAACGATCGAGGTTGGCGCGCGCCTTCGGCTCGGCAAGCACGATCGAGATCGTCAGCACGCATGCCCCGCTCGCATCGCGGATCGGCGCGGCGATGCAGGCAACGGCGAAATCCGATGCGCCGAGCTGAACGGCGAGCCGCGCGCGAAAGTCCCGGGCGGCATGCTCGCAAAGCCGTTCGGGATCGGTTTCAGCAAGCCCGGTATGGGACGGTTGGGCGATCTTGCGGAAAATGGCGAGGCGTTCGTCTTCCGGCAGATGGCCGAGGAGCAGGCGGCCCGAGGCCGTCCAGTTCAGGGGCACGCGCGCACCGACGTCGGAAGAGATACGGAAATGCCCGTCGCCGTCGGCCATGGCGGCGACGACCATGTCGCCCTCGTCGCGGTAGCAGACCTGGATGGTCTCGCCGAGCCGGCGCGCGAGCCGGTTCATCTCGTGCTTGGCCTCCGTCAGCAGGTCCATACCGCTTTCGTAGGCAAGGCCGTAGCGCATGAGACGCGGACCGAGCCAGACCCGCTTGTCGTCGGGCTTGGAAAGCATGCCGCGCGCTGCGAGATCGTCCACCAGCGCGTAGATCGTCGAGACCGGCGCACCGATCGTCTTGGCAATATCGTAGGCGCTGCTCGGCGTACCGCGCGCGCTCAGCATGTCCAGGATCTGGAGCGTGCGATCGACCCCGCTCGTACGGCTTCGCGTCGTCGCGGATGCGTTTCTCACCATGGTCCCTCGCGCGTTCATCGTCATTATTCTCTTACAATGGAAGCCCGTACACGGCAACCGACCGGAACCTGAAGGAGGCTCGGCCCACCATGGCGCACTGGCAGGATTTCTATACCGAAAGCGGTCTTCCGCCCGTCATCAACGCGTCCGGCACGATGACCGGCCTCGGCGCGTCGATCGCGCGCCCGGAAGTGGCCGAGGCGATGGCGTCGATTCTGCCGCGCTTCGTCAACATGCACGCTCTTCAGGCCAAGGCGAGCGAAGCGATCACCCGGTTGACGGGAGGCGAGGCGGGTTTCGTGACCTGCTCGGCGAGTGCGGGCGTCACGCAGATGGTCGCCGCGACCATGACGGGCTGCGAGCCGAGCCTCGTCGAACGACTGCCTTCGAGCGAGGGGATGGCCAACGAAGTCGTCATGCAGCTCGGCCACATGTGCCACTACGGCGCGCCCGTCGAACAGGCCGTCCGGCTTGCGGGTGCCAGGGTCGTGCCCGTCGGCACCTCGACGCTCGCACAGGAATACAGCCTTGCTGGCTCCATCACCGAAAAAACCGCGGCCGCGCTTTACGTCGTGTCGCATCACGTCGTCGAATACGGCCAGATCCCACTCGACCGGTTCGTCGCGATCTGCCATGCGCGCAACGTGCCGGTGATCGTCGACGCGGCCTCGGAATACGATCTCGGGGGCTTCCTCGAGACCGGTGCCGACATCGTCGTCTATTCCGCCCACAAGTTTCTTTCCGGCCCGACGGCCGGCATCGTCGCGGGCCGCAAGGACCTCGTCCGGGCCGGCTACATGCAGAATATGGGGATCGCCCGCGGCATGAAGGTCGGCAAGGAAAGCATCTACGGCACCATTGCCGCGCTCGAAGCGTGGGAACGGCGCGACCATGCGGCGGTGCGTGCCCGTGAGCAGGCAGCGCTCGAGCAGTGGAAGGAGGCAGCCTCCGGGCTCGCCGGCGTTCTGGCCGAGATCGTGCCCGATCCGACGAACAACCCGCTCGACCGCCTGCGCATCCACATGAACCCGAGGGAAGCCGGCGCGTCGGTCAAGGCCTTGGCGCACGCAATGGCCGCCGGCGATCCGCCCGTCATCGTGCGGGCGCACGAGAGCGAGCTCGGCTGGATCCAGCTCGATCCCTGCAACCTGATCGACGGTCAGGCGGAAATCGTCGCGCAGCGTCTCAGGGAAACACTCGAACGTGCGGCCCGTTCAGGTCTCGAAGAGCCGAAATACGACGGGGATGCGGGTGTGCGGGCCTATATGAACTGGCCCGACTGAGCGAACGGCTACGGATTTGAAAGGCTTCGGGCTTAGGTCAGGCCGAGGCGCAGGAAATCGTGGACGTGGACGATGCCGACGGGGCGCCGTGTGCCGTCGGTTTCGTCGATGACGAAGAGGGCCGTCACCTTTTCGCGGTTGAGGAATTTCAGTGCGTCCTCGGCGGGCATCGACGGATCGATGGTCTTGGCGGGCCGCGTCATCACCGTGCCGGCCGTCGCGCTCGACAGCGCGTCGATGTGGCGTCGAAGGTCGCCGTCGGTAATGGCACCGAGGAGTGCGCCGCCGGCATCGACGACGCCGGCGATGCCGAAGCTCTTTGCCGTCATCGTCACGATCACGTCGGCCATTGCCGTGCCTTCGCGAACGAGCGGCAGGCGCTCGCCGGTGTGCATGAGTTCGCCGACCGCGGTCAGCTTCAGGCCGATATTGCCGCCGGGGTGAAGGCGCTTGAAGTCCTCGCGCGTGAAGCCGCGCTCTTCCATCACCGCCATGGCGAGCGCGTCGCCGAGTGCCAGCATCATCGTCGTGGAGGTCGTGGGCGCGATGCCGACGGGGCAGGCTTCCGCCGCGGCCGGCAGCGCGAGCGCGATATCGGCGCCGCGCATCAGCTTCGACTGCGCGGCCGAAGAGATGGCGACGATCGGCACGCCGAGCGCACGCAGGTGTCGCACGATCGGCATGAACTCGGCCGTCTCGCCGGAGTTCGAGATCAGGATCACGAGGTCGTGCGGCGAGATCATGCCCATGTCGCCGTGCAAGGCTTCGGCGGCATGGACGAAGGAGGCCGGCGTTCCCGTCGAGGCGAGCGTGGCGGCGAGCTTGGCGGCGACATGGCCGGACTTGCCGAGGCCGGAGACGATCACCCGCCCGTCGAGTTCGAGAAGTGCAGCCACCGCGGCGACGAAATTCCCGTCGAGGCTGTCGCGCAGGCGTTCAAGGCCTTCGCCTTCCAGGCGAAGCACGGTGCGGCCGCGCTCAAGGATGGCGGCTTCATCGCTGCTTTCGGCGTGGCTGACGGATGGAGGCGCCATCGTCTAGGCCTTCGCCGCCTCGATAAGCTTTTCGACGATATAGGCCTGCGTCTCCTCGTCGAGATAGGGGTGCATGGGCAGGCTGAAGACGCTCTGGCAGAGGCGCTCGGAAACGGGCACGCCGTTGCCGACGACCGGATAGTCGCGATAGGCCGTCTGCCGGTTGAGCGGGGTCGGGTAGTAGATCGCCACCGGCACGCCGCTTTCGCGCAGATGGTTGACGATCGTCTCCCGGCGGCCTTCCGGCGCACGAACCGTGTACTGCGCCCAGACCGGATGCAGGCCTTCGGGCACGCCTGGCGTCGCGACGACGCCGGAAAGCGCTTCGCTGTAGCGTGCGGCGACGGCATTGCGCGCGGCGATCTCCTCGTCGAAGATCGACAGCTTGGCGAGCAGGATGCCGGCCTGGATGGAATCCATGCGGCCGGTCATGCCGACGCGGACGTTGTCGTACTGGTTCTCGCCCTTGCCGTGGAAGAGCAGCGAGCGAACGGTGTCGGCGAGGTCGTCGTCGTCGGTGAAGACGGCGCCGGCGTCGCCGTAGCAGCCGAGCGGCTTGGCCGGGAAGAAGCTCGTCGCCGCCGCGTCGCCGAGCGTGCCGGCGTGGCGCTCGTGGTGGCGCGAACCGAAGCTCTGCGCCGCGTCGGAGAGCACCCACAGGCCCTCGCGTTCGGCGATCGGTTCGATCGCGGCGTAGTCGGCCGGCAAGCCGAAGAGGTCGACCGGGATGATTCCGGCCGGCTCGAGGCCCGTGCGGCGTGCCTCTTCCACGGCGCGCTCGAGCGAGGCCGGGTCCATGTTGAACGTGTCTTCGAGAACGTCGACGAAGAAGACCGTCGCGCCGAGCCAGGCGACGACCTCGGCCGTCGCGACGAAGGTGAAGGCCGGGCAGAAGATTGCCTGGCCGGGCCGCACCGTCTTGGCCATCAACACGAGGGCGAGCGAATCCGTTCCGCTGGAGGTGGCCACGGCGTGCTTCGCACCGGTGTGCGCGGCAAGGGCCGCTTCCAGCTCGCCGACTTCCGGACCCATGACGTACTGGCCGTGTTCGAGCGTGCGGGCGAGCGCGGCATCGATCCTGTCGCGCAGGATTTCCTGCTGGCGTACGAGATCGACGAAGCGGATGGGGGCAGGCGGTTCGCTCGACATACGGTCCTTTCACGCGGCTACTTCATGGGCGCGATCGAATGGGCGCGCCGACCATCGTTTCCCCTGTTAACGCCATCGCCGAACGCGGTCCAGCGATGCGGCTCCACCGCGGGGTGCGTGATATGGTGCCATGACGCCGTTTCATGCACGACGAACGGGGCCGTTCGGTGGCGATTTCGGCCATTTATCCCGACGCGCTTTTTCGCTATTGCGAAAAGGGAAGGGCGGGAGGAGACAGGAAGACCGGCGTGACGAAGCTGATCTACGCATTCGGCAGGGGTCGGGCGGAGGGGGACGCCCGCCAGACCGCGCTGCTTGGCGGCAAGGGAGCGGCGCTCGCCGAGATGAGCCGCATCGGCCTGCCCGTGCCGCCGGGGCTGACGCTGACGAGTGACGTGTGCCGCCAGTTCTACGAAGGCGGGCACGTTCTGCCGGCGGGCCTGATGGGCCAGGTCAAGGCGGGCCTGGCAACGCTCGGTGCCCAGACCGGCCAGCGCTTCGCCGGCACGACCGCGCCGCTGCTTCTTTCCGTGCGCTCCGGCGCCGCGCGCTCGATGCCGGGCATGCTCGACACGGTGCTGAATATCGGCCTCAACGACGAGACCGTCGTAGCCCTCGGCGCAAACAGCGGAGACCCGCGCTTCGCCTTCGACAGCTACCGAAGGCTGCTGCAGCGCTACGGCGACACCGTGATGGGGGTCGACCAGGGCGTCTTCGAGGAGATCGTCCGCGAAGCCTGCCACGACGCGGGTGTCGAGAGCGAAGCGGGGCTTGCCGCCTCCGCGCTGAAGAGCCTGGTCGCACGGTTCAAAGCGGCGATCGAGGCCGAAGCCGGCATGCCCTTTCCACAGGATGCACATACACAGCTTTCCGGCGCGATCTCCGCGGTGCTTTCAAGCTGGATGTCGTCGCGGGCGATCGCCTATCGCCGGCTGAACGATATTCCCGAGATGCCGGGCACGGCCGTGACGCTGCAGGCGATGGTCTTCGGCAATCGCGGCCGGCATTCGGCGACCGGCGTCGCGTTCACGCGCGACCCTTCGACGGGCGAACGCCGCCTTTACGGCGAATACCTGCCGGGTGCGCAGGGCGAGGATGTGGTCGCGGGAACGCACACTCCGCTCGCGCTCACCGACGCCGCGCCTTCTTCCGCCGAACGGCCGGCGGGACGCTCGCTGGCGCGCGCCATGCCGGAGACCTTCAAGGCGTTTGCGGCGGCCTGCGACCGGCTCGAGCGGCATTACCGCGACGTGCAGGAGGTCGAATTCACGATCGAGGAGGGGCGCCTCTGGATCCTGCAGACGCGCCGCGCCAAGCGTACGGCGCAGGCGGGGCTTCGCATCGCCGTCGAGATGGTGGACGAGGGACTGATCAACGAGCGAGAAGCCGTATCGAGGGTCGATCCCGCATCGCTGGAGCATCTGCTTCACCCGATGGTCGATCCCAACGGGGCCGTCGACGTCGTCGCCGCCGGCCTGCCCGCTTCGCCGGGGGCGGCTGCCGGCGAGATCGTCTTTACCAGCGAAGAGGCGATGGCGAGGGCCGCGAAAGGCATCGCGACCGTTCTCGTGCGTCCGGAGACGAGCCCCGACGACATTCGCGGCATGAACGCCGCCGAGGCGATCCTGACGACGCGCGGCGGCATGACGAGCCATGCCGCGGTGATCGCGCGCGGCATGGGCAAGCCCTGCGTGACGGGGGCCGCGAGCCTTCGCCTCGACGTCGAGGCCGGTCGGCTCACGGGTGGCGGTTTCGATCTGAAGGCCGGGGACATCGTCACGCTCGACGGTTCCGGCGGGCGCGTGCTGGCGGGCACGGTGGAGATGATCAAGCCGGAACCGTCCGGCGCCTTCGCCCGGCTTCTCGGCTGGGCCGACACCATCCGGCGCCTGCGCGTGCGCGGAAACGCGGAGACGCCGGCCGATGCGCGCGCCGCCCATCGCTTCGGCGCCGAGGGGATAGGGCTCTGCCGCACGGAGCATATGGTGTTCGAAGGAGAGCGCGCGCGGCTGATGCGCGAAGTCATCCTCGCTCCCGACGAGGCGGGGCGGCGGGCTTCGCTCGCCGAGCTTCTGCCGCTGCAGCGCGCCGATTTCGTCGAGCTGTTCGAGATCATGCAGGGCCAGCCCGTAACGATCCGCCTGCTCGATCCGCCGCTGCACGAGTTCCTGCCGGGATCGGAGGAGGAGATCACAGAGGTCGCCCGCGGCATGCGCGTGCCGGCCGAGCGGCTTCGCCGGCGCATCGCCGAGCTCGGCGAATCGAACCCGATGCTCGGCCACCGCGGTTGCCGGCTGGCGATCTCCTATCCCGAGATCGCCGAGATGCAGGCGCAGGCGATCCTCGAGGCGGCGACGGAGGCCGCCGCGCGCACCGGCGCTCCGGTCGTCCCGGAGATCATGGTGCCGTTGGTGAGCCTTCGCCGCGAGCTCGATTTCGTCAAGGCGCGTGTCGATGCGGTCGCAGAGGCCGTCGCGGTCCAGACCGGCATTCGCGTGGAGTATCTCGTCGGCACGATGATCGAGTTGCCGCGTGCTGCGCTCAGGGCCGACGCGATCGCCGAGACGGCGGAATTCTTCTCTTTCGGCACGAACGACCTGACGCAGACGACGCTCGGCATTTCACGCGACGATTCCGCCGCCTTCCTGCCGGACTACCTGCGTGAAGGCATCATCGAGCGTGATCCGTTCGTGACCATCGACGTCGACGGCGTCGGCGACCTGATGCGCATGGCGAGCGAACGCGGGCGCGCCGTGCGACCGGAACTGCGTCTCGGCATCTCGGGCGAGCACGGCGGCGACCCTGCCTCGATCCGCTTCTGCGAAGAGATCGGGCTCGATTACGTCTCCTGCTCGCCCTACCGGGTGCCGATCGCACGTCTCGCGGCGGCGCAATCGGCGATCGCCGCCGAGGCCGCGCGCCTTTCGCACAAGGACGTATGAGCGTTTCCGCATCGTGTCGGAAACGCTCATACGTGACCGTTCGGATAAAAAAATCTTCGAATTGACGCCATTCTGTCGTCGGCGTGTCGTCTTCACCTGCCAAATCGGTACCGTTGATGAAAAACGCTGCTGGCGGCTGGGGTCGTCCGGGGAAAGTGGCATGACGGAGCAGATTGCGATGGAAACCATCCACGTCGTCTACGGTGCTTCGAGGACGGGTGCGGCGGCCCGCGCGCACTCTCTCGCAGTGGAGCGCCGCACGGCCCTCGTCCATGAGATCGACACGGACGAGGACATACGCCTGATCCTGCAAAGTCGGTACCGCCAGTGCATCGCCGTGCTCGATGCCGGTGACGAGGACCATGCCCGCTCGACGATGAGCCGGTTTGCGGCGAACGCCGAGATCGAGATGTGTCCGCTGACCTTCGAGGCCGTACCGATACTCGGCTGACCGATCTTCGGCTGGCTCTCTGGCGCTACACAGAAACGTGCGAGCCGAGTTCGATCACCCGGTTCGCCGGCAGGTCGAAATAGTCCGTCGGGTCCGCCGAGGCGTTCGCGAGCGCGATGAAGAGGCGGTTCTGCCAGTTCGGTAGGGCCGACCGCGTATCCGCGATGACCTTGCGGCGGCCGAGATAGAACGACGTCGCCATGATGTCGAACTTCAGCCCGTGACGGCGGCAAAGGATGAGTGCGCGCGAGATGTTCGGGCTCTCCATGAAGCCGAAGGTCAGGTCGAGCCGGACGAACCGCTTCGAAATGGGCTCGATCCGTACGCGGCGTTCCGGCGAAGTGACGGGCACGGGTGCGGTGTGAACCGTCAGGATGACGTTCTGCTCGTGCAGTACGTGATTGTGCTTGAGGTTGTGGAGCAGCGCCGTCGGCACGGTTTCGGGATCGCTCGTGAAGAAGATCGCGGTTCCCGGAACGAGCGTCGGTCCGTGTTCGGACTGCTTCTCGATGCTTGCGGCGAAGGTGCTCGTGCGCACGTCGGTCTGTCCGGTCTTGTGCGCGAGCAGCGCTGCGCCGCGTGTCCAGGTCCACATCGTCACGAACAGAACCGACGCGACGATCACCGGCAGATAGCCGCCCTCGAAGAACTTCGTCATGTTGGCCGCGAGGAAGACGATCTCGACGACGGCGAAGGGGAGGACGGCCACGAAGGCCGGCAGCATCGACCACGACCGCACATGGCGAAGATAGGCGTAGGCGAGGATCGTGGTGACGATCATCGTGCCGGTCACCGCGATGCCGTAGGCCGTGGCGAGCGCGTCGGAACTGCGGAATACGACGACGAGGACGAGCACGCCGAGAAGGAGCAGCATGTTGACGCGGGGCATGTAGATCTGCCCGGTCTGCTCCTGCGATGTGTGGCGCACTTCCATGCGCGGGACGAAGCCGAGCTGGATCGCCTGGCGCGTCAGCGAGAAGGCGCCCGTGATGACGGCCTGGCTGGCGATGATCGTCGCCATCGTCGCCAGGACGACGGCGGGCAGGAGCATCCAGCCGGGAAACATGCGGAAGAATGGATCGGCGATGGTGTCCGGCTGCGAAAGCACGAGCGCCGCCTGTCCCAGATAGTTCAGCGCCAGGGCGGGAAAGACGAGGACGAACCATGCCGTCTGGATGGGTGCGCGGCCGAAATGGCCGAGATCGGCATAGAGCGCCTCGGCACCGGTGACAGCCAGGAAGACTGCGCCGAGCACGACGAAGGCAAGCAGGCGTTCGCCGAACAGGAAGGATACCGCGTGAACGGGATTGAACGCCCACAGCACGTCGGGAACCGCGACGATGTGGGCGATGCCCGAGCCGGCGAGCACCAGGAACCATATGGCCGTCATCGGCCCGAACCAGGCGGCGACGGCGGAGGTCCCGTGCATCTGGATGGCGAACAGGGTGATCAGGATGGCGATGGCGATGATCTCTACATAGCCCGTGAAAGCCGGCGTCACGAGTTTCAGACCCTCGACGGACGAAAGCACGGAGATCGCCGGCGTGATGATCGCGTCGCCGAAGAAGAGCGCGCAGCCGGCGAGGCCGAGCAGGAGGATGGGGGTCGTGCGCGTGCCCATCTTCTTTTGTACCAGCGCCAGAAGCGCCAGCATGCCGCCTTCGCCGCGGTTGTCGGCGCGAAGCAGGAACGCGACGTACTTTATCGAGACGATGACCGTCAGTGCCCAGATGAGCAGCGACGCGAGGCCGAGGACCTCCGAACGCGCAAGGCCGTCCGCCGTCATCGGCCGCAGCGCCTCGCGAAACGCGTAGAGCGGGCTCGTGCCGATGTCGCCGTAGACCACGCCGATCGACCCGAGCGTCAGTGCGAAGAAGGAGCCGTGTTCCGATTTACGGGACGTTTCGAGCGGCTCGGATGCGACGGCCGCGTCTGCGGGTTCCGTCTCAAGCATCGTTTCGTCCATGGCTTCTTCAGAACCAGCCTTTCTTCCTGAACCACACCACCGGGATCGCCGAGACGACCACCATCAGCACGAGCGCGTACGGATAGCCGTAGGCCCACGATAACTCCGGCATGTCCTTAAAGTTCATGCCATAGATGGTGCCGATGAAGGTCGGCGGCAGCAGGACGACCGCCGCAATCGAAAAAATCTTGATGATCTTGTTCTGTTCGAGATTGATGAGGCCGAGCGTCGCGTCGAGGTGGAACGTGACGTTGGCCGAGATGAAGCCGGCATGTTCGCCGAGCGAGCGGATGTCCTGATCGAGGCTCGCGCATCGTTCCTGGAGATCCGCGTTGGCACGCACGGCCTCCGTTCCGGCGAAGAAGCGTACCAGGCGGCCGAGCGAGGACAGGCTTTCGCGCACCTTCGCGGTCGTGCGCTGGCTCTCGGCGATCTCGCCGAGCCGCGACTCGAGATCCTTCGACGTGTCGTGTTCGTTGCGATGGTGCATGTCGCGCTTGAAGATGACGTCGGAGAGGCGGTCCATGTTGGCCGACGTCACCTCCAGGATTTCCGCGGTCCGGTCGACGACCGTCTCGAGCAGGCGTGCGAGCGAGGCGGAGCCCGTCTTTCCACACTCGCCCTGCCTCCCGGCCGCGGCGAGGAAGAGACGAAAAGCCTTCGGCTCGCCGTAGCGGATCGTCACCAGGCGGTTGCCGACGATCACGAAACCGATGTCGAAGAGTTCGGCCGCCCCGCTTTCCCAGCGCGAGACGAGGCTTGCGGTCATGTAGAGCGTGTCGTCCTCGGCATAGAGCCGGCTCGACGGCTCGATGTCCTTCAATTCGTCGCGTGTGGGAAGGTCAACGCCGAGCATGGCTTCGGCGCGGGCCTCCTCCTCGGCGGAAGGCGAGAGCATGTCGAGCCAGACGACGTCGTCGGGAAGGGGTTCGGTCCCATCTCCGGCGGCGATGTCGAAGGAAGCGGCTTGGCGGGTATAGGCATGCAGCATGGGAGAAAGGCGCGAATGGAGGATGGCGGGCTCGCCCGCAGGTTGGCGCGAACGGGCAAAGAGTCAAGTTGCATGCCGTGGATGAGTTCCGTTAATCCGTTTCGTGATAGAAGCGATGTCCCCAAAGGCCATCGTCCGCCGGAAGATCGAGGAGTGCTGCGCCCGCGATGATCGCACGTTACGTTCGGCCCGTCAGCAAGAGCGCACTGGTCGCGCGCCGCGTAGGACTGGTGGCGTTGATCCTTTTCGTCGCGGCGTGGTTCGCCCATCGCGTCTCCGGCATGGCGACGCAATATTTCGTTGCCCTTTCCGTGCTTGCCGGCGCGTTTGCGCTGGTGGCGCTGTGTTTCGCGTTCGTCGGCTTCGCACGGCTTTGGACCATCGGCGCGCGGGGCGGGCTCGCCTCCTTCGTGGCGTTCGCCTGCGCGCTCGTGGTGCTTGCGCCGATGGCGCTCGGCGCCTGGCTCTACGTGAGCGCGCCGCAGATCCGCGACGTCTCCAGCGATGCGGCGAACCCGCCGGAATGGCTGACGGCACCGCCGCCGGGCGGGCTTGCCCTGACGCAGACTGCGACGGCCGCGCTCGGCCGGCCGGTGCCGCTCGCCAGCGCCTATCCGCAGCTTGCGGGCCGCCGCTACGAGGGCGCGATAGACCGCGTGCTTGCGGCCGTGCGATCGGCCATGAAGGCGGAAAACCTCTCGATCGTCGCGGAGGACGGCACGGCGGCCTTTGCCAAGACGCCCGTTTCGAAGTCCGCGTCGCATGCCGACGGGAAAGGCGCGGCGAGCGACGAGGAGGGCGGGATCGATCTTTCCTCGGTACCGGTGCCGATCAACCGGCCGTCGCCGCTTGCCATGCGCAATGCCAGCGTGGAGCCGGCGACGGTGCGCCTGCAGGCCGTCCACCGGTCAATGCTCTTCGGCCTTTCGAGCGACGTCGTCATCCGCCTGCGCGAGGAGGGCGACAAGACCCGCGTCGACATGCGGGTCGCCTCGCGCTACGGGCCGAACGACCTTGGCGAAGGCGCGCGGCTGATCCGGGCGATCTTCGCCGATCTCGACCGCAGCCTGATGGGAACGGCGGATAGCTGAAGGCCGGTCGAAACCTTACGCCGGCACGTATCGTCCATCGAGTGTCGGTGCGCCGTCGGTCGTCACGCTGCCGCGTGCGACGAGGTCTTCCAGATGCGCGAAGACGTTGAGCGCGGCAGCGCCGTGCAGAGCCCGGTCGGCGTTCTGGTAGATCACCGCCACCATTTCCCCGATCGTACGGTCGCCGGCCTTCACGCGGTTGAGGACGGAGCGCTCACGCATGCGGCGATGGGCCCTCAGGGCGCGCACGAAGGTGTGCGGCGCCTCGATCGGCCCGCCGTGGCCGGGCAGGTACAGCGTGTCGTCGCGGGCAAGCAGGCGGTCGAGCGAGGCCATGTAGTCCCGCATCGAGCCGTCGGGCGGTGCCACGACGGGGGTCGCCCAGGCCATAACGTGATCGCCGCACAGGAGAATGCCCGTGCCGGCAAGCGCGTAGGCTGCATGGTTTGCGGCGTGCCCCGGCGTATGAACGGTTTCGAGGCGCCACCCGTCGCCCTCGATCACCTCGCCGTCGGCGAGCGTGCGGTCGGGAACGAAGCTCGTGTCCGCGGCTTCGGCGAGCCGGTTGAGTTCGCCGTCGTGGAGGGGGCGGGCAAGGCGGTGCGGACCGATGCCCGCGAGAACCGCGCCGGTTTCTTCGGCAAGGCGGCGCGCGAGCGGCGAGTGATCGCGATGGGTATGCGTGGCGAGCACGTGGCTGACCGGACGTCCGGCGATCGCGGCCTTCAGGGCGTCCCAGTGCCGTTCGTCCTCCGGCCCCGGATCGACGACGGCGAGCGCGCGGCTGCCGACGAGATACGTATTGGTCCCCTTAAAGGTCATCGGCCCGGCATTCGGCGCGGTCAGTCGCGCGATGGCCTCGGCGACGGGCACGGGGTGGCCGTATTGCGGATCGAAGGCGGTCTGGAAGGATGGTTCGGGCATGCGCTGTCGCGGTGGTAGGGAGGGCGGGAACGAGGCCGATGGATGAAAGCGGCCTTTCTTTACCTGCCCATTCCGGCACGGTATACCCCCATCCGAGAGACCGGCGGAAACCGCCACTCGCATACGTTCCTGGCGGAGAGAGCTCCATGACGACATCCGATACGACGCGCTCGCTGGCGCACGCACCGAACTTCGAACATCCCGCCGCGCGTTTCGCGTGGTACGCGACGCTCGCCGTCCTGGGCACGCTGGTGCTCACGGTGTCGGCAAAGACCCGTGTGGTTTTCGGCCCCGTCGACCTCTCGCTGGAGACGCTTGCCGTCTTCGCGATCGCCGCGACCTTCGGCATGCGCCTCGGCGTCGCGACGCTGCTGCTCTATCTCGCCGAGGGCGCGAGCGGCCTTCCGGTCTTCCAGGCTTCGCCCGAGCACGGGATCGGCCTCGCCTACATGATGGGCCCGACCGGCGGCTATCTCGCCGGCTTCGTCGTGGCGGCCATCATCGTCGGCTACGCTGCGGACCGGGGTCTCGACCGCCGTATCCTCAGCCTTGCGCCGGCTGTTGCGCTCGGTGAGATCGCAATCCTGGGGCTCGGCTTCGCCTGGCTTTCCATGTTGATCGGTCCCGAAAAGGCTTGGCAGGCCGGCGTCGTTCCCTTCATCGCCGGCGACCTGATCAAGGCGGCGCTGGTCGTCCTCGCGTTTCCGGCGGTTCGCAACGTGATCGAGCGACTGTCGCGCTAACACCGGCTTTGCGGCCCGACGATGTCGGGTTCGTCTGCCCGAATCGAACCCTGAAGCCCGTGGCGGAACACCCGCCGCGGGCTTCTTCTTTTCTTTTACTAGATGTGAGCTTCATTAGGTTGCCCATCCGGTCCGGACCGGGGATGCTGAAGTTGCAAGACTTCAGAGTCCAGGGAGGGACTGGATGAACCACATCGCGCTGCGATCGCCTTCGTGTGGAAAACCGGCACGATCGAACAGAGCGTTTCCGTATAAACCTGAAAGGCTCTAAAGCTTCAGGAAATCCATCAGGCGCTGGCGGATGCGCGTCTCGTCGCCCTCGTCGACGAGCTGGCGAAGGCATTCGAGTTCCGTCTCGACCACGTTACCGGCTGCGTTCGGCCGGCGGGCGCGCAGGATCTTGGGATGCGTGGTCGGGATTGCCGTGTTCGGGTCGTAGAACAGCTCCTCGACCAGCTTCTCGCCGGAGCGCTTGCCGACGACGCGGATTTCGATGTCGCCTTCCGGATTTTCGGCCGACTTCTCCATGAAGCCGGCGAGCCGAATCATGTTCTCGGCAAGCTTGCGGATGCGCACCTGTTCGCCCATGTCGAGCAGGAAGATGTCGCCGCCCTCCGAGAGTGCCCCGGCCTGCACGATCAGTTCGGCGGCCTCGTGGATCGACATGAAGTAACGCATCATGCCTTCGTCGGTCAGGGTGATCGGCCCGCCCGCCTCGATCTGCTCGCGAAAGAGCGGAACCACGGAGCCGCTAGAGCCGAGAACGTTGCCGAAGCGCACCGCGCAGAACTTCTGCCCCGTGCCGGCAAGCGTCGCCTTTTCGCCGAAATGGCGCGTGATGAGCTCCGCCCAGCGCTTGCTGGCGCCCATGACGTTCGACGGTCGCACGGCCTTGTCCGTCGAGATGAGCACGAAATTCTCGACGCCGCATTGATGCGCCTGACGGGCGACGGCGAGCGTTCCGAGCACGTTGTTGCGCACGCCCGCGAGCACGTTGTTCTCAACGAGGGGAACGTGCTTGTAGGCCGCGGCGTGGAACACGACGGCGATCGCGTGGCGTTCGAGCAGGTTGCGCACCATGCTCTCGTCGGCGACCGAGCCGAGCATGTAGACGGCATCCTCGACGCCCATGCGCTTCAGCGATTGCTCGAGCTGGTAGAGGCCGTACTCGTTGATGTCGAGAAGGACGAGACGGCGCGGTTTCCAGCGCGCGACGAGGCGCACGACCTCCGAGCCGATGGAGCCCGCCGCACCGGTGACGAGAATGGCCCGGTCCTCGATCATGCCGGCAAGCAAGGACGGTTCGGGCGGCACGGCCGAGCGGCCGAGCAGATCGTCGATCTCGAGGTCGCGAAGCTGGCCCTGAAGGCCCTTGCCGCTGGCAAAATCGGAGATCGCCGGAAGGACGCGGATCTTGACCGGATGCTCGTGCAGTTCGCTCAGCAGCCGCTTGCGGCGTTCCTGATCGACCGAGGGGAGGGAGACGAAGATCTCCTTGATGCCGTAATTGCGGATGAGATCGCTGATCGAGCTTTCGGAATAGACGCGGATGCCCATTACGTCGCGCCCGCGCAGCGTGCCGTCGGGATCGATGAAGCCGGCGACGAAGCGATCCGCCTGGCGGTGCAGGGCGGCCGCCAGCTGAAGGCTCGCCGCGTCCGTTCCGTAGATGAGGACCTGGCGGCGGATGAGGCGCTTGATCGCCGTGCCGCTCGGCCACAGCAGCGCCTTGGCCGCGAACCGGCTGCCGGCGACGGCCCAGATGCCGAAGACCCAGTAGAAGAGCGGGATGGAGCGCGGCGCGCCCTCCAGGCCGGACATCGATGTGAGGAAGAGGAGGCAGACCCACAGGAGCGTCGCGAGCGACATCGCCTGGACGGTCACCCAGATCGCCCGGTCGGGCAGGTAGCGGATGACGGCACGGTAGAGCCCCAGCCGCACGAAGATCGGAATGGCGATGACCGGCGCGGCAAGCATCAGCGCGAGCTGGTCGTTCGACGGCACGAAGACGTTGCCGAGGCGCAGGCTGAAGCTCGTCTCCAGCACGAGGAGCAGCAGCACGATGTCGCTGCCGATCAAAAGTACGCGCTTTGCCGGGCGAGGGAGACCGCGCAGCAGGCCGCGCAGCGGCCCGATGCCCCCGTCGTCCGACTTGCCGCGGCGGCGGGCCGCGCGGAACCGCGCCCGGGTCAATCCCAATGCGTGCCGCATCTTCTTGCCGGCGGGGGCCGTTGCCCTCTTGGAAGGTTTATGCGTGCCGTGCATATGGCTAGAGCCCGATCCTGTCGGCAAGCGCCGAAGGCGTGAAGGTGCGCGCGAGCAGGCCGAGATCGACCGTCATGCTCTCGTGCCCGATGTAGAGGGCATCGACTTCGGCCAGACGATGCGGGTCCGACATGTCGATGCCGCGAACCTGGGCGATGCCGGTGATGCCCGGGCGCATAGTGAGGACGCCGAGGCGCCGGCGTTCCTCGACGAGCACCGTCTGGCTCGGCAGGCACGGCCGCGGGCCGACGAAACTCATCTCGCCGCGCAGAACGTTGAAGAGTTGCGGCAGTTCGTCGAGCTTCCAGCGTCGCAGATGTCGCCCGAGCCGGGTGACGTCGGAAGTCTTGCTTTCGTGCGTCGGCAGGTCGGGAAGGCCCGTTTGCATCGTCCTCAGCTTGAGACAATGAAAGACCGCTCCACCGCGGCCGACCCGGCGCTGGCGAAAGATGGCCGGCCCGCGGCTGTCCCTTCGAATGGCGAGCGCGAGCAGGGCGATGATCAGGCTGCCGGGAATGAGACCGAGGATGGAAAGCGTCACGTCGAACGCGCGCTTGCTCCATGGCTGTGCGGGAACGCGCGTGCACGCATCGGCGACGGTAAGCGAAGCGGATCTATCGTCACGATGATATGCCGGCGCCCTCTCGCCATCGGCCATGCCTGTTTCCCCTCTGCGCGGCGCGCCCGAGCGCCGTCTGGTTGTCGCGTTTAGCTTGCCATTGCGGCTAAAATAGCGATAAACGCCCTGCCGTCCGCGGTCAAAGGCTATGCACCGCACGCTTTGTTACGCGACCCATGCGATCGTGCTTCGCTCCCCGACGGATCGACAAGCCGCCCGGCCTTCGCCACCATGACACGATCGGAACTGTGCGAGCTAAACGGGTAGGGAGCGTGCGATGGAAAACGAGGATGCGGCGGCGCCAGGCGCGACGACGACCGAGGGAGACGGCGGCAGGAGCGTTCCGGCGGGCATTCTTCCGATCGTCATGGCCGGCGGTTCCGGCCAGCGGCTGTGGCCGCTCTCCCGCGTCGCCTATCCCAAGCAGTTCCTAAAGCTCGGCGGCGACAAGACCATGCTTCAAGAAACGGTCGCCCGTCTCGACGGTCTTTCCTGCGCGGCTCCGGTCGTCGTATGCAACGAGGAGCATCGGTTCCTCGCTGCCGAGCAGATGCGCGGGCCCGACGGCCTCGAAGCGACGCTCGTTCTCGAACCGGTCGCGCGCAATACGGCCCCGGCACTTGCCGCCGCAACCATGGTCGCGCTGCGTGACCACGAGGATCCGATCGTGCTCGCCCTGCCGGCCGATCACATGCTGGCGGACATTCCCGCGTTCCACCGTGCGCTCGGCGACGCGGTGCGGCTCGCCGAAACTGGTCGGCTCGTCACCTTCGGTATCGTGCCCGAGCGTGCGGAAACCGGCTACGGGTATATCGAGCGCGGGGAGGAACTCGACGGCGGCTATGCCGTGCATCGGTTCGTCGAAAAGCCCGATGCGCAGACCGCCGCCGACTATCTCGCCGGCGGGCGGCACCTGTGGAACAGCGGCATGTTCGTCTTCCGCGCAAGCCGGTTCCTGCGCGAGGTAAAGGCGTTGTGCCCCGAGATCCATCATGCCTGCACGGCCGCGACGGCCGATCCCGTACCCGACCTCGATTTCCTGCGCCTCGACCGGACGGCGTTTGCCCGCAACCCGGACCTTTCGATCGATCACGCGATCATGGAGCACACGCGCGCGGCAGCCGTCGTGCCGCTTTCGGCAGGCTGGAGCGATGTCGGCTCGTTTTCCACCCTATGGGAATCGCGAGAGAAGGACGATGCGGGGAACGTGGTCGACGGGGACGTGATCGCCATCGACACGCATGGCAGCCTCGTCCACGCCGAAAGCCGCCTCGTCGCGACCTTCGCGGTCGACGATCTGGTGGTCGTCGAGACGAAGGACGCGGTGCTCGTCACCCGAAGGGACCGCGCGCACGCGATCAAGACCCTCGTCGCCAGGCTTCGTGAACTCGAACGCTGCGAACTTGCCGATCACCGCGTCGTCTACCGGCCCTGGGGGCGCTACGACACGATTGATCTCGGCGATCGCGACCGCGTCAAGCGCATCACCGTCGATCCGGGTTGCAAGCTGTCCCTGCAGCGCCACTATCACCGCGCCGAACACTGGGTGGTCGTCCATGGCACGGCACGGGTCCATCGCGGGGAGACGAGCACGCTGCTTTCGGAGGACCAGTCGCTTTATATTCCCGTCGGCGAGATCCATACGCTCGAAAATCCCGGCCGAATCCCGCTCGAACTCATCGAGGTGCAGACGGGCAGCTATCTCGGCGAAGACGATATCGAGCGGCTCGAAGATCGATATGGACGGGGGTGAGAGCGGTCGGCAGGAACAAAGCCTGCGCTTTACCGTTCGTCTCCTCGAAGTCGGGATGCGGCATGCGATGGACGATCGTTCCTTCGCGTGCGCGAGAAGGGATCGTCCGGGATAACCGGAGAGAAGCAGAACGGGGGCAGGAGATGTCGTCGATGGTTTGGAATATCTGTCTCTTTGCCGCAATGCTCGCCGTCTTCGGCTTCGCAGTCCTGACGCCGCTTTCGCAATGGCTGCGGATCGTTCGCGCCATCGGTCTCGCCATGATGGCCACGGTCGGTTCGATCGATCGCACGCTCGGCCGGCTCACGATGAAGGTTCGTGGCGAGCCGCATTCCATCTTCGCACATCGACATTTCGACTCCGTGCGCGGTTTCATCCGTCAAACCTATGCGGATGTCGGCCATTGAGGCCGATCATCGTCGTATTCGGATCGTCCGGAAAAGACTGGTCCCATCCACGCTAGCCGTTTAAACCTCCGCGAGAAGCACCAAACGGAGGCAAGATGAGGGTAGTCGACACGGCAGGAATGCTCGCGGATTTCGAATCGCTCGCGCTCGTGGCCGGAAAGGCCATCCTCGATGTGCGCAATGATCACTTCGCAGTCGAGCGCAAGGACGACGACTCTCCCGTGACCGAAGCCGATCGCCAGGCCGAGGCCATCATCCTGGAGGGCCTTCGCACGCGATGGAGCGAATTTCCGTGCATTGCCGAAGAAGAGGTGGCAGGCGGTCGTGATACGGCCATCGACACGAGTGCGTTCATTCTCGTGGATCCGCTCGACGGCACGCGCGAGTTCGTCAACGGGCGCGACGAGTTCACGGTCAATATCGCCTTCGTGCGCGACGGCGTCCCGCTGATCGGCGTGGTCTACGCGCCGGCCCTCGGCGTGCTTTATAGGGGCGGGCCGGACGGCGCGCAAAGGGCGACCGTCGACGAGCGCTTCGCCATCGTCGAACGGCAGGAACTGGCGGTCGATCGTGGCAACGAGACGCCCGTGATCGTCACCAGTCGTCTGCATCGTTCGGCCGAGACCGAAGCCTTCCTCGCTCGCTTTCGCTACGCGGAGCTTGCCTTCTTCGGTTCTTCGTTGAAGTTCTGCTGCCTGGCGGATGGCAGCGCGAACCTTTATCCCCGTTTCGGCAGGACGATGGAATGGGATACGGCCGCCGGCGACGCGGTGCTGCGGGCGGCGGGCGGTCTCACGGTCGTCGAGGGCGGAACACCACTCACCTACGGCAAGCATATCGCGGGCGACGTGCCGTTCGCCAATCCGTGGTTCCTCGCGGCCGCGCGCAGCTGTGCGCCCGAGGATGCCCGGGGTTGGCGTAACGAGACGTCGTAACCGCCTCGAAATGTAAGGGTGCGGCGCCATTCACACGTTGCGCAATACAGGGGAGAACAACGCCATGAAGCTTCTGGTCACCGGCCGCAACGGACAGGTCGCACGGTGCCTCGACGATTGCGGTCGCGATGCTGCGGATGTCGAAATCGTCCTATGCGGAAGGCCCGAACTCGATCTGCTCGACCATGCGTCGCTCGAGCGTGCGATCGAGAACGTCCGCCCGGACATCGTCGTCTCTGCGGCCGCCTACACGGCCGTCGACCAGGCCGAGGACGAACCGGAACTCGCCCACGCCGTCAACGCCGAGGGCCCCGGTGCACTCGCGCACGCAGCCGCCGCCCGCGGCATTCCGATCATCCACCTTTCGACGGACTACGTCTTTTCCGGCGAGGGGGACGAACCGCACAGCGAGGAAGAAACCCCCGACCCCCGCACCGTCTATGGCCGCACCAAGCTTGTAGGAGAACGACTGGTCGCCGAAGCCAACCCGCAGCACATCATCCTGCGCACAGCCTGGGTCTACAGCCCCTACGGCAAGAACTTCGTGAAGACGATGCTGAAGCTCGCCGAAGAGCAAGACGAGGTCCGAGTCGTCGACGACCAATACGGCAACCCGACGAGCGCCTACGATATCGCCAATGCGATCCTGACGATCGCCCGCAAGTTCGATACGGAGCGAACGCTGCTATGGGGAACGTACCATTTCGCCGGTAACGAAAGCATGTCCTGGGCCGACTTCGCCGAACGCATCTTTTCCGACAGTGCGAAAAGTGGCGGAGCTCGCACCCGTGTCATTCGCGTGTCGTCTGACGAGTTCCCGACAAAATCAGTGCGACCGCGGAACTCTACGCTTGAAACTGAAAAAATTAGAGTAGCATTTGATTACTTGAACCGTAGGGTTGTCGACGACGAGTACATCAACTGCGCCATCGGTCGTTAGAGTGCCTGAATATTCTTGTGCCACTTAGGAGGAATCTACGAATATCTTTCTTATATTAAAAAAGAAAACCCCGACGGCTTCAAGCTACGAGCTGTAACATTCGTAGAGAGGTCATGAACTACGCAATGCATCTGGGCCGAATTTTCCTGATGACACTCTGACAAAACTATGTCGTATGATTTTTCTGGTAGTGCAGCGATATTACTTTCCAAATTAACGTGCCAAGGACCGTTCCCTTGACCCGCACTCGTATAATCCAAATCCGCGTCACCCGAAAGGATATAGCCTATTTCAGCGGTTGGGTTCAGGTGGAGAACGCGAAGCGGACGATTTTTAAGAGAAGATTTCGCCTTGTAAATCGCAGCTCTAGTATCGTCAATAACTTTACCATCACACGTCATATCTGAAGCGTATGAAGAAGTTGTCTTTTCATCACGTAAGGAACCTGCATTTTCGATATCTGAGATAATTGTCCGCGCTCGTGCTTCAAAAGTGTAATCATGTGATATCTTCTCCCACGTCAATCGCGTTTGCTCAAGTAAATCCTTATAAAAAAACGAGAAATACTCGAGAGAACGTAGCAATGACGTTTCATCGTAAGCATAAAGAAGGCTAGAACCACAGACATTTTCAAGCTCCGGAAAGTGGTCCGAGAGTACGGGGGTTCCGCACGCTAAACAATCAAATATTCGATTGTTTATTATTCCGAAATGACGCATATCCCCCCAATGGTCATTGAGGCTTAACCGACTTCTCATATATAATTCGGGGATTTTACTATTCTCTATGAAATCCTGCTGAACTAAGTTGCCATAGCCGAGCTTGTTCCAATGGCGACCAATAATTACGGGCTTGATACCCATGTCGGAAATCCACCGAATCATGTCCCTTCGAACAAATCGACTATTTGCAACGAAGACAATTGAACGACGATTCCGATCGTCTTCGGTAATGGCCAAATCCGGATGTTTAAAAACTTCCGGTTCCGTGCATTGGCGAAGCGTACGCAGTGGCGTACTCGTTTTCGAGCAAAGCATGGAGCGATGTCTCTCACTCGCGACGTAAACGAGATCATAATCTTCGCATTCTGCAGGCGATAGCGTTGCCGGGTGGCTAATGTTCCATAGTAAATTAAAACACTTGCGATCCGGTTTATATCTACGCTTTCCACGGAGTACTAGAACAGCATCTTCGCCGTCTTCTATGTCCCATTCCGGATAAAAGTGCTGTACAACGTCGACGCCAAGCTGTTCGAGGCGCCGCTTAAGCAGCAAACCAAAATGATAGTCTCCCCATTTAGTGAGGTTTTCTCCGAGTGGCGCCGGGTTCTTGATCGATATCTTCAACGTTAGATAGACCTGTGGGATTTCGCGAAATCACCGAAAAACGCAGCAAATCGCTCGCTGATCGGGTAGGTTTGGTCTTTATACGCCATTCCAGTTGACCCCAGCGCGACGGCCGGAGCGACAGCGTTATAAGAAAATTCACGAAGGAAGAATTGGCGATTAAGCCGCCGCCGACGGTCCGTTTCATCTCTACTCAACGAGAAAATTTCCTCAATTTTGCGAACAAGTAGCTCAAAATTGCCGTAGGGCACCATTGACATGATACCATGCTCGGCGAATTTGGCTTGGTCGCCGGTTGGTGATGCAATGATGGCCGGGCCCATTGCGAGGGCATCTGACATTTTATACGGACTTTGAAAATGGCTGGCCGCAACTTGGGGATCAAGCCAAAGGATCACCAAATCCGCCGCGAGATTTAGAGCTGCCATTTCTTCAGGCGTTTGAGGCGGAAGAAGAATGACATTCTGAGCCGCTGAATCGATCAGTTTAAGCAAGTCGGGTGTTTGACGGTTGCCAACTACTAGCAACTTGTATCGAGGGTCATCTAAGGTCTCCAAAAGTTTAAGTAGCTCAAAAATTCCTTTATGTTTACGCACTAATCCGCCAAAAAGTATAACCCTATCTGATGAAGTAAGGCCATACTTCTTTCGAACGTCATCTCGATCGTAGAGAGAGGGGTCGTAGACTTTTTCGTTTTTGACATTCCGAAGGAAAAGTGAGCGATTACCATAATGTCGGTTCAAATTGTCGTTATGCGTCAACGTTACCGGGACGTCGGCCACTAGCTCATCTAAAGCTTGGGACCAAACGAGGGAGTAGGGGTTTTTGGACTCTTGATGATTTCCCAAAAGCTCGTCTAACGACAGTGAAGTGTGACGGTCTCGTGATTTGGGAGACGATACAACGGTCTCAAGATCGTTGCATTCCAGCATAAACGGTATGCCATGATGGTAATTCGCCATCATGGCCAACCCAAAAGAGGGTAATCGAGGCTTCACTGCGTAGATAAGATCGCCTTCAATCGAGTGCATGGCCTTCGCCATCGTGGAAAAGAATTCTGGGAATTCCGAGCCCGGGAAGAATTTGCATTCAAAAGGAGGCGTTTTGCCTTCCAGTGGCTTGTAGTTTTCTTCCGGAAAGAAACTGAAAGACAATAATTCAACTTCTACCGACCGACTTAATGCCTCAGCCACGCTATATGCTTTGGCAAAATGGTTGCGGTTCATATCCCAAGATAAAACGGATACCTTTTGTACCCATGAAGGGAGGTTGACCGCTAACCCGGTTTCATAGCGTCTATTAATTTTCTCGCTTATTATCGTAGATGGTACTGTATTCTGTTTTTCAACATTGGTGATCTGCTGAATATTCTCAAGGCGTCGATATAAGTTCAGCGGATGGGAAATCTGAATGGGCTCCTGTGTCCAACAATAACGTGATACTAAATCGAAATCTTGCCTGCGCGCTAGCGCCTCATCAAAGCCGCCGAGCATGTCGTATAGGTCACGTCGATGAACAAATGAATTGAGGTCAATAAATGGGCTCGAGATTTGACTTTCGAGATTAAAACTTCTGACGTTAATCCTCTTAATGCTCGTTTTTCTATTTTTTTCGATAGTGTCATAATATGCTGCGTACACTGATTGTCGGCCAGGCATGTCGAGTAGGCGACCGACTGAAAGTTCCAGAAACCTCGGATGCCAGAGGTTGTCAGAGTCTAAGTAGGCAAGAATATTGCCTTTTGCTAATGAGAGAGCGTAGTTGCGAGCTGCCGCTGCGCCCTTTCTCTCGCTGTGTCGAATAACGTTAATACGCGCATCGGTCAGTTTGGTTAGATAATCGTTCGTGCCGTCATCGCTCGCATCATCGCATATGATGAGCTCAAAATTTCCATAGGTTTGATCACTGACCGATGCGACAGCTTCGGCCAAAAGGCCCGCCCGATTATGGGTCGGCATAATAATTGAAACTAGGGGACCATCGTGAACACTAAAACGTCCGATCATTTTGATGTCGATTTCAGTCAGTGCACCACGAACAAGTTCGAGAGTTTCATGATTGTCCGTTCCAGTTATCGCAGTTTGCAGTGCTTCATAAAATACCGAAGATGGAAAGATGCTGCGTAACCGATCCAATAAGTCGATCGTCTTGGACCGCCTATCAGAGCGATATTGCGGTTGAACGGTCGCAGGTTGGATGCTCTTCTTATTCAACACTCTCGTCTTCTGTGCATTTGATTCCTGGTCTTGTTTAAGAATCTGTAACGAGCGCTTGAGTTCTCTGATCTGCGTTTCGTAGTTCTCTGCAGCCGTATATGCATCTTTTGCATTTAGCTCAGCTTGTTGCCGCGCGTATTGTTCGCTGGCAGCGATTAGGGTTTGCGACGTAAGTTTCTGTTCGGATTGACGTAAGTGCTGATTGAGCTGTTGAATACGATTGTCCTGTTGACGCAGTCGTAAGTTGTTTTCGAGCTGCGCTTCACGAAGGTATTTTATCTGCGGAGTAGTTTTCTTCGAATGCTGCAGTCTGGCGTAGTCAGCCTCGAAATGCTGGAGGACCGCGTAACAATGTTCGGACGGTCCGTCGAAGGCTGGTTCGTCAGTTTCTCCATTTAGGTAACACCAGAGCCGATTCTGACTTGCGCTTACCATGAGCTCGAACGTGTCGATGTTGCTGAACTGATGACGATATTGCGCTTCAACAATGTTATTAGGTGGCAATTTCAATCTATGGATGCCAATACGTTCCAGAGCGCTACAGAGACCGTTGCCGGTTGAAGTAGGCTCTCTCACCATATTTTCGTATGATACGAAAACCTTGGGTATGTTTTGAGAATGTCGAAGCAGGGACGTTACATAAAGTTCCCATAGTGCCAGCCCTGCTTCGACCGGAATGCCATTGCGGTGACGTAGCGAATAGGCGACTTCGAGGGGGTTGCGATAGACGACTACAGCCACCGGATCGCGAAGGTAGCGTTCGAACACCGGTAGCAAAAGACAAAGCCGGGGTTCTTTAAGAACCCAGCTACCATGCGCATCGAGCTTGGACACGAGAGCATCGATTGCCGTTCCGGTATCGGTTAGCGTCGATGCGGGAATGCGATCCGTCGAAAAATCGGCGGCTTTCCACCAGTCCGCATCGGCCGAATGCAACAGCGTATCGCAAATCCTGCGCGCGTCGTAGCGTTCGAAAAAGCCTTTCGGGTTCTCCGTTCCCGGCTTCGTCAGTTCATCTTGAGTACCGACGAACAAGCCACACGAGCGTAGGAAGTCAGTTATTGCCGACGTTCCGGATCGGTGCATACCGAGCACAATTACCTGATTCCGCTTACTCTCGACGTCGTTCGTCGAAATCGTTCGTGTATGGTTCTTCACACAAGCGCCTATACGGATTCATGGATCAAGATGAGGTAGCATATCGTCCGACAACGCCTACCGTAAACCCGACACATTTGCCTAATTTTTGTCATGGTGGATTTTTCACGACGTTGCGCGTCGGCAGATCGCAATTCGGGCGGATATCTTTCGCCTCAAGGGATCACTGCCACTACGCTGATCAAGGTAACGCTCAGCGTAAGAGGTCCGCTTTCGTCCTCGCGCACGAAGATGAGGTTCGTGTTCGAGATGGGGGAGGGGCTTGTGCAGGGAACGAGGACGGTGCCGGTATTGAGGGCGCCGGAATCGAAGCTCCAGGTTTCCAGGAACGAGCCGCTTTCGGCGGTGGGCGAGACGGCGATGCCGGCGCGGGTGTCGACACCGGCAATGCCGGTCTTGAGCAGCAGGCCGCTCTGGCGGAAGGTCGCACCGAAGGTGCGTTGCATCATCGGTGCGATGTCGACCGAGATCCCGCGCCGCGGGGCGATGTCCTTCGGGTCCCCGATCTGCAGCGTATCTCCGGCCGACCAGCCGGAAAGATCCGCGGCGGAAGTCGCGCGCAAGGTTTTGTCCGTCGGTGCGGCTTCGATCCAGGCCGATGCGTACGGGGTGCGGCTCATGTTCCACACGCGCACGCGGGAAACGCCGTTCATCCGGTCATCGTCGAAGAACAGTGCCGCCTTGCCAGCGTCGAGCGTGATCGTCGCGTCGGCGATCGCGACGATCGTGACGGTCCTCGAATTCTCGTTGCGAACGGCATCGTTGCGGTAGATGGAGACTTCGCCGTCGCCGCCCGGCGTGAAAATCAGGCCGCTGAGCGGTGCTCCGCTCGGTACGTGCTTGAGCCCGTTCGGAAAGCCGACCCGACCCGTGGCGGCTTCGGCGACGAGTGCGCTCTTCCATGCCGCTCCGTCCGGGCTGACCTTGACCTGCCAGTCGTCGCTGCCGGCAATGCCGAACTCCGCGCGACCCGAATAGCCGGTCTGGAAGACGAGGGAGGCCGTGTCCTCGGATGCCTTCTTGTTGACGCTCAGGCGATGGTCGCCGCTTGCATGCCCGCCCTCCTCATGCGTCAGGAGGCTGGCAGCGCTGCGCACGGCGAGGCGGTTGGTCTCGTCGGCCGCCGTGTTGATGCCGAGCATCGGCAGCGTGTCGCTGCCGCCGATGCCCGCTTCGATCCAGGCCTCGCCGTCATAGACGACGAAGGTGGATTGCGCCTCGACCCAGGCGAGCCAGCCCTTTCGCGCGGTGTAGAAGGACCAGGCGCCGTCCTGCCAGGCGGCGACCGCCTTCTCGTGGCCCGCCCAGGCGCCCGTCGCGTCTTCGCCGACGATGTATCTCGCGCCGTCGTCGACGCTGCCCGCCTCGGGAGGGGCGGTTCGACTGGCTTCGACGACGCGAAGCTGGACAAGCGCGTCGAGCATGCGTAGCGCCTCGTTGTGGGTCACGTGCTTCTGTGCCTGGGACGGCATCAGATAGGGAAGGGCGAGGCTCGGCGTGGTCTCCATGGCGAAAGGCTCCGTCGCGTTCGAAACGAGGGAAGCCTATCGTACCGCCACGGGTCGGGGATCGCGGCGGCGCCGTGCGAAGCCGCTGCTGTCCGATATTAGCCGGTGGTCGTCCGGCCGAGCCGCTCGCCGGAATAGCGCCCTTCGCGGATCGGGCGCCACCAGGCTTCGTTGTCGAGATACCAGCGAACCGTGCGCTCGAGCCCGCTTTCGAAGGTCTCCTGCGGCTGCCAGCCGAGCTCGGCCTCGATGCGTGATGCGTCGATCGCGTAGCGCAGATCGTGGCCGGGACGATCTTCGACGAAGCGCACGAGCGTGCGTCGAGCTTCCCCGCTTTCGGGTGGCTTCAGCCGGTCGAGCGTGTCGCAGATGGCATGGACGACGTCGAGGTTCGAGCGCTCTTCCCGACCGCCGACATTGTACGAGCGGCCCGGTTCCCCCTTCGTCGCGATCACCTCGAGCGCCCGGGCGTGATCCTCGACGTAGAGCCAGTCCCGCACGTTCTCGCCGCGTCCGTAGACCGGCAACGGCTCGCCGTGGAGCGCATTGAGGATCGTCAGCGGAATGAGCTTTTCGGGAAAGTGGCAGGGGCCGTAATTGTTCGAGCAGTTCGACAGAACCACCGGCAGACCGTAGGTCCGGTGCCAGGCGATGGCGAAGTGGTCGGAGGCCGCCTTAGATGCCGAATAGGGCGAGGACGGGGAATAGGGCGTTTCTTCGCTGAAGAGCCCGCCGCCGAGGTCGAGCGCGCCGAACACCTCGTCGGTCGAAACGTGGTGGAAGCGAAATGCCGCGCGCCGTTCGTCCGGCAGATCGGCATAATAGGCGCGGGCGGCTTCGAGAAGCTCGAAGGTGCCGACGACATTGGTCGAGACGAACGTGCCCGGACCGTCGATCGAGCGATCGACGTGGCTTTCGGCCGCAAGATGCATGACGATGTCGACGGCATGCGTGTGCATGATTTCAAGCATGCGCGGGCGGTCGCGGATGTCGGCATGCTCGAAGCGATAGCGTGCGTTTCCAGCGATCGCTTCGAGCGATGCGGGATTGGCCGCGTAGGTCAGTGCATCGGCGTTGACGACGTGGTGTTCCGTGTTCTCGATCAGATGCCGGCACACTGCCGATCCGATGAAGCCGGCGCCGCCGGTGACGAGGAACTTCATGTCTGCAAATCCCCGATGCTGAACGGAGACCCGGCTTCGGCAAGCGTCGGCGCTTCGCTATCCTTGTCGGAAAGGACCGGCGCGTTGCCACCATTCGGCCAGTCGATGGCGAATGCCGGGTCGTCCCAGCGGATCGAGCGGTCGTGCTCGCGCGAATAGGGAGCGGAAACCTTGTAGAGGACTTCCGTGTCCGCTTCGAGCGTCAGAAAGCCGTGGGCGAAGCCTTTCGGCACGAGGAGCTGGTTGAAGGCCTCCGCCGAAAGCTCGCGGCCGACCCACTGGCCGAAACTCGCCGAACCTTCGCGGATGTCGACGGCGACATCGAAGACGCGGCCCTTCAGGACGCGCACCAGCTTGTCCTGCGCGAAGGGGGGCGCCTGGAAATGCAGGCCGCGCAGCGTGAAGGGCTCGCGCGAGAGCGACTGGTTGTCCTGCATCCAGTCGATCGTGATGCCGGCTTCGCGAAAGCGGTCCCGATTGAACGTTTCGCCGAAGAACCCGCGCGGGTCGGAAAAGCGCCGCGGTTCGAGCTCCAGAACCTCCGGAATGGCCGTCGGGCGGATTTCGAGCACCGTGTTCTCCTCGAGCTTGCGTTCGTGATCGCTGCGAAACCGGCAATGGCCGATCGCGAGGCCCGCTGTTATCGCCGACGGCGGAGACTGGCAAGTCTCGCCGATTTCCCATAAGGGTTGTGCCGGCAAGCGAGGCAGTGGAGACGAGGTTCCCATGAAGGGCATCATTCTGGCAGGCGGCAGCGGAACACGGCTTCATCCGATGACGCTGCCGATTTCCAAGCAGCTTCTGCCGGTCTACGACAAGCCAATGATCTACTATCCGCTGTCGACGCTGATGTTGGCCGGGATCCGGGATATCCTCGTCATTTCCACGCCGCACGACCTGCCGCTGTTCAAAAAGCTGCTCGGCGACGGCGAGCGCTGGAACATCCGCCTGAGCTACGGCGAGCAGCGCGAACCGAACGGGCTGGCGGAAGCGTTCATCATCGGCGAGGAATTCGTGGCCGGCGACCCGTGCGCGCTCGTCCTCGGCGACAACCTCTTCTACGGAAACGGTCTGACGCCGATGCTTTCGCGTGCGGCGACCCGAATCGAGGGTGCGAGCGTCTTCGCCTATCATGTCTCCGATCCGCAGCGGTACGGCATCGTCTCCTTCGACAGGGAAGGACGCGCGACCTCGATCGAGGAGAAGCCGGAACGGCCGCGATCCCAGTGGGCGGTGACGGGGCTTTATTTCTACGACGGGCGCGCGAGCGGTTTCGCGCGGAGCCTGCGGCCATCCGCGCGCGGCGAACTCGAGATCACCGATCTCAACCGAATCTATCTCGAAGAGGGAGCGCTTTCCGTCGAGCGCATGGGCCGGGGCTTCGCATGGCTCGACACGGGCACGCCGGATTCCCTCCTCGAAGCGGGAGAGTTCGTCCGCATGCTGGAACACCGGCAGGGTTTCAAGATCTCCTGTCCGGAAGAGATCGCCTTTTCGCAGCGCTTCATCGACGTCGACACGCTGCGCGGACTGGCCGCCGACCTCGGCAAGAGCAATTACGGGCGCTACCTCGCATCGGTCGTCGAGGAGCACGAATCCGTTATATGACGGCGACGGGGTCCAACTTGTCCGCCACGCGAAGGTTTGCTAAGCGACTTTCGCCGGAACGCGGTCCGACGGATTGAATCCGGTTCGGATGGTGGGGCGTAGCCAAGCGGTAAGGCATCGGTTTTTGGTACCGTGATCCCTGGTTCGAATCCAGGCGCCCCAGCCACGCTGGATTAACCTCCTGAAGTTCATGAGATGCCGATGCCAGCTGGGGCGAATTCTGCTCCCGCTGGTACACACGGCTGGGACACCCTCGCGGAACACGCGGGGTGCCGGACGGTGGGACTTGCATGGAACATCACCCAATGCGGCGCCATCTACTACTGGCGCAAGCGTCTGCCGCCCGGCGTGGTCGACCCGCATCAGGCGACCCCATGTTAAGATCAGTCTCGACACCCGCCGTCCCGAAGAGGCGCGCTTCCTCACAGTCGGTTTGAACGCCAAAACTGCCGAGATTGCGATGAGCTCTGTTCCTACTCTTACGCACGACCAAGTCGGTCAGATCTTTCGGCAGTCCCGCGATGACCATATATAAAAGCTCGCAGTTCTTATGAATTTCGAGCGGGCGGAGCAGGGCGTAGCGCGGCGGAAAGGTGAACTGGATGCCATTCTCCGTCAGGACGGTATGGATCCTGTATGGCACGGCGGCGACCAGCGCTTTCAGGAAGGCCGAAGCCGTTACCCGGTTGGCGCTTTTCACCAAGTGCACGAAGGCGAACGTGCTTGTGCGGTCGATTGCCACATAAGGACGGAGCTTGCCTTCGCAGTTCGGACTTCAGCAATGTCGATGTGGAAGTAACGATCGGGTATGGTGTGAACTTCGGTTCGATGCTTGTCGCCGTCGAGGTCGGGTAGCCGGCTGATGCCGTGGCGCTGCTAGCAACGGTGCAGCGCCGAGCGGATTAGGTAGTGGACTCATAAGTTCTGGCCAATTCTCTCAAGCGCTCTTCTCTATGCTGTATCGCTCGACGGATGACCTCCGTCGTCCGGGCGCTCGTGTGTAGAACCTGGCTTATAACGCCTCCTTCCACTCGCGTTTGGATGATGCACCATCAAAGCCTGAGATCAACACATCGCTCCGCAAATCCCACTTGAACGATATGCCGACACACAAGCCTGTGCATTCAGCGACCGCAAACGGATTAAAGTGCTCGGCGCCTTGGCCGTAGGGAGTAACATCCACTTTCGCGTCGTTGTCGTTGAAGGCGGCGACGCATTCACCGAACTGGCGCTTTAAGACATCGCTGGATCGATACGAGACAAGCCATCCCGCAGGATCTCGACGCCGGTTGTCGGGCCGTTGGCGTCGAAACTGTCGATCTTTCTAAATCTGCCACACGCTTTGGAGGGCTTCGCCATCCAGGATGCGTTTCTGCGCTTCGGCTTCGCCCCTGCCGCCTTTTTCCGCTTCGTCGGCGATCGTCGAGACGAGGTTCTTGGCGATAACCACGACGCCGTCGATGTCGGCGAAGATCACGTCGCCCGGCATGATCTGGATGCCGGCGATGCGGATCGGCACCTGGGCTGCCACGGGCTCCTTGCGTCCCGAAACCGAAAGCGGGCTCAGCGAAGTTCCGAAAAGCGGATAGCCGAGCTTCTTGACTTCGGCCGTGTCACGCACCGTGCCGTTGACGATCGTCGCGGCCGCGCCGCGCGTCTTGGCGCCTGTCGACATCAAGCCGCCGGTGCATGAACCCGGGCTGCAGGAAGCGTCGACGACCAGCACTCCACCCTTCGGGCAATGGTCGATGGCGTAGTGATAGGTGTCCTGCGGATGATCGCGCCGGTTGCTAGGCGCGAAGAGCACCGTCACCGCCGGGCCACATACCACCTGGCCGGGTTCGAGGTGCCCGAAGAGCGAAATGCCTTCCAGATAGCCGAAGGCGCCGTGGCGTTCCATACTGTCGTGAATGTCACCGGAATACCATTTCGACAGTCGCGAGATGGAGTCCCAGTCGGTATCGGAATAGTCGAAATTGGCCATCACGGGTTCCGTTCGTTCTTGATTTCGGCTTCGTCGAGCGCGACCTTCAGGTAGCGCGCACTGTTGTCGATCTGGCTTGCGAGCGATTGCCTCGCGGCGTTCGCGTCATTGCTCCGGATAAGGTCGTAGATCTCCTCGTGCTCGGCGTAGGCCGCATCGAGCGCCTTTTTCGGCACGCGGCTCGTGACACGGATGACCTCGTTGATGAGGGCGAAGAGATTGTCGTAGAAGACGCTGAGGATCTCGTTGCCGACGGAATGGACGATGCCGAGGTGGAAGGCGGCATCGCAATCGGCGAACCGTTCGAAATCGTTCCTTTCGACGGCCAGACGCATGTCGGCGATCGCCTTTTCGACCTCGGAATTGAGGTCGTGCCCCTCGTCGACGATCCGGCCTACCGCCTCCAGCTCGATCATGCGGCGTACGTCCATGAGCTGCGCGAGATAGTTCGATTTCTGCGAAAAGAGCTGCTTCACCGTGACGGCGAGGGAGCCCAGGAATTCGCCGACGTCGTCGCGCACGACCATCGCGCGTTCGCCGTGCTTGCGTCGCACGAGCCCCTTCGTCTCGAGGACCTGGATCGCTTCGCGCACGCTGCGCGTGCTGACGTTGAACGCCTTGGCGATCTCCGCTTCGGCAGGAAGCCGGTCGCCGACCGCGAGCGTGCCGGAGAGGATGTCCGCCTCGAAGCGATCGACCACGGAGACGTGCAGTTTGCTGCGTTCGAACGTGTGATCCATCGGGTCGGTGGCACCGGGGCCGGCACCGCTCCTGCTGCGCGTTTCTGTCGGAACGTGACCGGCTACCACGCGGTGAAGCCTCCATCCATGACGACGTTCGCACCAGTCATGTAGGACGAAGCTTCCGAAGCCAGAAACTGAATCACGCCGTTGTATTCGTCGATTTCGGCCTGGCGGCCCATGGGCACCCGCTCGAGAAAGGCGTCGATGAACTCCTTGTCGAAGCTCGCCGTTTTAACGCCGCCGAACGAAACGAGGTTGCAGCGAACGTTCCGCTTGGCCCAGTAGGTCGCCAGATATTTCGTCAGGTTGATGAGACCCGACTTCGACGCCGCGTACGAGATCGCCTTGACGAACGGCACGCCGTCGCGCGCTTCGCGATAGGCGTAGAGCGCCTGATTCGGCGAGACCAGACCGTACATGGAACCGACATTGATGATCGAGCCCCGTCCGGCTTCGGCCATCTTCGAGCCGATCGCCTGCGACGTCAGCATGACGCCGGTGAGGTTCACGTCGATGATTTCGTCCCAGTATTTCTGCGGATAGACTTCGAAGGGTGCGTTCTGTTCGGCGCTTCCGTCGGGCTTGGAATCGATGCCGGCATTGTTGACGAGCGCGTGCGGTACGCCGTGCTCCTTCACGAGGCGTTCGGTCGCCTCCGTCAGCGCCTCCTTGTCGGCCACGCTCGCCTCGTAGACGAGAATGCGTTCGGCGAGACCAGGGAACTTTTCCTCCATCTCCTGCGCATCGAAGGGGCGACGGCTGTAGATGGCGACCTTCGCTCCCGCCTCGGCGAGCGAACGGGAAAACTCGGTTCCAAGCTGGCCGAGGCCGCCGGTGACGACGACAAGCTTGTCTTTGACGCTGAACATGTCTTTCATTGAGATACTCCTGTGATCAGCGCGTTTCGCGCTCGGCTTCGTCCGTGGTTCCATTGGGCGCAATCGCGCGGCTTCGTCGGCGCATCAGCCATTTTGCGAGTGGGGACAGCGCAACGCAGATCACCAGCATTCCCAGGCATGCCGCGATCGGACGCGAGAAGAAGCCGAGAAGGTTACCGTCGGCGATCTGCATCGACATGATGAAGTTGCGTTCGAGGACGTGGCCGAGAACCAGTCCGAGGATGATCGGCGCAATGGGGAAGCGATTGCTTTCGAGAAGGTAGGCGACGATACCGGCGGCGAGCATCACGCCGATGTCGAAGACGGTATTGTTGATCGCGAACGACCCCACCACGCAGAAGACGAGGATCGTCGGCACGATGATGGAGCGCGGCACCGAAAGGACGTAGCGGGCGCCCCGAATGGCGACGTAGCCGACGGGGATGAGCAGGATGTTCGCGACGAAGAAGGTGATGATCACGGCCGTCAGCATCGTCGGGTTGTCGACGAAAAGGCGTGGGCCGGGATTGAGGCCCTTCATGAAAAGGACGCCGATGGCGATCGACGTCACCGCATCGCCTGGAATGCCGAAGACAAGGGCGGGGATCCAGGCGCTCGAAAGCCCGCTGTTGTTCGCCGAACCGGCTTCGATGAGGCCTTCTTCATGGCCGGTACCGAACTTTTCCGGGGTCTTCGAAAACCGGCGGGCCATGCCGTAGGCGATCCATGCGGCGAGATCGCCGCCGGCGCCGGGAAGCGCGCCGATGACCGTGCCGAGCGATACGCCGCGCACGATGCTGAAGGGGTATTTCCGGGCCGCCGCCCAGACGCCGCGAAACGGGCGGCGGACATCCGTCGTCGGTGCGGGCGGTGCGACGCCGGCATTGGAAAGACCCCGCAGGATCTCGGCGAACGCGAACATGCCGATCATCGTCGGGATGAAGCTCACGCCGCCATAGAGATCGACGACGCCGAAGGTAAAGCGCGGCTGGCCGCTCGTAACGTCCAGCCCGACGGTACTGATGAGCAGGCCGATCAGCAGCGAGAACAGGCCACGTGCGGGATCCTGTGAACTGACCATCGCCGAGGTCATCAGGCCGAGTGCCGCCAGCCAGAAGAATTCGAAACTCGAGAACTGGAGCGAGATGCTGGCAAGCAGCGGCCCGAGCAGGAAGAGGACGATTGCGCCCACCATTCCACCTACCGCGGCGAAGGTGAGGCAGACGCCGAGCGCGAGATCCGCTTTGCCCCGCATCGTCATCGCGTAGGCCTCGTCGACATAGGCGGCGGAGGCCGGCGTGCCGGGTATGCGCAGGAGGGCGCCCGGAATGTCGCCTGCCGTGATCGCCATCGCCGTCGTGGTGACGATGGCGGCAATGGCGGGAACCGGATCCATGTAGAAGGTAAGCGGGATGAGAAGCGCGGTCGCCATGGTCGCCGTCAGGCCGGGAACCGCGCCGACGAAGAGCCCGTAGATGGCCGAAAGGCCGATGACGAGCAGCACGTAGGGCTGGAAGACGATGGCGAGCGCTGCCAGGAAGGTATCGATACTCATGGTCGGCTATCGCAGGAAGGTAAGCGGGCCGACAGGTAGCGGCACGAAGAGCAGGCGCGAGAAGACGAAGTAGGAAAGAAGGACCGCACTGGCGGTTACGACGAACGCTGAGATTGGTCTCGCGCCCATCAGAAGCATCAACGGTAAGGCATAGGCGAGGCCGAAGAGCGGAAAGCCGATATCGTCGAAGAAGGCGATGCCGATGACGATACCCGCAAGGATCCAGGTAGCGCAGACGAGTCCCTTCGTCTGACCCTTCCAGTCCGAAAGATCGACCCATGCGTCGCGGCCACCGATCCTCGCGGCGCGGACGAAGATCCGGACCGAGAGGATCAGCATGGCGATGCCGATGAGCGTGGGGAAGACGTCCGGCCCGAACGTCGTGCCCGGCACGGAACCGATCCGGCGGGACGCAACGATGACGCAGATGGAAAATATGGCGAGCGCGCCGCCCAGGATACGATCGTCGAAGCGCATCCGATGGTCCTCCCCACGACCGCGTTACTTCGCCAGGCCGAGGACGGCCATTGTCTTGCTCAGGTCTTCCTCGTCCTGCTTGACGGTCTTCTTGAACTCTTCACCGTTCTGGTATGCGACGGAGAAGCCGCGTGACTTCATGAACTTGACGAAATCGGGATCCTTGACCGTCGCGGCAAGCGCATTCGACAATTTCTTCACCACGTCATCGGGAAGGCCCGCAGGACCGGCAAGCGCGCGGAAAGGCATGGGGGCCCATTTGATACCGAGCGCCTCGGGCATCGTGGGCAGATCCGGATAGGCATCGCTCTGTTCATTCGCGGCGATCGCCAGCGTCTTCGCCTTGCCCGCTTCGACGAGCGTTCGCGCTTCGGCCGGAGAGGTCGATACGACGTCGATCGCACCGGCTGCAAGTTCCTGAAGAGCGGGCGCCGACCCGTCGGACGCGACCCAAGGCGAAGCGTTCGGATCGATGCCAAGCTTGTTGAGGAGGCCCGCCCATGCAAGGTGCGAAAGGCCGCCGCGGTTGGCGCCGGAAGCCTTGATCTTGCCGGGGTTCTTCTTCACCGCGGCGATCAGCCCTTTCATGTCGTCGTAAGAAGCGTCGGCCTTGACGTTGTAGCCGATCGGGTCGGCATTGAAGCGGCCGATCATGGTAAAATCGTCCGGTCCGGCACCCCTGGTGCCTTGCGCGGCGTACATCGTCGACTCGATCGTGATGACGCCGAGCGTATAGCCGTCGGGCTTGGCGTTGGTGATGGCAAGATGGCCGATAAGACCGCCGCCGCCCGTTCGGTTGACGACGTTGAAGGGCTGTCCGAGGCGTTTCTCCAACTGTTGGGCGACGGCGCGCGCGGTCGCATCGGTACCGCCGCCGGCCGACCACGGGACGATGACGGTGACCGCCCGCTCGGGCCATTCCGCGTGTGCGGCGGTGCTCATTCCGATCGCGGCAAATGCAAACGACGCCGCAAGGGCGACGGTCTTCAGACGTCTCATGCCTTACTCCTCCCATTCGTGAACCGTTGTCTGGCCTCACCCAGCGCAGCGAACCTATAGATACGACATATGACATATGTCAAGACTGTTTTACTCATGTTCGTTCGGGAAGGCGCTGGAGATCCGCTAGTTCGGCCGGCTAGCTCTTCGAGAGGCTTACCTGGTGCGATTACCGCGCGTGTCGGAACACAGATCCCTCCCAGGCAGAGATAACTTTGTCGATATTTTCTGTTTTGTCGCAATAAAATCGATTGACGATAGGGGTAGGCGTTCATAACCTCATCGGCATTCCCCACGGCTTTGTGGAAGTCACCTCGAGTCGGCGCGGGTATCGGGCATGGTCCGACTGCAAGCTTCGTTTCGGCGAACGGTGGCCGGCTGCCTGCAGAGGAAATGGGAGGAGCCGATGATTTACCGACCTTTGGCAGCGGCCATCGTGGCGGCCACGCTGGCCCATGCGCCGGCATTCGCGCAGTCCGACGAGGCCACGCTCTCCAGCGTACAGCAGAGCGTGAAGGAGGCGATCGACTGGCGCGACCTCAAGCTCGACGATTATGGTGCGCCGAAAATCATCTATGACGGCGATCCGGTTACCATCAACTTCTCGAGCCATTTGCCGGAGCAGTCGGCGCAGGCGAAGTTCCTGAAGCAGGCCTTCCAGGTGCTTGAGAAGATGTCGGACGGCAAGCTCGTCGTGAAGGCGCGCTGGTCCGGCACGGTGCATTCGGTCAGCGAAGGTTTCGAGGCGAACCGCTCCGGTATCACCGACATGTCGGCATGCTTCACCTTCCTGAACATCACCAGTTTCCCGCTCACGAAAGCACTGTCGCTGCCCGGCCTCTTTCCCGATGCGGGGACGTTGTCGATCGTTGCCGAGCATCTTGCCGACAAGTATTTCCGCAAGGAGTTCGAGCGTCAGGGTGTCTACCTGGAGGGGATTACCGGTAGCGCCCGCTTCAACCTCTTCTCCAACCGGCCGATCACCAAGCTCGAAGATCTTCAGGGCCTGAAGGTTCGTTCGGGATCGGGGGTCAATCAGGATGTCTTCGCCGCGCTCGGCGCAACGCCGGTCAACATCTCTTCGGCGGACTTCTTCTCCGCCCTCCAGCGCGGGCTGCTCGACGCGGTGTTCACCTCCGATGCGGCGGCGAAAGCCTTTCGCATCAACGAGGCGGCGAGCGACCACACCGATACGCCGATCAACCACATGCCGCTCGAATTCTGCATGAGCCAGGCGAAATACGCTTCGCTGCCGGCCGATCTGCAGGAAGTGTTTTATCGCTGGTCGCGTCAGAAGAGTCAGGCCGAGAGCCAGCTTTCCTTCACGCTGGCGTCCGCCGAGGCGCGCAAGCAGTTTATCGACCAAGGCATGAAGTACAACGAGATTGACCCGGCCGAATTCAAACGCTGGCAAAAGAAGTTCGATCCCGTCATTCAGGAATACATCAAGGACGGTGAAGCCAAGGGCCTGCCGACGAAGCAGCTCGTCCAGGACATACGCGATCTGGTCAAGAAATACGGTCCCATGAGCCGGTCCGAGCGGATGGACAATACGATCAGCGATCCCGCGACCAAGGTGTCGCCGCTGAAGAACGCCATCAACTAGCGTTTCCCATGCATTCGTCGCCGGCTGGTCCAATTCCGCCGGCGACGATCCCGAACCACTCTGCGAGGATTTGGTCATGGATGCCCTTGCGGGTCTGTTAAGGGTCGTCGCCAGGATTCTGGAAGGGGTCAGCTGTTATTTCCTGCTGCCCGCCCTCGTGGCACTCGTCACCGTCGACGTCGTTCTGCGCTACGCCTTCAACAGCCCGCTTTCCTGGGCACTCGAGGCTTCGAGCTACCTGCTGCTCCTCTTCTTCCTCTTCGGCCTTCTGGAATCGGTTCGCGGCGGGGCGCACATTCGCGTCGACCTCTTGGTGTCGTTCCTCTCGCGCGGGGTTCGCAGGGCGGTCGCAATCGTCTCGGCGCTCGCGCTCGCGACGGTATTCGCCATGATCGCACGCAAGGCGTCCGTCGACATTCCCTTCGCCTATTCGCTTCCGCAGGTTACGCCGGAGCTCGGGATCAGGCTGTGGGCGGTAAAGGGCATCGTCGTCTTCGTCTCGGTCCTGCTCGTCCTCTACGCGTTGCTGGCCGCCGTCTTCATCCTCGCCGGTCGCCGGGACACAGTCGAAGAGCAGGAGTCCGTGGAGTGGGCGGAATGAGCATCGATCCGCACATGATCGCCGTCATCGCGCTTTTCGCCCTGCTCGCGCTGATCGGTCTCGGCATACCGATCGCTTTCGCGCTCCTCACCGTTGGAACGGTCGGTCTGCTCGCCATCAACGGCGCGATCTACGCGGAAGCACAGCTTCTTCTCAACCTGATGGATCAGGGAACGAACTTCTCGCTGATCGCGATCCCGCTCTACCTGCTGATGGGACAGCTCGTCTATCGCACACGGCTGGCCGAAGACCTCTACGACTGCGTCTATCGCTGGATCGGCCGGCTTCCAGGCGGGCTCGCCGTCGCCTCCGTGCTCGCCGCTGCGGGCTTCGGCGCCGTCTCCGGCGGCAGCGCCACCGCCGTCGCGACGCTCGGCCCCATGTGCATGCCCGAAATGCGCAAGTTCGATTACGACGGCGGACTTTCCGCAGCCTCGATCGCCTGTGCGGGAACGCTTGGCATCCTCATCCCGCCAAGCATCTTCATGATCGCCTACGGCATCTGGACCGAGACCTCGATCGGCGCCCTTTTCATGGCGGGTATCATACCCGGCCTCTTCCTGTGCGCAGCCTTTTCGCTGCTCATCGTCGTCATGTGCTGGTTCCGCCCTTCGCTCGGACCGGTCGGAGAGCGTTTCACGCTCGCCGAGAAACTTTCGAGCTTGATCAAGCTCCTGCCCGTCATCCTGATCTTCCTGCTGATCGTCGGCGGCATCTATGGCGGCATATTCGATCCGACGGAAGCGGCTGCCATCGGCGTCATGGGGGTTGGTCTCATCGCGCTTGTCATGGGCCGCTTGACCTTCCCGACGATCCGCATCGCGCTTCGCGGCGCGGCCCACACCTCGATGATGATTTTCCTCATCCTGCTCGGCGGTCACGTCATCAGCCGTTTCCTCGTGCTGACCGACATCACGACGAGCCTCGTCGACTGGATCGTCTCGCTGGGTCTCGGCCCGTACGGGCTGCTTGTCGTCTTCACTCTGATGTACATCGTGCTCGGCATGATGCTCGACATCTGGGCGATGCTGATCCTGACGATCCCCTTCGTCTTCCCGGTTGTCGTCGCCACGGGCATCGATCCGGTCTGGTTCGGCGTCTACATCATCATCATGTGCGAGCTTGCCGCGATCACCCCGCCGATCGGGCTCAACGTCTACATCATGGCGCGCGTCGCACCGGAAGTTCAGGTCTTCTCGATCTTCAAGGCGGTGGTGCCGTTCTTCTTCGTCGCACTCGCCTGCCTTGCGATCTTCGCCGTCTTCCCGGGTATCGTCACCTGGTTGCCGAGCCACGCCTTCGCACGTTGAGATCGCTTCTCCCCCTGTTCGAACCATCGGGAACCCGCCATGGCCCATACCGTCGAGGAAACCGACTGCCTGATCTTCGAAAAGGATGTCGAGATCGCCATGCGCGACGGGCTGCACCTTCGCGCCAACGTTTTCCGACCGACCACGCCGGGACGATATCCGGTCATCCTCGCCCATGGCGTCTACGGGAAGGACGTCCACTTCCGTGACGCCTTCAAGCCGCAATGGGAGGTCTTGACCGGCCTTTATCCCGACCTCGACAAGGGTGCTTCGAGCGGCCGCTTCCTGCGCTGGGAGACGGCCGATCCGGAGCGCTGGGTCCCCGACGGCTACGTTCTCGTCTCGGTCGATGCGCGCGGCAGCGGCAAGTCGCCGGGTTATCTCGATCCGTTTTCGCCGACGGAGACGATGGACCATTTCGAACTGATCGAATGGGCCGGAACGCGGGAATGGTCGAGCGGCAAGGTCGGCCTTCTCGGCGTCTCTTATTTCGCCATCAAGCAGTGGCAGGTGGCCGCTCTGCGCCCGCCGCACCTGGCAGCGATCGTGCCATGGGAGGGGGCTTCGGACTTCTACCGCGAGTGGGCCAGGCATGGCGGCATCCTGAGCCACGGCTTTCCCGCGGCATGGTTGCCCCGGCAGGTGAGCGTCAACCAGAACGGCAACGGCAATTCGCCGCTCGTGGATCCCGATACCGGCGAGCGGACGACCGGGCCGGCGCTCGAAGAGGGAATTCTCGCGGGCAACATTGCCGATCACATGTCCGATCTGCACCGCCATGAACTCGACGACGACTGGCATCGCGAACGCAGCCCGGACCTCTCCCGGATCGAAGTGCCGGTCCTGTCGGCGGCAAACTGGGGCGGGCCGGGACTGCATCTGCGCGGAAACATCGAAGGCTATCTGCGCACCGGGTCACAACGCAAATGGCTGCAGCTCCACGTCGGCACGCACTACGAAAGCTTCTATCTGCCGGATTTCGTCAGCCGACAGAAGCGCTTCTTCGACCGCTTCCTGAAGGACATCGACAACGGCTTCGACCACGAACCCGCCATACGTTTCGCCGTGCGCCATCCGGACGGCGCCGTATGGCGGGAGGCGGAAAGCTGGCCGCTACCGCAAACGCGATGGACGTCCTATCATCTCGATGCGGATAGGCTCGGTTTGATGCCTGCCGGCGGCAGCGGAAGCGACGCGAGCGTTACCTTCGAGGCCGATGGCGACGGCGTCGAGTTTCTCACCCCCGCCTTCGAAGAGGCGGTCGAATTCACCGGACCGGTGGCACTGAAGCTTCAAGCTTCCTCGACGACGGACGATATGGACATCTTCGCAGTCCTGCGGCTGCTCGATCCCGACGGCGACGAAGTTCGATTTACCGGTGCGCACGAGGAGGTGCCGGTCGCGCGCGGGTGGCTGCGCGCCTCCCACCGTGCGCTCGATCCTCACCGCTCGACGCCCTACCGACCCTTCCACACCCATCGTCGCATCGAGAAGCTCACGCCGGACGAGGTTTACGAACTCGATGTGGAGATTTGGCCGACGAGCGTCGTATGCCCACCGGGCTACCGGCTCGCTCTTCGGTTGATGGGACATGATTTCGAGTACGAGAAGGCAGGGCGGATGCTACACGATTCTTCGATGGATCGGTCGCGGACCACGTTTGGCGGCAAGACGACGATCCATACCGGCCCGGAGAGGGAAAGCTTCCTGCTTCTGCCTCTTATTCCTGCGTGACGTGAAGCCCGGTCTGCAAGACCGCCGCCGGTCGTGCCCGAGCGTATGGCGGCAGTCTCGATCCGCCATACGCTTGGAAGTTCCGTATTCAGGCCGCGCGCTTGGCGAAGACGCCGTCCGCGATGACCCGGAATTCTTCGTCATCGAGGATGTCGCGCTTGGCGATTCCCTTTTCCTTTACGGCCGACAGCATCTCGGCGATCTCCTCGTCGTTCGCCTCCGACAGCCCCAGCTGGTCGAGCTTGTAGACGATCGACGCCTTGCCGCTCTTCTTGCCGAGCACGACCTCGCCAGTACGCCCGGTGAGTTGCGGATGCGTGCCGAACATGACGAGCGGGTCGTGGACGACGTAATTGACGCCGATACCGGACTCACGCGTGAAATTGCCCGAACCGAGCACCGGCTTGTTGCGTGCGATCGGTACGTTGGCGAGTTCCGAAAGGAGGTCGCCGAGCTCGGTCAGCTTGTCGAGGCGGTAGGGCGTGTCGTAGCCGTAAAGCACATGAAGCGCCATGGCGAGTTCTTCGAGGGCGGCATTGCCCGTCCGCTCGCCGAGCGCGTTACCGCTCGAATGGACGACCTCGGCGCCGGCTGCAACGGCCGCCAGCTCGGTGGCGACGCCCATGCCGAAATCGTTGTGGGTATGGATCTCGATGGGAAGGCCGGTCATCTTCTTGACCCACCGCACCATGTACTTGATCGCTTCCGGCGTGGCGCAGCCCATGGTGTCGACGATGCCGATCGAGTCGGGCGGCGACTGCTCCATGATGCCCTTGCACAGTGCCGAAAAGTCCTCGGGACGCGCCCGCGTCGTGTCGTAGGGGAAGAAGACCGCGTAAAGGCCCTGCTCGCGCGCGTAGTTGATGACCGGAGCACTTCGCTCCAGCACGTTTTCCCATGTCCAGCCAAATTGCGTCTTGATTTTCGGGTAGCCGATGGGAACCTCGATGATGACGCCGTGGGCGCCACATTCGAGCGCCATGTCGATATCCTTCTTCATGGCGCGCGCAAAGGTGAAGATCTTGGATTTGAGGCCGAGTCTCGTGATCTCCTTGATCGCCTCCTCGTCCTGCGGCGAAACGGCAGGCATGCCGGCCTCGATGCGATCGATCCCGATCTCGTCGAGCTTGCGCGCGACACGAACCTTGTCTTCGACGGAGAAGACGACGCCGGGCGTCTGCTCGCCGTCGCGCAACGTCGCATCATGAATCTGTACGCGGGAGGGAAGGTCGAGACCTTCGAGCACCTCGGGAGTGAAATTATAGGGGCTTACCCACCATTTGCCATCCTCGAAGAAGTTCGTTCGCATCCCATAATCCTCGTTCTCACCGATCAATTAAATCGACAATTTACGTACAAACTGGAAAATATCAATAATCCATGTCTCATACGTCGTACGCATTGTGTGGAATGTGCGGCGAGGTTATCAGTGAGGCCATCGTGCTGCGGGCCTGTATCCCTTGGGTCTGAGTGCCGGAACTAACCATTCCCGTCGAATTTCGGCGGTCGTTTCCGAAGTGGAGAGATACCATGAACGATATGTCCGCCGGGAAGAATATCGACAAAAGCCCGAAAGGATTTCTGTTCAGCGAGCTTCTGACCTCCATCGCGGAGCGCGGCATGTCGCTGATCGATACGCGGCGGTATCGCCGGGAGGGCGATACGGTCGAAAGCCTTCTCAAGCTGTGCGGCCTCCTGCTGACGAGCAAGGGCGAGGCGTCCGGTATCGCCATGGCGCGCGAGGCGCTCGCCCTCTACAGGAAGCTGGACGAGGCACAGAAATCCGCTTTTTTCAGCGGCGTTCTCGAACGTCTCGAAGGCGATCTCGATAAGGCGATAACGGCGGCCGCCAACTTCGTCGACGCGCCGAGCTACACCTCGCTTGCCGTCCTCAACACGGCAACGCGGCCGCGCTGCAGCGTATTGCTGGAGCGACTGAATCAGGCGCCGGGCGGTACGCTTTCTCTTGTGCGCATGCGTGAAGACCTGCTCGATGCCATGGCGAGCGACCCGGGTCTGGCCGCCCTGGACTGGCAGTTCGTGAAACTCTTTTCGGCCTGGTTCAATCGCGGTTTCCTCGAACTGCGGCGCATCGACTGGAACGCGCCGGCCGACCTGCTCGAAAAGATCATGCGCTACGAGGCCGTGCACCGGCTCGACAGCTGGGACGAACTTCGCCGTCGGATCCTACCGGAGGATCGGTGCCTCTACGGCTTCTTCCATCCCCGCCTCGAGGGCGAGCCGCTGATCTTCGTCGAAGTCGCGCTGACGGACGCCGTTCCCGAAAGTATCGGGACGATCCTCGAACGCGAACGGGAAGAACTTTCGGCCGACCAGGCAACGACCGCGGTCTTCTATTCGATATCGAATTGCCAGCGCGGTCTGCGGGGGATCCCGCTTGGAAGCTTCCTCATCAAGCAGGTCGTGACCGATCTGAAGTCGCGCTTCGCTCGCTTGAAGACGTTCGTCACCCTTTCGCCACTGCCGGCATACGCCGAATGGCTGAAAGCGCGCCACGAAGCCGGCGAACTCGCAATGCCGGCAGCCTGTCCCGATTGGGACACGTTTCGCGCGGCGCTCGACGATCCCGCCTCGGACCAGAACGCGGAAGCGCGGCGTTTCGTGGAAAGCACCGCGGCGTACTTTCTATCCAAGGCGCGTAACGATTCCGGGCGTATCGTCGATCCGGTCGCCCGCTTCCATCTCGGCAACGGGGCGAGCCTCGAGCGGGTGAACGTCCTCGCCGACCCTTCGCCGGAGGCGAAAGCGAACGCGCTCGGCACGATGGTGAACTACCTCTATGCCTTCAACCGTATCGAGGAAAACCACGAGAAATTCGTCAATTCCGGCACTATCAGCACCTCGCAGCGTATCTCGCGCTTGGCGAACGCGGCGCCGATGGTCCATGATAGTCGATAAAATCATGGAGTTGGTCGGACGGTCGATTTTTTGCATGACCATCGTGGCCCGTTTGCAAGAGAGTGGCGAATGAATGATGTAGCGGGCGCCGTCGGTTCGGGTGCCGCGACGGAAAACCGGGAGTCGCTGACGAGCCGCATCATGTCGCTGCTGCGGGCGGATATCATAGCCGGTGCACTGGAGCCCGGCAGCAAGCTCAAGATCGACGAGTTGCGTCAGCGCTACGAAGTCGGTGCCAGCCCGATCCGCGAGGCATTGAGCCTGCTGACGTCCACGCAGCTTGTCGAACGTCTGGACCAGAAGGGTTTCCGCGTCTCGCGCGTCAGCATCGAGGAATTCGACGAACTCCTGAAGACGCGGTGCTGGCTCGACGAACGGGCACTGCGCGAGTCCATCGTGAACGGAAGCAAGCGGTGGGAGGAGGAAGTCGTGATCGCCGCCTACCGTCTGTCGCGCACCCGTCGCACGGTCGAAGGCGACCCTACCATCATGACGCAGGAGTGGGAGACGCTCCACAAGCGCTTCCACATGTGCCTCCTGGCGCAGTGCGGATCCCGCTTCCTCTACAATATCTGCGACGATCTCTACGACCAGAACACGCGCTATCGGCAAGCCGCGCGGATGACAGCCTATGCCGAGCGCGACGTCAGCGCCGAGCACGACGCGATCACCGATGCCGTTCTCGAGCGCGATTGCGATCTCGCCGTTTCACGGTTGATCGATCACTACCACAATACCGGAAACTTCCTGCGCAACTCGTTGCATAGCCAGGTCGCCGAGACGGCGAGTACGCCGCGTACCAGCGCGCGCCGATAGAATACTTCCTAGAGCCTTTCAGGTTCATACGGAAGAGCTCTGTTCGATCGTGCCGGTTTCCCACGCGAAGGCGATCGCAGCGCGATGTGGTTCATCGGGCAAGATCGCCGACAAAGTAGGAGAGCGGCACGGTCGAACCCTTCGGGCCGGCCCTGTTTGGGCCATGACGCTTCGACGGATGGCTCGACCGTACTACCAGTACGCTCGTCGCCATCCGTCTCGGTCCTGACGCAAACAGGGTCGGCAGAGCGCTTCCGTATAAACCTGAAAGGCTCTAGTCAGGACGAAAACGTTCCGGGCATCTGCGACATGCGGTCGGTTGCGGTCGCGCATCAGGTGGCGCCGGTTTCTCCTTCGCCGTCTACGAGTACGAAGGCGATGACGCATGTCTCGTCGAACTGGTTCGACCACGCGTGGTTCGTTCCCCGCTGCACGACGACGTCCCCCGCGGAAAGCGTCACTTCCGAATCATCGAGAAGCATCTTGATCTTGCCCGAGACGATCACCGCATAGTCGACACTGTCCGTGCGGTGCATGAAGGGATGGCGTGCGCCGGCGACGACGTTGGCGCCCGCGCCCATTTCGGCGAAGGCAGCCCGGCCGTCGAGCGTAGCCATGACTTCGGGATCCTCCGGTTCGAAGACGACAAAGCGGAAGACGCTGCCGCCCTTCGGCGGATGGAGGATCAGGGGGTCGTCGACCGTCTCCTCCGGGCCGTCGAAGCGGGCCGGACTCTCGAATGTCTGCCAGAAATTGACGAGCGCGACGCCCGGCCGGTTCGGCCGTTGCAGAACGTTGGTCGAATTTGCGTCCGAGATGACGATGGCCTTTCCCTCGCCGTCATGTCCCGTCACCACGCGCCTGAAATCTGTGTTCACCGTGCTTCCTCCTGAATGAGAATCGGACCCTACCGCCCGGCTCCTCCATTACAAATAAAAAATCGATTTTTGTGCGAGAATGGTATATTTGTCGATCGATCCAAGGATGCCGGCGATGGTGTCGGCCCCCGCTCGAGGAGGCGGTAGCTCGATATGAAACTGCGGATCTCGATCTTCACCAATGCCGGCACCGTACCTCTCGAGGTCGCGGCTTCGCGCGGTTATTTTCGCGAGGAAGGGCTGGAGGTGGAAATCGTCTCGACGACGAGCTCGATCGCGCAGATGACCGGCCTGATAGACGGAGCCTTTGAAATCGCCGCAAGCGCGATCGACAATGTGATCGCCTACCGCGAAGGCCAGGGCGCGGCGCCGACGAACCGGGAGCCGGATCTCGTGGTCTTCATGGGTTCGGCTTCGTACCGTTTACCCTTCGTCGTGGCGCCTCGTGTCGCGGGCTTTGCGGATCTCGAAGGAAAGACGATCGCCGTCGATGCCCTTTCGACCGGTTTCGCCTTCCTTCTGCGCGAAATGCTCGCGATCAATGGGCTCGATCCGGATCGCTACGAGTTCCGCTCCTTCGGGGCTCCGCGCGAACGCTGGCGGGCACTGCGCGAGGGCGTCGTCGACGGCGCTCTTTTGAACGATCATTTCGCGACGATCGCCAAGGGTCTCGGTTTCCGTGCCCTTGCCAGCGATCCGGACCCCTGGGACGACTACCAGGGCAACGTCTTCTGTGCGCGCACGGATTGGGTCGCCGCCAATCGTTCCGCTGTCGAAGGCTTCGTCCGTGCCACGCTCGCGGGCGTCAACGCCGTGCTTGATCCGGACAACACGCAGGAAACGGCAGAAGCGCTCGTCGCGCATCTAGGCGGCGGGCTCGAGATGACCGAAGCACTGCGGATCGCACGCGCCCTGCAGGCGCCCGGCTCCATCGTTCGTCCGGGCCTGCCCATCACCATGTCCGGCATCTCGCAGGTCATGCGGCTGCGCGAGAAATATACTGGATACCGGATTGCCCGCACGCCGGAAGATTACCTCGATCGAAGCCTCATTCCGGAATTACACTGAAGACGGCACGGCGAGGCCGATGTCCTCCGCGTGGTCGTCGGCGGCGGGTAGGGGAGGGTGACGCATGGCCACTCGGCGTCGACGAACGAATACAGAGACCGGTTTCGACCTCGCTCGACCGCCACACGATCGCTCGTGTCTTCCTGTCGACAATCTTATATTTTTGCCGAAAAAATCGATAAAAGTGTTGACGCTGGTCCTCGTAGCGGCAAACATGATTAGCCGTTCAGGCGCGATGCAATCGGGAGGATCGTCATGAGAACATTCAGGAAAGTCGTACTTGCGTTCGCTGCGCTCGGGGCCCTCGCTTCGGCGCCGGGCGTGAGCTCTGCGGAGGAACTGCGCATCGGTACGGCAAGCCTCGGCGGTGCTTTCTACCCGATGGGGCAGGCGATCTCCAATCTCGTCAACGAGCATGCGAAGGGCATCACGATGGTGCCGGTCGTCACGCAAGGCGCGGTGCAGAATCCGAGATTGGTCGATTCCGGCGAGGCCGATTTCGCCATCGCCAACGCCAGCACCGCGTTCTTCGCCGCGCGCGGCGAACAGCCCTACCAGAAGAAGCTCGACGTCGTGGCGGTCGGCCCCTTGCATCCGAGCATTCTCCACATTGTCACGCTTCAGGGGTCGTCGATCCAGTCGATCTCGGATCTGAAGGGCAAGAGGGTCGCCGTCGGGCCGGCGGGTGGCGGCACTCTTTCGGTCCTGCGGGATCTCTTCTCCGTCTACGACATGAGCCTGAAGGACGTTACCCCGAGCTTCCTGTCCTATTCGGATGGGTTCAGTCAGCTTGCGGATGGCAATGTCGACGCGAGCATCGCGCTCGCGGGTTTCCCGACTTCCGCTGTGACGCAGACGCAGGCCACGAACAAGATCGCCTTCGTTTCGATTCCGCAGGACAAGTTCGCCGAAATCGAGAAGAAATTCCCTTACTACACCGATGTGGACGTCGCTGCCGACATCTACAAGACGCAAGGCGACGTGAAGGCGCTCGGCGTTTCGAACATCCTCATCACCTCGTCCAAGATGGACGATGCCAAGGTTTCGGCCGTGACCAAGGCGATCTACGATCACCTCGACGAATTCGCCAAGGAGAACGCCAACGCCAAGCAGGTCGATCCGGCGATGGCGGCGAAGATTGCAGTTCCGCTGCATCCTGCCGCGAAAGCCTATTTCGAGGCAAAGTAGCTTTCGTACGAAAGATCGATCGCGGCATCGCCGTATTGCCTTTTCGGGTGCATTCGGCGTCCGGAAGGAAGGTGGGTCGGCAAGGGTTTGCGCACCCGGCGATCGCGTGCGGACCCTTCGGAGGACCATAGTCCATGCAGAGATCGTCGTTGGGTACCGGCCTTCGCATCGTGACGCGCTGGATCGCGATCGCGCTCGCGATCTTCCATCTCGTTCTCGTCGCGGGCTTCCTCTCGCTGTCGACGATGGAGGTACGCATCGTCCATCTCGGCGCCGTGCTGGTACTTGCCTTTCTGTCACTGCCGGCCACGACGGGCGAACCGCGAGGGGGCGAACGCGGTCTTCGCCCGAAGGTCTTCACCGGCGTCTTTCTCCTGGCGGCGGCAGGCGCGATCGCCAGCGGCATCTACCTCTACTCGCGCTGGCAGGACATCGCGTTGAGCGGTGGACTGACGACCGACCTCGACACCTATGTAGGGCTCGGGATCGTCTTCCTCGTCATGCTCGCCGTCGCGTTGCGTGTCGGGCTTGCGCTGATGGTCATCACACTTCTCTTCCTGCTCTATCCGCTGGTCAGCGACTACCTCCCCGGCATTCTCGAAAGCCGGCCCTATGGCATCGATCGGCTCGCAGGCTACCTGACCAACTCGTCGGACGGCGTCTACGGCATACCGATCGGCGTTTCGGCATCCTACATCATCATGTTCACGATCTTCGGTGCCTTTCTCGGCCGGTTCGGAGCGAGCGACTTCTTCTTCCGCCTCTCGGGGAAGCTGACGCGCAACACGCGTGCCGCTTCGGCCAAGACCGCGGTGATCTTCAGCACGCTGCTCGGCATGGTCTCGGGGTCGGCCGCCGGCAACGTGGCGGTCACCGGCACGATGACGATCCCGATGATGAAGCGCGAAGGCTACGCGCCGCATCAGGCCGGCGCGATCGAGGCAGTCGTCTCGACAGGCGGGCAGATCATGCCGCCGGTCATGGGCGCCGCCGCCTTCATCATGGCGGAAATCATCGGCAGGCCCTATCCCGACATCATGCGGGCGGCGCTCATTCCGGCACTACTCTTCTTCGCGTCGATCTTCTTCATCGTGCAATTGCAGGCGGTAAAGGCGGACATGCGGGTCACCGCGATCGAAGGCGGCGACCTGCCGTTCCTCAAAATCCTTCTGCCGGGCTTGCGCTTCATCGTTCCCTTCGCGCTGCTGATCTCAATGATGGTCGCCGGCTACTCGCCCTTCAAAGCCTCGTTCGCGGCGCTGATCATCCTGCTTGTCGGCTGCTTCTTCTTCGAGCTCGACGACATGAAGGGTTTCGGCGCGAAGATCCTCGATGCGCTCGAATCGGGTGCGAAGGCGGTGGTGCCGATCGCGATCGCCTGTGCAGCGGCGGGCATCATCGCCGGCGTTCTCGCCCTTTCCGGGCTCGGCTCGAAAATCTCGGCGATCATCGTCGCGGTATCGGCGGGCGAACCGCTCCTTGCTTTGCTCTTGACGATGGTCGTGGCGCTGGTGCTCGGCATGGGCCTTCCTACGACTGCGGCCTACCTGATCCTCGCCACCGTCGTGGCGCCGGGCCTTGCCAAGATGGGCGTGCCGCTTCTCACGGCACACATGTTCGTCTTCTTCTTCGGCTGCATATCGACGATCACGCCGCCGGTCGCACTCGCCTCCTACGTTGCGGCGAGCATCGCCGAATGCGATATCAACAAGACGAGTTGGACCGCCTTCTTCTACGGCATCACCAGCTATATCCTGCCGTTCATGTTCTTCTTCAGCCCGGCATTGCTGATGGATGGATCGGTCCTCGACATCGCCCGCGCGACGCTTACCGGGTTCGTGAGCGTGTTCTGCATCGCCACCGCCGTGGTCGGATGGCTCTTCAGACCCGTCAGCTGGATCGAACGCGGCGCGCTCGCCCTTGCCGGCCTGTTTCTTCTCTATCAGTCGGCGCTTTCGGACGCGTTGGGCGCGATCCTGTTCGTGCTGATCGCGACATTGTCGTTCCGGCAGGGACGCAACACCGCTCCGGCCGGTGATCGGAATTAGAAGCCCTTTCGTTGGAGATGCCGTCGACGTCGCTTGGCGAGACCCGGTATCGCACAGCCGGCCTAGGCTCTGTCAGGTGCGGACAGATCCGTGAAACCCTCAGGGGATCATACCGCCTCGCAATTACGGACATCGAGCCTAGAGTGCGAGTAGCTCTTCGCGAAGCTTGGGTTGGTTTGAAAGCTCTTCGGCCGTTCCGTGGAACTGAATGCGTCCGCCCTCGATCACCTGCACCCGATCCGCGATCAGCATGGCGAAGTGCAGGTTCTGCTCGGAAAGCAGGATCGCGATGCCTTCGGCCTTCAGTTGCCGGATGGCGAAGGCCATCTGCTCGACGATAAGGGGGGAGATACCCTCCGAAGGCTCGTCGAGAAGAACGAGCTTCGGATTGCCCATCAGCGTACGGGCGATGGTCAGCATCTGTTGCTCACCACCGCTCATCGCGCCCGCGCGGGCGCTGCGACGCTCGGCAAGGTTTGGAAAGAGCTCGAACAGGCGTTCGCTGGTCCAGGCTCGTTGCGTGCCTCGAGCGGCGCGGCAGCCTACTTCGAGGTTTTCGAGCACTGTCAGATCGGTGAAGATACGCCGGTCTTCCGGCACATAGCCGAGCCCGAGGCGTGCAATGCGGTAGGCGGGGCGACCGGCGATCGCCTGGCCTTCGAAAGTCACCGTTCCCGACCGCGGCCGCACGAGACCCATGATGCTCTTCATGGTCGTGCTCTTGCCCGCGCCGTTTCGCCCGAGCAGCGCGACCACTTCGCCCTGGCCGACATCCAGCGATACGCCATGCAGAATATGCGCGCCGCCGTAGAAGCTGTTCAAGTCCGCGACCTCAAGCATGGTTCGTCTCCATGCTGGCATACGTCGATCCGCCCCCGAGGTAGATTTCGCGCACCTTCGGATCGGCGCGGACCTCGGCGACCGAGCCCTCGGCGAGCACACGTCCACGGTTCAGAACAAGCAGGCGATGGGAGTGTTCGAAGACGACGTCCATATCGTGTTCGGTGAACAGCACGCTGGTGCCACGATCGCGAACGAGATCTGCCGTCAGCTTCATCAAGGAGCGCCGTTCGGGCTGGGCCATGCCGGCGGTCGGTTCGTCCATCAGCAGAAGTTTCGGCTCGTTGGCGAGCGCGATGGCCAGTTCCAGACGTTTCAGGTCGCCGTAGGCAAGCACGTTCGTCGGTCGATCGGCCTGTCCGCGCATGCCGATGATGTCGAGAAGATCCATCGCCTGGTCGCGGTAGGCGTCGTGCGCACGCCGGAAAATGCCGAAGGTTCGGTTGGCATGCGAAAGCAGCGCCATCTGCACGTTCTCGCAGACGGTCATCGAGGTGAAGGTTGCCGTGATCTGGAACGTGCGACCGACGCCGAGGCGCCAGATCTGGCGCGGTTTCAGGCCGACGAGTTCGTTGCCATCGAGCTTCACCGAGCCTGAATCCGGCCGGCTGACGCCGTAGAGCATATTGAAGCAGGTCGACTTTCCCGCACCGTTGGGGCCGATCAACGCCAGGAGTTCACCCTTCGCGAGGGTGAACGAGACGTCGTCGACCGCGCGTACGCCGCCAAAGCTCAAGGACAGTCCTTCGACGACGAGAAAGCTCATCGTGCCTCCTTACCGGCGACTTCCGCGTTCGATCCGGTGGCGGTTCGGAAGCGGTCGCCGATCCGGCCGGTCGTTTCGAGCAGACCGGTGATGCCGCGCGGCGACAGAATGACGACCGCGATGATGGCGACGCCGAGAAGGAGTTGCCAGTAGGTGAAATCGGAAAGCCAGTCCTGCAGTAACGTGAAGACGCTCGCGCCGGCAATCGGTCCGCCCAGGGATTGCACACCACCGAAGAAGACCATGATCAGCGCATCGAAGGACCTGCTGATCGCGAGCTCGGTCGGGAAGATGCTGCCCTTCGCGAAGACGAAGAGGGCGCCGGCAAGCCCCGCCATCGCTCCGGCAAATGCGAAGGCGAGCAGTTGCACCCGGCGCACGTGGATGCCGATCGCTTCGGCGCGAAGCGAGGAGTCCCGCGTGCCGCGAAGCGCGTAGCCGAAGGGCGTATGCGCCATCGCTCTCAGCGCAATGATGCCGCCGGCCCCGACGACGAGTACCACGTAGTAGAAGACGGACGGGTCCGACGCCCAATCGGAGGGCCAGATGTTGAGAATGCCGTCGGTCCCGCCTGTCAGCGACGTCCATTGCACGACGACCGACCAGACGACCTGCGCGAAGGCGAGCGTGAGCATCGCGAAATAGACGCCGGAAAGGCGAACGCAGAACCAGCCGATGATAAGCGCGAGAAAGCCCGCTCCGAGCGGCGCAAGCACGATGGCAAGTTCCATCGGCGTTTGCAGGTACTGGACGAGAAGTGCCGCCACATAGGCACCACCGCCGTAATAGGCTGCGTGTCCGAAGGAGGCCATTCCACCGATGCCGAGAATGAAATGCAGGCTCGCGGCGAACAGGCAGAATATGATGATGTCCGAAAACAGGAAGACGAGGAAATTGTCACCGTAGAAGGGAATGAAGGCAAGGAAGGCAAGGATTGCCGCTCCGACCAGCTTGCCCGCCAGACCGAGCGGCTTCAGCGGCTTGGGGACCATAGCGGAATTGCCCTGATAGACGGCGGCGTCCGGGCGTCCGAAGAGGCCCTGAGGCCGAACGACGAGGATGATCGCCATGACGACGAACATCAGCACGAGCGTGCTTTGAGGAAGGAGCTGAACGCCGAAAACCTGGAGTTCGGAGATCAGCACCGATGCCATGAAGGCACCGAAGATCGATCCCATGCCGCCGATGACGACCACGACGAAGACGGCGGTGATGATGTTCAGATCCATGGTGAGATCGGCACCGCCCTTCGGCAACTGTGCCGCACCGCCGATGCCTGCGAGAAACGAGCCGAGGAAGAAAACGGCGGAAAAGAGAAGCGTCTGATTGACGCCGAGCGCACCGACCATCTCGCGGTCCTGCGTCGCGGCGCGGATCAGGACGCCGATCCGGGTCTTGTTGAAAAGTGCCCATAGCGCGGCAAGAACGACGAGCGAGAGGGCAATGAGAACGAGGTCGTAGGTCGGCACGCTCTGTCCGAATATCGAAACGACACCGCCGAACCCCGGCGCTCTCGGCCCGATCAGATCCTCCGGTCCCCAGACGTAGCGCACCGCGTCCTGAATGACGAGGATGACACCGAAGGTCGCGACGAGCTGGTAGAGTTCCGGCGCACGATAGATCGGCTTCAGGACGACGATCTCGACGAGGAGGCCGATGAGCCCGACCGCGATGCCCGTCAGCACGATCGCCGACCAGAATCCGATCGCACCCGGCAGATGGCTCATCAGCGTGTAGGCGATATAGGCGCCGAGCATATAGAAGGAGCCATGGGCGAAATTAACGACCCGCGTTACGCCGAAGATGATGGAAAGGCCCGAGGCCACGAGGAACAGCGCCCCGGCATTTGCCATGCCCGTCAGCAACTGCGCGACGAAGAAGCCCATGAAAGTCGTCTTCCAATATCCGCTGGCGCCAGGGAGGAATTCTCGCGCCAAGCTCCGGGGAAGGAAGGGCGCCGCGTATCATCGTGCGCCCGGGCGTTACCGTGGGAAGCGTGCGCGCATGAAGACGCGCCAACTGCTCCGATCATTGAACGCGGTCGCGAAACTTGTGACGAGATCGCGACCGCGTTCGGGACTTGAGCTCAGTCGGAAGCCGGGCGCAGCTTCTTCACTTCGGCGTCGCTCGGAAGGAAGTCCGCACCATCCTTGTAGGACCAGTCGACCATAATGCCCTTTCCGTCCTTGACCGCCGTGCGTCCGACGAAGGCCCCCATCGTCGACTGATGGTCGATCGGGCGATAGAGAACCTTGCCGAGCGGCGTGTCGATCGTCAGGCCCGACATCGCCTCGACAAGCGCGTCCGTATCGGTGGACCCGGCCTTCTTCAGCGCAGCAGCTGCCGTCAGTATCGTGTCGTAGCCGACGAGCGAGCCGAGGCGCGGATAATCGCCGAACTTCTTCTTGTAGGCCGCGACGTAGTCCTCGTGGCTTTTTTCCTCGATCGCGTACCAGGGATAGCCGGTGGCGAGCCAGTTCTTCGGCGCCTCCGCCTTCATCGGGTCCATGTATTCCGGTTCGCCGGTCAGCATGCTGGTGACGAGCGTATCCTTGAAAAGGCCGCGCGTTTCGCCCTCTCGAACGAACTTTGCGAGATCGGATCCGAAGGTGACGTTGAAGATCGCGTCGGGCTTGGCGGCGGCGAGCGCCTGTACCTCTGCGCCCGCATCGATCTTGAAGAGGCCGGGCCACTGAGATCCCACAAATTCGACGTCGGGCTGCTTTTCCTTCAGAAGCTTCTCGAAGGCTTCGACCGCTTCCTTGCCGTAGGAGTAGTTCGGCGCGATCGTCGCCCATCGCTTCTTGTTTTCCTTCGCCGCGGCGTCGGCGAGCATCGCAGCCTGCATGTAGGTCGAGGGACGCAGGCGGAAGGTGTAACGGTTGCCCTCGCTCCAAACGACGGCGTCGGCGAGCGGCTCCGAGGCGATGTAGAGGTGCTTGCGCTGGCCGGCATAGGATGTGAGCGCGAGACCCACATTGCTGAGGGTCGCGCCGGTGATCATGGCGACGCCGTCGCGATTGAAGAGTTCCTGCGCGGCCTTTACGGCTTCGCCCGGCTGGCCCTTGTCGTCCTTGGTGATCAATTTGAGCTTCTTGCCGAGCACGCCGCCATCGGCGTTGATCTCGTCGAGCGCGAGCATCATACCGTTCTTGTATGGTGCGGTGAACGCGGTCATACCCGTATAGCTGTTGATGTCGCCGATCTTGATGGTATCGGCCGCCATCGCGCCCGATACCGCGCCCAAGACGGCCGCCGAAGCGAGCACGGTGGCGAAGAAATTTCGTAGTCCGGTCATTGTTCAGTTCCCCTTATCGTTCGTTCTAGCGGTCGTTTTCGACCGTCTGAGCTTTGCCCGCCAGCAGCCGGGATGAAAGTGGATGCGTTCTCCACGCCTCCTGAAATTCGTGTGTACGCTAATGGATCGCCCGTAAGCGCACAAGCAACGCGAAGCGGCGTGCGAATTGTCGGCACCCACGCCTTGGGTTCGTCACCGCGCGTGCGGACCAGCGTCTTCCATTGTCTTCGCGTCGGATCGGTTCGTCCGGTATCGCTCGGTCTCGGCGGAAAGCACGATACCATCGTCGCCGAGCACGACGCCGAAAAGTTCCAGCGCTTCATCACTCGTATAACGGCCAAGGCGGACATCCTCCGCGACGCTCGATGGTTTCCGGACGAACGGATTGCCGTAGCCGCCACCGCCCGGCGTTCCAACGCGCACGCGATCGCCGGGCTTCAACGGGATTCCCTGAGCCTTCGACAGATGCTCGGGTGTCGACGCTACCCCATCCTGCCAGACCGTCACCGCGTTCACCATGCCATCCGCGCCGCCGAGCACGCCCTGCGGCCCGTAACGGCCATGATCCATGACGAAGCTCGCGGTGGCATGCCCGCGAAGAAGCTCGAGCTCGTAGTCGAGGCCGAAACCGCCGCGGTGTTCGCCGGCGCCACCCGAACTCTCGCGCAGCGCGTAGCAATGGTAGAGCACGGGGAACTGCTGCTCCATGATCTCGATCGGCGGCGCCTTGGAGATGCCGATCGTCGAGCAACCGTTGGCGAGCCCGTCATGGTCGGCATTGCCGCCATAACCGCCACCGGAAATCTGATACATGACGAAACCGCGGCCGCGGTCGGGGTCCTCGCCGCCAAGCGCGAAATTGCCCGAACTGCCGGCCGGTGCCGCCGTCACGCGATCCGGGATCGCCTGGACCAGTGCGGCGAAGACGGCCTCCGCAACGCGCTGGCTGACCTCTGCGGCACAGCCGGAGACCGGTCGCGGATATTCCGCCTTCAAGAAGGTGCCTTCAGGCGTGCGGATCTTCAACGGTTCGAAGGCGCCGGCGCTCAACGGAACGTCGGGGAAGATATGCCGTACTGCGAGGTAGACGGCAGAAAGCGTCGTGGCGAGCACGGAGTTCATCGGCCCGGCACATGGTGGCGACGATCCTTCGAAATCGAAGTGAAGTTCGTCACCCCTGGCATCGACACGCAGGTGGATTTCCAGCGGTTCGTTCACCACGCCGTCGCTGTCGATATATGCGATCGAGCGATAGGTCCCCTCGGGAATGGTTCGGATGCATGCGCGCATCTGCTCCGCGGCACGGCTTCTCAGTTCGTCGATCGCCTCGCGCACCACGTCGTCGCCGTAGCGATCGAGCAGGCGCGTCAGGCGGTTCTCGCCGACGAGTAGCGCGGAGGCCTGGGCCTTGACGTCTCCGATGCGCTGTTCGGCAACGCGGATATTGGAACAGATGATACCGTAGATTTCCGGGTCGAGCGTGCCCTGCTTGAAGAGGCGGACCGGAGGCAGGCGCAGGCCTTCCTGCTCGACCGACGTCGCGGAGGCGGAAAAGCCGCCCGGAACCGCGCCGCCCGTATCCGGCCAGTGGCCGGTGTTCGACAGCCAGCAGAAGATCTCGCCGTCGCGGTAGAAGGGCATGGCGAAGCGCACATCCATCAAATGGGTGCCGCCGAGATAGGGATCGTTGACGATGTAGATGTCGCCGGGCGAGGGGGCGGCGGCCGTCCCTGCAGCGATCATCTCGATGAGCACGCGCGTCGAATACTGCATCGTCCCGACGAAGACCGGCAGTCCCTGCCCACCCTGGGCGATCAGCGAGCCGTCGAGGGCGGAATAGATGCCGTCCGACCGGTCGTTGGCTTCGGCGATGACGGGAGAAAAGGCGGCGCGGGAGAAGGAAAGATCCATCTCGTCGCACACCTGCTGAAGAACGGACTGAATGACGCTCAGCGTGACCGGATCGATGCTCATGCTGCGTCCCTCAGTTCGATGATGATGTTGCCGTCGGCATCCTGCCCGGCCCGGTCGCCGGGTTCGATGACGATGGTCGTGTCCATCTGCTCGATGATCGCCGGCCCCGTGATCGTCGCGTCGGCCGGCAGGTGATCGCGCCAATAGACGGGTGTTTCCCGCCATCCATCGAACCAGACCCGGCGAATTTCCGTCTGCGCGTCTTCCAGCGTCGATCGCCTGCCGTCCGGATCGATCAGCATGGACAGATCGATTTCACCACGTCGGCCGATGATGGAGGCATTGACGTTGACGAGATTGGCGCGGATCTGCGGCAGGTCGACATGGAAGCGGGCGAAATAGGCTTCCTCGAAAGCGCGCTGCAGTTCGGCCCGCGTCGGCGTCGGACCCGAAATCGCGACACGCAGAAGATGGGTCTGGCCGATGAACTGCATGTCGACGGAAAAGCTCTTCCGGATCTCCTGGATCTCGACGGCTTCCTTGCCGATAAGGCGACGGCCTTCTTCCGACTGGCCGGCGAAGAGCGCGTGCACCGCATCCATGTCGACATCGTCGAGCGGCCGGTTGACCGTATTGACGAAATCGTGCCGCAGATCGGCGACCACGCAGCCGAGCGCGTTCGTGATGCCGGGGCGAGAGGGCGTCAGCACGCGCGGGATGTTGAGCTCGCGCGCAATTGCACTGGCATGCAGCGGACCGGCGCCGCCGAAAGAGAAGAGTGCGAAATCGCGGGGATCTTCGCCGAGGCTGACCGAGACCATGCGAACGGCGCCGGCCATGCGCGCGGTCGCGACCCGCACCACTGCCGCTGCCGCTTCGGTCGCATCGAGGCCGAGCGGCGTACCGATCTTTTCCTCGAAGATCGCGCGAATGTCGTCGATGGAAGCACCACCCGGCACTGAACTGAGCTTCGACGGGTTGAGCCTGCCGAGGATCATGTTCGCATCCGAGATCGTCGGCTGCGTACCGCCGCGCCCATAGCAGATGGGGCCCGGCGAAGCGCCCGCGCTGTCCGGGCCGATCTGCAGCAGACCCGCCGAATTCACACGGGCGATCGAGCCGCCACCGGCACCGACGGTGCGCACATCCACCATCGGTACGTGGATCGGCAGCGCGTATTCGATCTCGATCTCGTTGGAAACGGCCGGCTCTGCATCGCGGATCAGCGCGACGTCGGTGGAGGTGCCGCCCATGTCGTAGGTTATGAGATTTGGGATCTTGGCGCGTCGTCCCGTATAGGCTGCCGCCATGACGCCGGAGGCCGGTCCGGACATGACCGTTTTCGCCGCTTCGCGCGCGACGAGCCGGGCCGAAACCATGCCGCCATTGCCGTTCATCACGAGCACGTCGTGCCGGTAGCCGCGCTCGGCGAGCTGGTCGGCAAGGCTGTCGATATAGCGAGCCAGAAGCGGCTGAACCGACGCGTTGACAGCTGCCGTGACCCCGCGTTCGAATTCGCGGCTTTCCGAAAGCAGAGCATGGCCGAGCGTGATGTTGCCGTTCGGCCAGATCTCGGCCGCGATTTCGCCGGCACGCCGCTCGTGCGCCGGGTTCGCGTAGGCATGGAGAAAATGAATGACGAGCGTTTCGCACCCGCATTCGAGCAGATGCCGAAGAGCCGTACGCAAGCGTTCCTCGTCGAGGGGCACGATCACGTTGCCGGCTGCGTCGAGGCGTTCGGGGATTTCGATGCGCAGGTCGCGGGGAATGATCGGCTCGAACGTGCCGGTCATCCCGTAGGCGTTGGGCCGGGTGCGTCGGCCGAGTTCGAGCACGTCGCGAAAGCCCATCGTCGTCACCAGACCGGTCCGGCAGAGATTGCGCTCCAGCACGGCGTTCGTCGTGGTCGTCGTTCCGTGGACGATAAGGTCGAGCGCGGAGGCGTCGGTCTCCGCCGCATCGAGCGCGGCCAGCACGCCGGTAGCCTGATTGTCGGGCGTCGTTGCGGTCTTCGCCAGGCGCACGCGCCCGGAACGGGAATCGAAAAGGACGAGATCGGTGAACGTACCGCCGACGTCGATACCGGCGACCTGCGATTGCGGCGGTGTCTGCGTGTTCGCTGCAGGCGAAGGGATTTGGCTCACCGACCGCTCCAGAAAATCATTTGTATACTAACGATGCTATTGGCGTTGCGCTTCGGGTGTCAAGCGACATTCGCCGACATTGCCGATGTTTCCCGTCTCGTGCGCCGAGCGTTTCGGCGCACGAGCGTGTTCGGTTAGGCAAGGTCGAAACGATCGGTTCGTTCCGAACGGGTCGCCGGTCAGCGAAGTCCGTCCTCACCCTTGATGTCCGACGCCTGCAGACCGCCGACACGGGCATGGACGCGGCCGCCTGTCGTCATGACCAGCGCGTAGACGATTTCATTCGCGCGTGGTGCGTCCGGCACGCCGACTTCCATCGCATCGAAATGGCTGCGTACGTAGGAAGCATTGATATGCGTGATCGGGACGTCGAGACGGGCGCCGAGGCCACCGACCTTCTTGCTGGACGGCACGATGGCTTTCGCTTCTCCGAGGAGTTCGCGCATCGCGTAGCCGCCGGGTACGTGCCAGAGCGCGCCGTGCTCGAGTTCGCCGGCAGCGCCGACGATCGCGCCCTTGCCGTAGCTCGTGACAGCGGAGGCGCCGCCAAGATGTTCGATCAGGCGGCGCGACATCTCGAGCCCCAGTGGCTTCAGGTCTTCCATGAAACCGGTAAGCTCCTGATGATACTCACCCACAAAGGGGTTTTCGATCACGGCCAGAATCGCGGCGCGACGTGGCGGATGATCGACCGGCGCACCGCCCTCGTGATGGATTTCCTCGGAAATGATCACGAACTTGCGGACTTTGGGTTCAGGCATGGTGCAGCTCTTTCATAGGGTTCGATGTGCGTTTCGAATGCGATGTCCGCGGTAGCGCAAGCCGCCCGGCAGGGCCCAGGAAGAGGGCGGCCCGGTGGATCAGGCCGCGCTCGATCAGCGTTTCGGCATAGGCCGTGCCGGATGCGAGTGCTGCGTCGATTTCCCGGTCGGTCAACCGGCCGCGACCGACCACGACCGGACGATCGCCAAGATCGCTTTCGTCCACAACTTCACAGGCCGGTTTGCGAGTGATCGCCGGGTGGCCGGGCAGGTCGACGGTATTGGCGATCAGGGTTGCCGCAGCATCCGCGGTGGCGCCGTCCGCCGCGACAACCGTGACCGAATCCGCAATGCCCATCGAAAGCGACCGTCCGCCACGTCCGCTGGTGGCGATCCCGCGCGAGGGATCGCGAGCGGCCATGGTCAGATCGCCGAATTTCGCTCCGTCCTCGCGTTTCATGCGCACGCGAAATTCCGCATCGCCTTCGAGGTGAAGCGCAATGTCGCCGCCATTGTTCACATAGATGCGGTTCGGCCGGTCGTCCGGCTGGTAGGCCGAAAGCATCGCGGCCAGAACTTCGTCGGCGACGGCACCTGCCACGCTTGCCATCGCCGTCACGAAGCAGTCCTCGGCGTAGGGCAAGACCGCGCGGACCATGCGTTGTGCAACGCTGCCGCGAACGGGTTCGCCGTCCTTCCGCGCTGGTTGGCGCAAAAGCGGGAGTTCCTCGACGAGTTCCTCGAGAACGGTGTCCAGCCGCTTCTTTGCCGCACGGAACCCCTTTTCGCGAAAGGCAACGTTTTCTGGACCCGAACGACGCGTTCCGTCTATCCCGATGACGAGGTCGATCGGCCCATGCTGCAAGTGCAGACGGCCGAGCGGTCCTTCGGCGTCGAGGTAGCGTGCGAGCGGCCGAGCGCTCATAACCGGCTCCTTACGCGCCCCATTGGAAGTTGCGACTGGCAGTCGGCCATGGGGCCCGGTCGTTCGGTGCGACCTTGCGTTCGGCCACTTCAAGGGCTTCGTCGATCGGCACGACGGCCTCCATATGGCCGCCAAGCGCGCGATAGTCGTCGAGACGCATGGTGAATTCGATCGGTGCGACGAGCGCGGGTGTCGGCACATGGCCGAAAGAATTGCTCGGCATGCGCGAGACGTCCGCCATGACCGTGATGCCGCCACCAGGCCACACATAAGCGGGCACGCCGGCGCACGAAACGTAGGTCAGTGCGTCTTTTACGGAGCGCGTCAGGCGCACGGGGTTGCGGGTCACGCCGGCGCGCAGGCTTCCCCCCGCTCCCCCGATGAAGAGGACCGACGTCAGCGCAGGCTCGCAGTTTTCCGCGATGATCTCGACGCTTTCCTGAAGCGCCGGTGGCAGAATCTCCTGCCGCTCGGGCACGAGATCCTCGTTGAGGATGTAATAGCCGTGCTGTTCGCCCGTGGTCGAAACCATCAGCATGCGAAGGCCCGGCCACGCCTTCTTCGCGTTGAAGTCGCCGAGGATCGTCAGGGGATCGCTGATATCGGTCCCGCCCCATCCAACACCCGGCTCCGCGACCTGGAAATAGCGGCCCGGCGTGGACCGGCGGCCCTTGATGCGAATGCCGGTTTCCGGAACGTCCAGCAGCTTGCCCGCCTGATGCTCGGAAAGGACGCCGGTGATGTGATCGTCGACGACGACGACCTCGTCCACATGGCCCATCCACTGTTTGGCGAACATGCCGATCGTCGCCGAGCCACAGCCGACACGCATACGGCTTTCCTCGGCGCCGTTGATGATCGGCGCGCGTCCGGCCTGGATCGTAAGTTCCGCGCCGCCTTCGATCGAAAGATCGACCGCTTCGCTGTTGCAAAGCTTCAGGAGCGCTTCGCAGGTAACGCGGCCTTCCTTCTTCGAGCCGCCGGTGAGATGCTCCACGCCGCCGATCGAAAGCATCTGCGAGCCGTATTCGCCCGTTGTGACGTGACCGATCGGTTCGCCGCCGACCATGATCTTCGACGTTTCGTGGCCGAGATGGCGATCGGTGTCGATCTTCACCTTCACGCCGCAATAGCTGAAGATTCCTTCGGTGACGACCGTCACCATGTCGATGCCGTTGTCCTTCTGCGAAACGATGAAGGGGGCGGGCTTGTAATCGGGATAGGTGGTGCCTGCGCCGACAGCGGTCACGAAATTGCGCGAGGCATGAACGAGATCACCGTCCCACTCGACTTCCGTTTCGCCAGGCAGGAAGGGGACGACCTGTCCCCCTTGCGCGATCGTTTCGTCGACGACGGTCAGCGGATCGACGCGGATGAGGTCGCCACCCTCGTTGGCGTAGCGGTCGCAGGCGCCGGATCGACCGTCGGCGATGTAGCACATGACGGGACAGGCATCACAACGGATCTTGCCGTCAGCCCGTTGCTCGGCCGCTTGCTTGACCATCGTCTCTCCGAAGGACTGGACGCCCGACGCCTTTGATTGTTGGTACGCTAACGATTATCGAGGGGGTCCGGGAACATGTCAAGAATGTTCAGGTGGCTTCGGACCGCTTGCGCGAGCGGGCGTCGAGGTCACGCGCCGGCGCTGATCTCGTGCGTTGACATTCGTTCGTGTCCCGGTAAGCCCACCCCTATGCCAAACCGCAAAAGAGCAACGGAAATGCCGAAATTACTGGAGGAGGCGGATCGCTCGGCCGCCATCTATCGGCTTGAGGATCAGGCCGGCTACATGCTGCGCCAGGCGAACCAGCGGCATGTCGCGATCTTCGGCGAGCATGTCGGCTACAAGCTGACGCCGACGCAATGGTCCGCGCTCGTTCGCCTGAAGGAACTCGCGCCCTGTTCCCAAAATCAACTCGGTCGGGAAACCGCGATGGACATCGCGACGGTGAAGGGCGTCGTGGATCGCCTGGTGAAGCGGGGTCTGGTTCGAACGGCACAAGACCCGAACGACGGACGGCGTGTCGTACTTTCGCTTTCCGAAGAGGGAGAGAAGACGGTCCAGGAGATGATTCCCGCTGCCACGACCGCGACGAGCGAAACGCTTTCGCCGCTGACGACGGGTGAACGCATGCTTTTCCTCGAAATGCTTCACAAGCTTTGCTGATGATCCGATTGCCTGGCGAATGGCTCGGATGCTCTTCGAGGTGTCGTCGGGGTCGCGCGCCGAGTGTCCAGACGCGCGGCTGCCTTGCACGATAAAAATCGTTTGTGTACAAATGAAATCAGGATGAATTCATAAAGAAAGGTCCCTTCGATGGATTACGGTGCACAGTCCGGCGAACCGACCCTTGCAGACGCACCAGCTACACCGACCTTCGCGATCCCCGCGAATGTCTATGCGCAAACCGTGACGGAGGTGAAGCACTACACCGACCGTCTGTTCAAGTTCCGCATGACGCGGCCGGCCGAGTTCCGCTTCCGGTCGGGCGAGTTCGTGATGATCGGCCTGCCGAACGCGGAAAAGCCGGTCTTTCGCGCCTATTCGATCGCCAGCCCCTTCTGGGACGACGAGATCGAGTTCTTCTCGATCAAGGTGCCGGGCGGACCGCTGACGGAACACCTGCAGAAGGTGAAGGCCGGCGATACGGTGCTCATGCGCAAGAAGCCGACCGGCACGCTCGTGCTCGACGCGCTTGTGCCGGGCAGGCGGCTCTACATGCTTTCGACGGGCA
>NZ_VHLH01000055.1 GCF_006516965.1 Pararhizobium mangrovi | reverse complement strand
GGCACCGTCCCCATGGCGGGATAAACGACACCGTGCCCATCAGCCGCCTCGGTCTCGATCGGGACAACCTGTTGAGGCTCCACATCTAGCGATCGACCGCGCCAGCATTCGCGCGCCGGACGGCTGCCAGTCCCTGCCAATCTTCCATGTCGAGCTCGGGCTTTTCGGAGCGAAACTTCGCATAGAGCGCAACCCCGTCGGCGTCTTCGAACACGTCGACCCTCATGCCTTTGTCGCGAAGCATCTGTTCGTTGCCACTCGCGTTCGTCACGTCGCCGACGACAATGCGTGCGAAACCGCGTATGGATACCAGCGCCGTGCAGACGTCACACGGGCTGAGGCTCGTATAGATGGTGGTTTCCGCGAAATTCATACGTCCGGCATCGCGGATCGCCGACGTCTCTCCATGATTGTACGGATGGTTCTCCTGAGACAGGGTATTGTGCCCTTTGCCGGCGATCATGCTCGATTCGTCATGGACGATTACCGCTCCGATCGGGCATCCGCCTTCGTCGTAACTCTTCCGCGCCAGCCAAAACGCGATCCTCATGAAGTCGGCGTCTCGCAGTTTCCGCATGAAATCGGCATCGACGAGATTTGCCAGACTGCGGGTCGGCAGGTGCGCAATCAGTCGGAGGTTCCCGTCACTTGCGGGTGAGCCGGCGTTTATTGCGTAATGCATGTCGTCATCACCGGTGCTGAGTTCGCGGTATCGCAGACGGGTACGATTTCTTTACGCATGCGGATATTGCCTTCTAGCGGAGATACTCGTCCCAAAACGCCAGGTCGCGTTGCCATGCAAGCGTGGCCGCTTTCGGATCGTATTCGTCGATATCCGGATTGAAGAAACCATGATCGCAGTCGTAGATGTAGAACGCATGGTCTTTGCCGGCAGCATCGAGACCTGCCTCGAACTCCTTGACCATGGAGAGCGTGCACCAGCTATCGGCGAGTGCGAAATGGCCACGGATGGGGATCCGGACATCGGCCGGATCGCCCTGTTCGGGTGCTGGAAGACCATAGTAGCACGAGGCGGCGGCGAAGCAGTCGAGCCGTATCGCGCCAAGCACGGAAACGATGCCGCCGAGACAGAAACCGGTCAGCCCGATCTTCCGCCCCGGACGCTGGAGATATCCGGCAGCGGCCCTGACCTGAACATCGGTCGCTGAGGGGAAATGAAGGGCGTCCATCTGACGGGCGGCGGCCTCCTCGTCATGGTAGGGAACCACGGCACCGGCATAAAGGGCGGGTGCAAGCGCATCGAAGCCCGCTTCGGCGTATGCGTCGCAAACGGACTTGATCTGGTCTTGCAGGCCCCACCACTCCTGGATCACCACAATTCCCGGGGCGTCGGATTTGCCGCTCGACGCCAGGTAGCCGGTCGATCCATCGTTCAAGTCGACGATCTGGCCCATGCCTCTAATCCCTTCAATGGCTCGAGAGTGACACCAGTCGTACCCGCGAGATGTACGCGGCAAGCGTCGTGCCTGGTTCGACGTCGAAACCCGCAAGCGTCGGAACATGCGCGACGAATTGGGTGTCGCCGGTATCGAGGACGACCTGGATCCGCTCGCCGAAGAACAGCCGATCGACCATCCTGCATTCGAGCACGACATGCGGCTCGTCCGGCTGTGAGAACGTGACGGCCGCAGGTGAAAAGCCGATCGGGCCACTTCCCGACAGACCGAGGTGCTCGGGTGGTACGACGTTCATTCCCGCGAAGAAGTGCGCGACGAACTCGTTGTTCGGGCGCACGAACAACGCCTCCGGCTCATCATTGGCGACAATCCGCCCATTGTGCATGATGACGATCCGGTCCGCCAGGATCATGGCTTCGTCGCGATCGTGCGTAACATAGACGAATGTTGTGCCGAACGATCGATGAATACGCCGGATTTCCTCCGCCATCTCGACCCGGAGCGTGCGGTCGAGGGCGCCGAGGGGTTCGTCCATCAGCAGGATCTTCGGTTCGTAGGCGAGTGCGCGTGCGATCGCAACGCGTTGCTGCTGTCCGCCGGAAAGCTGTTGCGGCGAGCGATCGGCAAGGGCGCCGAGCTTTACCATGCCCAAGAGTTCTTCCGCGCGCTCCTTGCGTTTCGTGCGGCTCCAGCCATGCATGCGCAGGCCGTACTCGACGTTTCTGCGCACCGTGAGATGCGGAAACAACGCATAGTGTTGGAAGACCATGCCGATATCGCGCTCTCCTGGCGGAAGAGCCGAAACGTCCCTGCCGCCGATCATCACGGTGCCGGAGGTCGGAAGGTCGAAACCCGCAAGCAAACGTAAAAGGGTCGTCTTACCCGAGCCGCTCGGTCCCAGAAGCGCGATGAATTCGCCCGGTTCGACCTGTAGCGAGACATCGTCGAGAGCTGCGGTCGAACGGAAATGCTTGGAGAGCCCACGCAACGACAGTGCAGTGTTGTCGGCCTGCTTCATGACGAGGTCTCCTTTCGCCGGAGAAGCGCCGCGGCACCGAGGCATATTGCAGTGAAGACCATGAGCGACGCTGCGATCGCCGTGATTACCGGATCGACGCCCAGCCGGACGGAGTCGAAAATTGCCTTTGGCAATGTTATCAACCCGGGACCTGCCAGGAAGTTGGAGAAGACCGCCTCGTCGAAGCTGGTCAGGAAAGCGAAGAGCCCTCCCGAGAGGATGACCGGCACGAGAAGGCGCAACGTTATGCCGCTCCATGCCTGGAAGCGAGATGCACCCATCGTCATGGCGACGAGCTCGAGATCGGGACTGAGGCGTGCGAGCCCGGATCGTGCGATGACGAAGACGAAGGGGAAACACACCGCAAGGTGAGCGGCCGCCAGCCCCCAGAAACTGCCGAGCAGGCCGAGTTGGCCCATCACGAGATAGAGACCGACGGCATAGGCAGCCTGCGGAACGAGCAACGGCAGGATCCCGAGGAATGGCAGTGCGCTGAAACGCGAAAGGCGCGTTCGACCGATCGCAAAGACGCTCGGCACTGCGACGATCGCCGAAAAGATCGCCACCACGATGGCGAGCCCTAGGGACAGGACGATTGCTTCGCCCCATTTCGGGGTGTCGAGCAGCGTCGAGTAGTTTCGCACTCCCCATCGTACGGGTGGAAAGGCGATGGATGGGTCGTTTGAAAACGACAGCAAGACCACGAGCAACGCCGGTGCGATGAGGAAGAGGAGGATGACGCCGAGCGACAGCGCGTAAGTCGTTCGGCCTGCAAAACGACCAAAGGTTTTCATTGGCCGGCTCCCGTCGAGCGATTGACTTGATCGACGCCGACGGTCGCGATCGTCAGTGCGACTGCCGCCATCGAGAGCATGACGAGGATCAGCGAGGCGATCGCGGCGCTCTTCATGTCGAAGAATTGCACCATGTCGTTCTGAATCAGCGTCGCAATGAAGGGAGACGTCGCACCGCCGAGCACGACCGGAACGATATAGAAGCCAACCGAAATGACGAAGATCAGCATGGCCGAAGCCATGATGCTCGGCCATGCGTAGGGGAGGACGACCGTGCGGATCGCAGTGAACCGGCTCGCACCCATGATCTCGGCCGATCGCACCATGTCGAAATCGAGGCTTCTCAACGCTGTATAGATCGGAATGATGGCATACGGCAGAAGCGTATAGAGAATGCCGACCACCACGGCAGACTCGGTGTAGAGAATGCGCAGTGGAGCGTCGATAACGCCGATGTGGATAAGGAAGTTGTTCAAAAGCCCGCGCCGCTGAAGGATGATAAGTAGCGCGTAGTTCTTGACGACCGTTCCCATGAGCAATGGAAGCGCGATGGCGATCCAGGTAAGCGCCTTCAACACGGTCGATTTGCTGGTGATCAGCGTCCACGCGAGTACGAAACCCATCAGGACGGCTAGGATGGCGACCGCTGCGCTGTCGCGAAAAGTGACGATGAGCGCGCGCATACGTGCCGCGTTGTCGAAATAATCGCGAAAGCTCGCCGGGTCGATTCCGTCCGGCATCGCGATCCTGACGAGTTCGATGAACGGATAGACAACGAGCAACACGATCACGAGAAGCAACGGTATAAAGAGGCTCACCCCGACCATCAGGCTCGGCTCGGGCTTCCATGCGCCTTCCGACGCCAACGACAACTTCATGGATCGGCTCCCGACCGCCGGCGTCTACTCGTTTCTTCCGATAAGGATTTCCATGCCGGCCAGTACTACCGGCATGGAAACACCCACAGGCCTACTGTGCGCCGGCAAGGAATTCCTGCCAACGCTTGGCGATTTCCTTCTGGTTCGCAGCGAACCAGCTGGGATCGATCCGGACCACGTCGTGCGACGAGGGCAGGGCGTCGGATACCTTCTCCGGTAGCAGCGAAGCGACCTTCTTGTTGGCCATTCCGTAGGGAAGGACTTTCGCCCAGTCGGCCTGCTGCTCGGGATGCGTCGCGTAGTATTCCATGTACTTGAAGGCAAGATCCTTATGCGGGGCATCTTTCAGGACGACGATATAACCCGGATCGAGCAGCGCACCGTCCCAGACGATATCGAGCGGAGTGCCCTTTTGTATCAGGTCGTAGGCCCGTCCGTTCCACATGATCGCCATGTCGACCTCACCCGAACGCAACACCTGTTGTTGCTGGTCTCCGGAACTCGGCCAGACGGAAACGTCGCTCTTGATCTTGTCGAGAAGAGCGAAAGCCTTGTCGAGATCGACCGGAAAAAGCTTGTCGGCGGGAATGCCTGCAGCGAGCGCCGCGAAGGGGAGTACCTGGTTCGGCTCGTTGACGATCGCGCGAGCGCCCGGGAACGTCTTGGCATCGAAAAAAGTCCGCCGCCGCCGTCGGGCACTTGATATCCGTCCTGCACGCGATGACGACGCCGGTCGACCCCTCTTCGATCCCGTACTCGGTGACGGTCCCGTCGATCGAAACCTCTTTGAGCTTCTTGGCGAGGTCGTCCGGCAACGGCGCCAGCATGTCGTTCTTGAACAGGTACTGGGCACTACCAGCATCGATGCTGTCGATCAGGTCCCACTGGATAGAGCCGCTTGCCTTTTGAGCCTCGACCTTGGCGGCCCAGCCGCCGCCGACGTCGACGATATCGACCTTGGCTCCCGTCTCCTTCTCGAACGGCTTTGCGATAAAGTCCTTCGTGGTATCGCGGAAGATCCCACCCCACGATGCGATCGTCAACGTACCGGCATCCTGCGCCGTGCTCGAGTTCGTCATGGTCAACGCCGTGAAGCCGGCGAGGGCTATCGTCGTGTAAAGCTTTCTCATGTTTTCAATCTCCCGATCCAGCCAAATTCGACCTCGATCGAGCGTCCGTCTCCCAGCTTTTGTTCTTGTCGGCAGGCATATTGGTTATTCGTAGGGCTTGAATTGTTCCGCCCGCCATTTCAGTGCCGCCTTCATTCCCTGCTCGCGCTTGATCCGGTCGAAGTCCAGGTATTCCGGTGTCTCCATGGAATTAAGCAGCGCTGCGGCATCGACGCCAGCCTTCAGTGCGCCCATCAGTCCCATGATCTCGAAGCTCTGGTTGATCGCCTTCTTGTTTAAACGCAGGCATTCACCGGCGACCATCGACATCCGCTTGGCGATCCTGACGACTTCGGCCGCAAGGGTTTCCTTGGGAAAGACCCGTGTGACGAAGCCGACGCGTTCGGCGCGTTCGGCATCGAAGATGTCGCTGGTATAGATCAGTTCGCGGCATTGAGAGCCGACGATCCAGGGAAGGATGAGCGTCGCGACGCCGCTCGAAAACCGCGTATCGACGACGCCGAACTTCGCCTCCTCGGAACAGTAACGGATATCGCACATCCCGGCGAATTCCATTCCACCGGCCAGGCAATAGCCCTCGATCGCCGCAAGTGTCGGCTTTCGGCATTCCCATACGGAAAGCGTGAAGTCGAGATCGTGATTCAGCCGCTCGGACCATGTGGCGGCGGTGTATCGCTCACCTTCGGCTTCCTCCGCGATGTCGTAGCCGGACGAAAACGCCCGTCCGCCTTCGCCCTTCACGACGATGACACGAATGGTCTCGTCGGCTTCCAATTCACCGAGGGCTCGTTTGAATTCGTCAGCCATCGTCAGGCTGATCGCGTTCATCCGCTTCGGCTGGTCCAGTGTTATGATACCGACCCGCTCGTCGCGCTCGATCCGGATTGTCTCAAAGGTCATTGCGATCTCTCGTCACGTTTTGGATCGCTATCGACTGGCGGATGTCCGTCATTCGATCACCATGTCGACCGCGATCGCGCCCATTCCCTTTTTCAGGACGATAAGCGGATTGATCTCGACGGCCTTCACGTCCGCCGTCGCACGGGCCATCAGCGCGGAGACCGAAACGATGGCGTCGCATAGGGCTTCGGTATCGTAGGCGACATCCCCGCGATAGCCGTCGAGCAGCGTCGAAAGGCGCGTCTGCGCAATCATCGCCGCTGCTTCATCGACTGAAACCTCGCCGAGGCGAAGAGCGCTGTCAGCGATCATCTCGACCAGTTTGCCCCCCGCGCCGACAATGATCATCGGACCGAAGGTCGGATCGAAGCGACCTGCCACGAGCACCTCCAGCCCGTCGGAGACCATCGCCTCCACTCGAATCGCGCCCACACCAAGGGTCTCCCGGCTTTTGCGTAGGATGCCGTCGATGTCTGCAAAGGCATCGCGTACCGCTTGAGCATCAGAAAGACCGACCCGTACGAGGCCCAGATCGCTCTTGTGAACGGCATTCGGCGCGATCCCCTTCATCACGACCGGAAAGCCGAATGCCGTCGCAGCCTCGACCGCGGCGTCGGGCTCCTCGACGGTTGTTCCTTCGGCAAAGCGTATGCGGGCGTTCAGTTCGGCCGCGATATCGTCCTTGGAGAGCGTTCGATCGGGTTGCGTACGATTATCGCGTTCCACCGGTGTGGTTTTGCCGCGCGTCCAGGTCGCAATCGCCCGCATGGCGCCGGCGAGGCCGAGAAGAACGGGAACGTCGTTTTTGCGACAGATGTCGGCGATCTCGCCATGGACGCCGGCGATCGCACTATTGGCAACGAAGATGACGGTCTTGTCGCCTGCGTATTCTGCGGCCGTCCTTGCCATGTCCACGCCCATCGGACCGTCGGCCGCTCCGCTTGCCGGAATGTCGAGCGTGAAGACGATCGGATCGATCTCGGGCGCGGCAACGAGCTTATCCAAGATGCCGGCGAAACGTTCGGCGTCCCAGCCCATGCCCCACACGTCCATCGGGTTGCCGGGGAATGATCCCAAAAGAGCGGCGACAGCGAATCCGCCGTCTCCGCACTCAAGTTCGCTATATCGATATCGACGTCCGACGCGTAATCGGCGATGGCCGCGGCCTGTCCGCCCGAAAGCGTGACGTAAGCCGCACTGCAGCTTTCGGCCGGGGGCAACTTGCGCGCAAGCGCGGCGCGCTGGACCATGTCGTCGAGGTCGACGCACCGCTCGATGCCGTGTTTGCGCAGGAATGCGTCGACCACGACGTCTTCCCCGGAAAGGGCGCCGCTATGCGCGGCGACGGCCGCGCGTGCCCTTTCCGAACGTCCGACCTTGACAGCAAAAAGCCTTTTGTTCGCAGTTCGGGCGCGTATGGCGGCACGAGCCAGTTCAGCCGGTTCGCGGATGGTTTCGAGGAAAAGCAGAATGGTGGAGACGCGGTCATCGTCGGCAAGATAATCAACGTAGTCGGCCACCCCGCAAACGGCTTCGTTGCCGGCGGTGATCACATACGACAAACCGAGCGCGAACGGATCGTCCGCAAGCGCCAACGCTACCGAACCGCTTTGGGAAACGACCGCCGTTCCGCCTGCATGCGCGTCCGACCGATGGGCACTCCACAGTGCGACCCGATCATGGAAGTTAATCAGGCCGAGATTGTTCGGTCCGCAAACGACCATTCCGGCGTCGGCGGTGATCTCTGCGAGTTCGGCCTGGCGCTCGGCCCCTTCTTCGCCTGCTTCGGCATAGCCGGTCGCGTTCACCAGAAGCGCACGTGCGCCGATCGCCGCAGCCTCTCTGGCGATCTCGATGCCTCGGTCGGCCGAGACCGCGATAAAGACAACGTCGACCGGCTTGCCGAGGGCTTCGAGCGATGGGAAGGACGGAAGGTCTTCGATCCGGTCGTAACGCGGATTCACCGGGTATATCGGGCCGCCGAAACCATGATCGATCAGGTTTCGGATCAGGAGATGCCCAACGGATCCTTTTCGTGCCGAAGCTCCGACGACGGCAATGGATTTAGGCTTCAATAACGTGTCTAGATGTGAGCTTTCATTAGGTTGTCCATCCGGTCCGGACCGGGGATGCTGAGGTTGTGAGACTTCAGAGTCCAGGGAGGGACCGGATG
>NZ_VHLH01000054.1 GCF_006516965.1 Pararhizobium mangrovi | reverse complement strand
TGGCACCGTCCCCATGGCGGGATAAACGACACCGTGCCCATCAGCCGCCTCGGTCTCGATCAGGACAACCTGTTGAGGCTCCACATCTAGGTTGGGAACGCATACGAGCCATCGATGATCTGCGGTAAATTGCTCCTCTAATCAGTCTGGGCGGCGGCTATGGCAAGGCATCTGTTTTGACTATCCGACAAGGCGTGGGCGGCGATTGCGCCACATCTTCCGCATGGCCGCCTGATAAGCCTCGTGTCGACGATCGCGCTGTGATTTCCTGCGTTTTGCATGTGCTCAAGACAGGCTGCCGATAGTGCGATGTTCCGGTTGCCAAACTCATAGGGTGGTCGCAGCTTTGATGGATCGCCGTCGAAAGGCGGATCGCGCCGGGTAGGCGCAGCGGGGTCCGACTTGCGCGCATCGCGGCCGCAGATCGAAGGTCCGTTCGATTGACCGGTACGATGTCGACGGATGCGTTCGATACGGCAATCGCCTCGTAAAGCTCGACAAGGCGATCGTTTTCTTCGAGCAGCAGTACCACCATCAATTCGGCGAACGTCAGTTCGCGGGTCACAAGCGATGGTCGCGCTCTCAGCGAACTCGCCGTGGAGAGATCAAGCAGACGAGCGGCAAATGCGTCATTGTTTTCGAAGGCGGCGATAAAGATGTTCGTGTCGAGATAGAGGGCGCTGGACGTCACCACTCGTTCCGGAACGCGCGCGCGACGGCTTCTTCCGTCGCTACCCGCTGCGCCTTTACCTGAACGTCACGCATGAGCCCGAGAAAATCATTGTTCGAAACCGTTTCGCGCGGATCCTTCTCAACCGTAATCGTTACGGCTGCGTCAGAACGGAGATCGTTGCGCAGTTCCAGCGGCAGTTTCGAGGAGGGTAATGCCTAACGACGATCCTGTTCATCCGAATGCGCTCTTGCCGTTGCACACCGGTGACGGCGGTTATCGAACATATCGCAACGAATTGCACTTACCGGAACGTCTTGCGCGGGTCGAAGGCGTCGCGGGTCGCTTCGCCGATGAAGATCAGCAGCGAGAGCATGATGGATAGTACGAAGAAAGCCGTCAGGCCGAGCCAGGGGGCCTGGAGGTTGTCCTTGCCCTGGGCGATCAGTTCGCCGAGCGAGGGAGAGCCCGGCGGCAGGCCGAAGCCGAGGAAGTCGAGCGAGGTCAGCGTCGTGATCGAACCCGACAGGATGAAGGGCAGGAAGGTCAACGTCGAGACCATCGCGTTCGGCAGGAGGTGGCGGAAGATGATCGTCACGTTGCCGACGCCGAGCGCACGCGCCGCGTTGACGTATTCGAAGTTGCGCGCGCGCAGGAACTCCGCCCGGACAATGCCAACGAAGGCGACCCACGAAAACAACAGCATGATGCCGAGCAGCACCCAGAAGCCCGGCGGCAGGATCGCGGCGATGATGAGCAGGATGTAGAGCACCGGAATCGACGACCAGATCTCGATGACGCGCTGGAAGATGAGATCGGTCCAGCCGCCGAAATAGCCCTGGATCGCGCCGGCCGAGACGCCGATCAGCGCCGATGCGGCCGTCAGCACGAGACCGAAGAGCACGGATATCCGGAACCCGTAGATGACGCGCGCCATCACGTCGCGCGCCTGGTCGTCGGTGCCGAGCCAGTCCATGTTGCCGAGCGTGCAGTCCGGGTCGTTCGCCCCTTCGGGATAGGCCTGGCAGCGTTCCTTCTTCGACATCAGCCACCAGGGCTCCGTCGGCGCCGAATGCGGGATGTAGGAATTCGCCGTGTTGTAGGAATAGCGGATCGGCGGCCAGATCATCCAGCCGTGGCCGTCGACCTCCTTCTTGATGAAGGGGTCGCGGTAGTCGGTCTGCGCGAGAAAGCCGCCGAACTTCGTTTCGGGGTAATCGTGGAAGATCGGCGTCAGCAGCTCGCCCTTGTATTCGACGAGGATCGGCCGGTCGTTGGCGATGAACTCGGCGAACAGGGTGAGCACGAAGAGGATAATGAAGATCCAGAACGAGACGTAGCCGCGCCGGTTGGCCTTAAAGTTGCGCCAGCGCCGCTTGTTCGTCGGCGAGATCCAGCCCTTCGGCGGACCGTCGTCGACCACGGCGCGGCCGTGCGTCTCGGTCTCGTATTCCTCGACGGCGCGATCCATCGTCAAACGTCCCGCCGCTCGAAGTCGATGCGCGGATCGACCCAGGTATAGGTGAGATCGGAAACGAGCCCGACGACGAGCCCCATCAGCGAGAAGATGTAGAGCGTGGCGAAGACCACCGGATAGTCGCGCTTGACGACCGATTCGAAGCCGAGCCTGCCGAGCCCGTCGAGCGAGAAGATCGTCTCGATGAGCAGCGATCCGGAAAAGAACGAGGTGATGAAGGCTGCCGGGAAACCCGCGATGATGATGAGCATGGCGTTTCTGAAGACGTGGCCGTAGAGCACGCGCCGTTCGCTGAGGCCCTTCGCACGGGCGGTGACGACGTATTGCTTGCGGATCTCGTCGATGAAGGAGTTCTTGGTGAGCAGCGTCGATGTCGCGAAGGCGGCGAGCGCCAGCGAGATCAGCGGCAGCGTCAGGTGCCAGAAATAGTCGAGGATCTTCGAGTACCAGGGCAGGGACCAGAAATTGTCCGAGACGAGGCCGCGCAGCGGGAACCAGTCGAAGAACGAGCCGCCTGCGAAGAGCACGATGAGCAGGATGCCGAAGAGGAAGCCCGGCACCGCATAGGCGACGATGATGATGCCCGACGTCCACACGTCGAACTGCGATCCGTCGCCGACGGCCTTCTTGATGCCGAGCGGGATCGAGATCGCGTAGGACAGAAGCAGGATCCAGACGCCGAGCGAGATCGAGACCGGAAGCTTTTCGCCGATGAGGTCGATCACCGAAATGTCACGGAAATAGCTCTGGCCGAAATCGAAGCGGGCGTAGTCCCACATCATCTTGGCGAAGCGCTGGAGCGGCGGCTTGTCGAAGCCGAACTGCTTCCGGAGCTTGGCGATGAATTCGGGATCGAGCCCTTGTGCGCCACGGTATTCGCCGTTGCCGCTGCCGCCCGCTGCCGACTGCGAGCCCTGGAAATCGCTGCCGCCGCCGGAAATACGGCCGGTCGAGGTGTCGCCCTGGCCCTGGAGCTGCGCGATCACCTGTTCGACCGGTCCGCCGGGCGCGAACTGGATGACGATGAAGGAGATCGCCATGATCCCGATGATGGTCGGAATCATCAGCAGGAGTCGTCTGAGGATATAGGCGCCCATGGGCTATTCGTTCGCTCCAAAGGTCGCGTTCGATGAGGGGTACGGCCCACGATCGGCGCCGGTCAAATCATGACGTTCACCGGTCAAACCTTGCCGATCACCGGTCAAGCCTTGCCAATCACCGGTCAAACCTTGCCGATCGCTTCCGCTTTCTTGGTGTCGTACCACCACAGCCTTTCCACCGGCCATGCATAGTCCGGCTTCGGCCGTGAAAAGCCGAAAACATCCCAGTAGGCCACGCGGTGATTCGCCGCGTACCAGCACGGGATCCAGTCGAGCCGGGCGCGCAGCACCCTGTCAAGCACGCGCATGGCCGTGACCAGGTCGTCGCGCGTCTTCGCCTCGGCAATCCTTTGAAGGAGCGCGTCGTAAAGGCCGAGGTCGACGCCGGGCAGGTTGTAGGACCCTTCCTGCTTCGCCGACGTGCTGGAGAAGAACTGACCCAGGCTTTCCGCCGTCGGCGTCGAGGAAAACGAGACCGCCAGCATGGTCATGTCGAAATCGAACGTGCGCAGGCGCCGCTGGTACTGCGCCGCGTCCACCACGCGCATGCGCGCGCCGATGCCGAGATCGCGCATGTTCTGGACGAAGCCGGCGCAGGCGCGTTCGAGCGAGGTCGTGTTCATGAGGATCTCGAGGTCGAGCGGCGTTCCGTCCTTTTCGAAACCCGTTCCCTCGCGCTTCCATCCCGCTTCGCTCAACAGGTCGTTCGCCTTCTTGAGGAGCACGCGATCCTTGCCGGAGCCGTTCGCGACCGGCTGCATCGGCGCCTCGCCGAAGGCCGTTTCCGGCACGTCCGATCCGAGCCCCTTCATCAGTGCCGTCTCGGCGGGCGATGGTTTGCCCTCGGCCTTGAAGGGCGAGCGCTCGAAGATCGACTGGGAGCGGGTATAGCCATTGTAGAAGATCTTCGCGTTCGTCCAGGCGAAGTCGAAGCAAAGATCGATCGCCTGGCGCACGCGCACATCGGCGAAGCGTTCATGGCGCTGGTTCAGCGCCCAGGCTTGCATGATCGGCCGCTTTTCCTCGGCGAACTCGCCCTTGACGACCTTGCCGGCCCCTACGGCGGGAAACGCGTAGCCGGTTGCCCAGACCTTCGCGGTGAATTCCTCCCGCCACAGGATGTCGCCCTTCTTGAAGGCCTGGAAGGCCGGTTCCCGCTCGGCGAAGAAGTCAATGCGCAACCGGTCGAAATGGTCGAGCCCGCGAATGGTCGGCAGGTCGCGGCCCCAGTAATCTTCGGCGCGTTCGTATTCGATGGTCCGTCCCGCATCAACGCGCCCCACCTTCCACGGCCCGGAGGAGAGAGGCGGGGCGAGGCTGGAGGAATCGAAGGGGTGCTGCGTGTAGTAGGCGCGCGAAAAGATCGGCATCGTCGAAAGCGATAGCACGGCATGCGCCGACTGGTTGCCGGAATAGCGGATTTCCGCCGTATGCGGACCGCGGCTCTTGGCGCTGATGAGTTCGGCGAGCGGGAAGGCAAGCTGCGGGTGGCCGTTCTGCTTGAGCTGCAGCAGCGAGAAGACGACATCGGCCGAGGTGACCGGGGTGCCGTCGCGAAACCGAGCTTCGGGGCGAAGGCCGAAGGTATAGGTATTGCGGTCCTCGCTGACCATGATCCATGCGGCCAGATGGCAGTAGAGCGAGTCCGGCTCGTCGTAGGAATCGACGAGCAGCGTGTCGAAGGTCAGTTCCATGCGTGGCGGCGCGTCGCCGCCGAGCACGAAGCTGTTCAGCGTGTTGAAGGTCTGCGTGCTCTGGTTGAAGTTCGTGGTCGACGGCTGGAAGGCGAAGGTTCCGCCAGTCGGCGCGTCCGGATCGGCGTAGTCGAACTTTTCGAATCCAGCCGGATATTTCAGGTCGCCGAAAGCCGAGATGCCGTGCAGCCGCCGGCCGGTCGGGTTTGCCGCGAAGGCACCGCTGACGGAGATCGGCAGGAACAGCGCTCCCGCCGCACCGGCCGACACGGCGAGAAGGCGCCGACGGGTCGGCGAGAAGTCCGGATCATCTGCCCTGCCGGTCAAGAGGGAGACCCGCCGGCCTTTTCGGCCCACCAGCTGTCGGGGAAGCCGAGACCGAATTCCGGCAGCGATTTCGGCCGCTCGATCGTCTTCCAGAAGGCGATCGGCACGTCGCGCCGCGAGTAGCTCGGCACGACGTAATGATGAGAAAGCAGGGCGCGGTCGAGGGCATGCGTGGACGCGACCAGCTCGTCACGGTCTTTGGCGAAGATCACGTCGCGGATCAGCGTGTCGATGCCGGGGTCGGAAATGCCCGCATAGTTGCGCGATCCATCGCGCTTGGCGGCCGCCGAGCCCCAAAAGTCCGCCTGCTCGTTGCCGGGCGAAAGGGTCTCGGGCCAGCCCGTGTAGATCATGTCGAAGTTACGACTGCGCAGGCGATTGATATAGGAGGAGGGGTCGACCGTGCGCACGTCGACCTTTACCCCGATCCGCCCGAGCTCCTGCGCGAAGGGTAGCGCGACCTTCTCGATGATCGGGCCGTTCAGCAGGATCTGGAAGGTGAACGGATCGCCGGTCTTGGCATTCACCATCGTCCCGCCGCGGATCTCGTAGCCGGCTTGCCTGAAGAGGGCGACCGCCTCGCGCAGATTGTCGCGCTCCGCCGCGTCGGAGCCGAACTTCGGATTGGTGTAGGGCTTGGTGAACACGTCTGCGGGCAGGGTGTCCTTCACCGTTTCGAGGATCTCCTTCTCCCGGCCCGTCGGCACGCCGGGCGCTGCGAGCGGCGTGCCGAAGAAGTAGCTGTCGACGCGCTCGTACTGGCCGTAGAAGATCGTGCGGTTCAGTTCCTCGAAATTGAAGCAGTGGTTCAGTGCGCGACGGACGCGCGGGTCCTTGAACATGTCCCTGCGCAGGTTCGGCACGAAGCCGATCATCACACCGGTCGCCCGCGTCGGGTTGGGAACCGTCTCGCGTGTGATGCGGCCCTGTTTCACGGCCGGGAAACCGTATTGCGTCGCCCAGCGCTTGGCCTCGTTCTCGGCCCAGAAATCGACATTGCCGGACTTGAAGGCCTGAAACTCGACATTGCGGTCGGAATAGTAGGTGTAGGTGATCGTGCCGAAATTGTTCCGGCCGACATTCACGTTCAGGTCCTTGCCCCAATAGTTCGGATCGCGCTTGAGCACGATCTTCGCGCCCGGGTCGATCGAGGCGATGGTGTAGGGTCCCGATCCGATCGGCGCTTCGAGCGTCGTCCTGGCGATGCTGCGGCCGTTCGCGGTCCACCAGTGCTTCGGTAGAACGAGCATCTGGCTGACGATCGAGGGGAGTTCGCGGTTGTTCTTCTCGTCGAAATGGAAGGTGACCGCGTGGTCGCCGCTCTTTTCCACCGACTTCACGTGCTTGTAGTAGAAGAGCTGCTGCGGATTGAGTTCGACGGCTTTACGGAAGCTCCAGACGACGTCTTCCGGCGTTACCGGCGTCCCATCCGAGAAGTGGGCGTTCCTGCGCAGCTTGAAAGTGGCGGACGAGATGTCGTCGGGGTAGGAAACGGCCTCCGCGATGAGCGCGTAGGACGCGATGGCGTCGTCTTCCGATGTCATGAAGAGAGGCTCGAAAACCTCCGCGAGCACGCCCGATGCCGGATCACCCTTCGAGAGGATCGGGTTCAGCGTGTCGAAGGATCCGCTTTCCGAAAGGTTGAGCGTGCCGCCCTTCGGCGCGTCGACATTGACGTAGTCGAAATGGTCGAAGCCCGATGGATATTTCGGCTTGCCGATGAGCGCGATGCCGGTGTGCCAGGTCGGGCCCGCGTCCTGCGTACCGGCGGTTTCGGTCGCATTCGGCGCGGCAATGGCGCCGATCGAAGTCGCACAGGCGATCAGGCCTGCGCAGATGAGCTTCGGCCAGATGAGCTTCGGAATGACGCGGGGTCGCTCCATCGGGTCGTCCCTTCGTTGGCGGGCTTCGTCGTCCTGCCAGCATAAGGCGAAACGCGGCGAAAAACAGGAGCCATCCGAATTCCGACGACGCTTTGTCCCGGCCCGTGCCCGCTGCTGTCCGTCGCGGTTGCGGCGATGCGGCTACTGTGCGTCGTCCGGCACCTTCTGGCCGCTCTGTTCGTTCGATTTCTGCGTTTGCGACTGCGATCCGGCGTTCGGATCGTCGGTCGTCGCCGGCTGGTCGGACGGCGAAAGCGTGCGCGGCTCGCTCGATTGATCGCTGTTCGTCACGCCGTTCGGTTCGCTCTGGCCCGCCGAACCGGCATCGCCCGAGTTCGCCTTGCCCGAATCGGCTGCGTTCGAACCCTTGTCGCCCGAGCCGCCTGCGTTCGAATCGTTCGTGTTCGAACCGGCGTTGCCGCCGGTGCTGCCGGACGCGTTGCCGTTGGTATCGCCCGACGCGTTGCCCGAGCCGCTGCCGCTGCCGCTTCCGCCGTCGCCCGCGCCGTTGTCGCCGGCCGCCGACGCACCGTTCTCGTCGGTCGCATTGCCGGTGCCGGACGCGCCCTTCGGGCCCGAGTCGGCGTTTTGGCTGTCGGCTCCTTCGGAGGCTTTCGCCTTGGCGTTGCCCGCGTCGCCGTTGCCGGCCTTGGCGTCGCCGCCGTCACCGGAGGAGGCCGAATCCTTACCTTCCTTCTTGCCCTCGTCGGGCTTGGGGAAGGGGACCGGGTCGTCGGAAAGCGTGTGGAGATAGGCGATGACGTCGGCGCGCTGCTGGTCGTCCTTGACGCCGGCGAAGGTCATGGCCGTGCCCTTCACCACGCCTTGCGGGTCGTGGATGAAATGGTTCAGGTGGTCGTAGGTCCAGTGTTCCTTGCCGCCGTCGGAGAAGTCCTTCATGCCGGAGGAGTAGCTGAACCCCTCGTGCGAGGCGATCGGCCGGCCGACGACGCCCCAAAGGTTGGGGCCGATCTTGTTTGGCCCGCCCTTTTCGCCGTTATGGCAGGTCTGGCACTTCTTGAAGATCGACTTTCCCTCCGCGGGATCGGCGCTCGCGAGCAGGGGTGCGATCGGCGGAACTTCCGGCTTTTGCGACTGCGACGATCCGCCGCCTTCCGGCACCGCGGCCTTGATGACGAAGCCTTCCTTGGCCGGCGTCGGAGAATCGTAGATCGCTCCCGAAAGGATCGAAAGCGACATGGCGACGAAACAGGTTCCCAGAAAGGCGCCCGCCGCCATGTTCAAAAACGCGGAGTTCATGCGTCCTCGCTCCCCTTGCGTTCAGGCCCCTAATCCCCGGCCACGCTTGAATTCGGCTGGAACCTATGGCTTTTGCCGCCTTGTTGCAACAAGCATCGAGAACGATCGCAAGAGGGCAAAAGCCCGGCGTTTCCGCCTCGTCGAAGCCCTTTGAAGGAGCGCGCATGGCCCCGTCCGTCGTGGTTCTCGTCCCAGCCCGGATGCATTCCACGCGCCTGCCGGGCAAGCCGCTCGCCGAGATCGCAGGCGAGGCGATGATCGTGCAGGTCGCAAGACGGGCAAGCGAGGCGGCGATCGGGCGCGTCGTCGTGGCGACCGATACCGAGGCGATCGCCGAGATCGTTCGCGGTGCGGGGTTCGAGGCGGTGATGACGCGCGGCGACCACGCATCGGGCTCCGACCGGATCCACGAGGCGCTCGGCATGATCGAGGGGGGCGGCGAGATCGACACGGTGGTCAACGTGCAGGGCGACCTTCCGACCATCGCGCCGCAGACGGTGCGGGCCGCGCTCGCTCCGCTGGAAGAACCCGAAGTCGACATCGCGACGCTGACGACCGAGATCGCCGACGATGCGGACCGGACGGCGAGCCACATCGTCAAGCTCGTCGGCTCGCCGGTTGGACCGACGCGCCTGCGCGCACTCTATTTCACCCGGGAAAGCGCGCCCTGGGGCGAGGGGCCGTTTTATCATCACATCGGGCTCTACGCCTATCGCCGGTCGGCACTCGCGCGCTTCGTCGCGCTGCCGCCGTCGACGCTCGAACGCCGCGAACGGCTGGAGCAGCTTCGCGCGCTCGAAGCGGGCATGCGCATCGACGCCGAGATCGTCGAGGGCGAACCGCTCGGCGTGGATACGCCGGCCGATCTCGAGCGCGCTCGCCAGATCCTTTCCAAAACCGGGAGTTGACAATGACGGACCGCGTCAAACGGATCGCCTTCCAAGGCGATATCGGTGCCAATTCGGACATGGCCTGCCGCGACATGTTCCCGGACATGGACACGATTCCCTGTCCGACCTTCGAGGACGCGTTCAACGCCGTCGAGAACGGGTCGGCGGATCTCGCGATGATCCCGATCGAGAACACGATCGCCGGGCGCGTCGCCGACATCCATCATCTGATGCCCGAATCCGGGCTCTACATCGTCGGCGAATATTTCATGCCGATCCATTTCCAGCTGATGGTGCTGCCCGGCACGAAGGTCGAGGAGATCCGCACCGTCCACAGCCATATCCATGCGCTCGGCCAATGCCGCAGGATCGTGCGCGAGAACGGTTGGAAGCCGGTCGTCGCCGGGGACACGGCGGGTGCCGCACGGCTCGTCGCGGATACCGGCGAACGCACCATGGCCGCGCTCGCGCCACGGCTTGCCGCCGACCTCTACGGGCTTAAGATCGTTGCCGAAAACGTCGAGGATACGGAAACGAACGCGACGCGCTTTGTCGTGCTTCAAAAGGAAAGGCAGTGGATCGCGCGCGAAAGCCCGAGCGACCTGATGATCACCACTTTCGTCTTTCGCGTGCGCAACCTTCCGGCTGCCCTCTACAAGGCGCTCGGCGGTTTCGCGACCAACGGCGTCAACATGACCAAGCTCGAGAGCTACCAGACCGGCGGGCGCTTCTTCGCCTCGCAGTTCTATGTCGACGTCATCGGCCATCCGGACGATACTCCGCTTGCCAACGCCCTGGAAGAACTCGGCTTCTTCTCACGCGAGCTTAATATCCTCGGCGTCTACAAGGCGCATCCCTTTCGCGAGCGCGAGGCGGAGGCGTCGGAGAACGGGCGGGCCTGAAACCCGTATGATGCAGCTCGCGAGAAAGTGGTGAAACTTTTGCCGGCCACGGCGCGTAAGGTCCCTTGTCGTTCAAGGCAAACACAATCGGAGGTGTTCCATGTTCAAGAAGACCCTTACTGCCGCCGCTCTTTCGACAGCGCTCGCTTTCGCCGGTGGCATCGCAACCGCCTCGGCACAGTCCGACCCGATGGTCGGTGGTGCGCCGATGTCGCCGCAGCAGACCATCGTTCAGAACGCTTCGAAGGCGAACAATCTGACGACGCTCGTCGCGGCCGTAAAGGCTGCAGGCCTCGTCGATACGCTTTCCGGCAAAGGCCCGTTCACGGTGTTCGCGCCGACGAACAGCGCCTTCAACGAAGTGCCGAAGAGCACGCTGAACTCGCTGATGAAGCCGGCGAACAAGGACCAGCTCACGTCGATCCTGACCTATCACGTCGTACCGGGAATGCATTCCGGCCCGGACATGCTGCGTGACGCCAAGGCGCACGGCGGCAAGCTGATGCTCAAGACCGTCAATGGCGAGGAACTGACCGTCGAGCCTTACGAGCAGGGTCTTGCCATCGTCGACGCCAAGGGCAATCGTGCGGTTGTCACGACCGCCGACGTCAACCAGTCGAACGGCGTCGTCCACGTCATCAACCACGTCCTGATGCCGTAAGCGGCATCGACGCCTGATTTTCGTGCGTTCGGGCACGGACCGGTTCGCCGGTCCGTGCTTTTTTATGCGCGCATGACCCGTACTGCCGACCGGGATCTGCGAAATGAAGCGGGCGTCTTAGATGTGAGCTTTCATTAGGTTGTCCATCCGGTCCGGACCGGGGATGTTGAGGTTGTGAGACTTCAGAGTCCAGGGAGGGACCGGATGAA
>NZ_VHLH01000053.1 GCF_006516965.1 Pararhizobium mangrovi | reverse complement strand
GGAAACGCTCTGCCGACCCTGTTTGCGTCAGGACCGAGACGGATGGCGACGAGCGTACTGGTGGTACGGTCGAGCCATCCGTCGAAGCGTCCTGGCGCAAACAGGGTCGGCCCGAAGGGTTCGACCGTACCGCTCTCCCACTTTGTCGCGTGGAAAACCGGCACGATCGAACAGAGCGCTTCCGTATAAACCTGAAAGGCTCTGGAGACTCGATCATCCGGAGGAAACCGTGAAGCGTGAACCGAGGCGTCCCGCGTCCATACTGCCGTTTTCGAACGCGACGGATCTCCGCCTCAGAACGCCGTACGCGAGCGCAGCGCGGCGGAAAGCGTGCCGTCGTCGAGATAGTCGAGTTCGCCGCCGACCGGCACGCCGTGGGCGAGCCGCGTGACCTTCACGCCGAGATCGCCGACCTGGTCCATGATGTAGTGCGCCGTCGTCTGCCCCTCGACCGTCGCGTTCACCGCCACGATCAGCTCGTCGACGCCGCCCGCCTCGACACGGCCGACCAGCGAGCGGATGTTGAGTTCTTCCGGGCCGATCCCGTCGAGCGGCGAGAGCACCCCGCCGAGCACGTGATACATGGCGTTCGCGGCACCCGCGCGCTCCAGTGCCCAGAGGTCGGCGACGTCCTCGACGACGATGACGGTGGAAGCGTCGCGCCGCTCGTCGGCGCAGATCGAGCAGGGATCGCGCGTATCGACGTTGCCGCAGGTGGAGCAGACCTTCACCGCCGCGTGCGCCTCGGCCATCGCCTCGGCAAGCGGGCCGAGCAGCGCATCCTTCTTCTTGATGAGGTGCAGCGCCGCGCGGCGCGCGGAACGGGGGCCGAGGCCCGGCACGCGCGCCAGGAGCTGGATCAGGGTCTCGATTTGCGAACCGGTCGAGGATCTGGGCATGGCGCTCGTCCTAAAGCGTTTCATCCTCCGACGGAAGCGTGATCACCGACGCCGACGTTGACAGCCATCGTGCGATTGTCGAAACCAGACCGGGTTTTGAGGCGACATGCGCCGGAAGGACGCGAACGGGCGATGGACGCGACGACGACGGACGAGGGCGCCGAAGCAGGCGCGGCACTGTTCAACCGTCCATGGACCTTCCTGGCGACGGTCCCTTCGATGGAGACGCTGCCGCCGCAGGGGCCTCCGGAGATCGCCTTCGCCGGTCGCTCGAACGTCGGCAAGTCGTCGCTCATCAACGCGTTGCTCGGGCGCAAGGGCCTCGCCCGCACCTCGAACACGCCCGGGCGCACGCAGGCGCTGAACTTCTTCATTCCCGAAGAGTTCGCCGGCGGCGAGAAGGGCGAACCGCCGGTCGCCCTCGTCGACATGCCGGGCTATGGCTACGCCCAGGCCCCCAAGGAAAAGGTCGAGGCCTGGACCCGGCTCGTCTTCGACTATCTGCGTGGCCGCGCGACGCTCAAGCGCGTCTTCGTGCTGATCGACGCGCGCCACGGCGTCAAGGCGAACGACCGGGCGGTGTTCGACCTGCTCGATCGGGCGGCCGTTTCCTACCAGCTCGTGCTGACGAAGACCGACAAGATCAAGTCTGCCGGCGTCGCCCGCATGGTCGAGGAGACGGGTGCCGCGACGGCGAAGCATCCCGCCGCCTTTCCACAGGTGCTCGCGACCTCGTCGGAAAAGGCCACCGGCCTCGACGCGCTGCGCGCCGCAGCCGGTTTCGCCGTTACCGGCTGAAGCGGGCTGCCGTTCCCGCCGCGTCGAACGCTCAGGCGCTCGCCTTGGGCTTGAAATTCAGGGCGACACCGTCGATGCAGTGACGCTTGCCGGTCGGTTTCGGACCGTCGTCGAAGATGTGCCCGAGATGGCCGCCGCAGCGCGCGCAATGCACTTCGGTGCGTTCGGCGAAGAGCTTGTGGTCGGACTTGGTCCCCACCCCGCCGTTCATCGCCTGATAGAAGCTCGGCCAGCCGGTGCCGCTGTCGAACTTGGTCTTGGAGGAATAGACCGCGTTGTCGCATCCGGCGCAATGGAAGATGCCGGTGCGCGCTTCGTGCAGAAGATCGCTCGAAAACGGCGCTTCGGTGCCCTCTTCGCGCAGCACGCGGAATTGCTCCGGCGTCAGCTTCTTGCGCCACTCGGCGGTCGAAAGCTGGTAGGGAAACTTCTGATCGGCCGCCCGCGCGCCACCGCGCACGAAAAACGACCCGCCGATCGCAGCTATGGCCGCACCGGAAAGAAAGGTTCTTCGATCGAGCATCGCCGTCGTCTCCTCTTGGGCGTTTCGCGCATCGCCTGATCGTCCGACGCGCTTATGAAATCGGTTCGGCAAGGCGCCATCGGCAGCGGAGCCCGTCCCGTGCGGCTCCCGTGCCGGCGCACCGGTTACGACCCTGCGATATAAGCCTCCGGCGGCATTCGTCATCCTTGATGGCGGTCACGCCTGCGTGTGGCGCTTTTCGTTCTCGCCACCGGAGTTGGCCTTCGCCTTCGAGCGCATCGTTTCCGATGGACGGCCGTGCCCGCCTTTTTCCGGTGCCCCCCGTGTCCCGCGTCGTACAGTCGGAGTGTGCAAGGGTCGCACGACGCGGGACAGGATGCACCGGGCGAAGGACGGCGCGAAACGCCGTCCGCTCGGGGAAGCGGAACCGGGCCGTGCGGGCCGTCGGACGACTCGCCCGCTTCCGAAAGGAAGGACGAAGGCCGCGTCGTGAAAGTTTCAGGAAAAGGCGCTTTATCGCAGGAAGAAAATGCAGGTTCGCCGACCCCTGGCCGACACGCCCGTCAGAGCGATTGCGCCGGGCCCGAGGCGACCACCGGTCCGCTCGGCGCGCCGGTCGTCGAGCCGCCTTTCGGCTCCAGGCTGACGGCGAGCGTGGAACCGGCCTTGAGGTGGCTTCGCATCTCTTCGGGCACGACCACCTCTCCCTCGCCGTTTTCGGGAAGCACACCGAGGGAGACCGGCGGCTCCTGGCCGTTGAACATCCACAGTTCGAGCGATTTCGGCTCCTGCGCACCGGCCGCCACCGGCTGAAGCGTCAGCTGGCCGCTGCCCGAACGGTAATGGGCGACGAGATCGATGGGACTCTGGTCGGCATCGAGATGCGCGACGAGCGGCATGCCTTCGGGTGCCGTGCGAGACAGACCGACGAGCGCGACCGAAAGACCGACGACGGCGACGAGGAGCACGGCCGTCGCACCGCGCCACATGGCGAGCGAACGCAGCCACGACCCGCGCCTCTCGCGGGTTTCGCCGAAGAGACGCCGCTCGATCCCGGCATAGCCGTGGCGCGGCGGCTCGGCCACTTCGTACGCGTCGTTGAACCCGGAAAGATCGTTTTCCCAGCGCTCGACGAGCGCCGCGAAGGCCGGCTCCCGCGCGATGCGCGCCTCGGCGATGCGGCGTGCGTCGAGGGGCAGCGTGCCGAGCACGTATTCGCCCGCCACCACCCGGTCGTCGCTTCCACCGTTCGCCGCTTCTTCGCTCGTCATCGCTCCAGGCACTCTCTCAGGCGGATCAGGCTGCGTCTCAGCCATGTCCGCATCGTATTCAACGGCACGCCGTAGCGCTCGGCCAGTTCCTGGTAGCTCAGCCCCTCGACATACGCCCCCTTGACCGCCCGGGCGCGCTCGGCGTCCAGCTCTTCCATGCAGGCGTCGATCTGTCGCCCTTCGCTCGAAAGCACGGCGACGTGTTCCGGGTCCGGCGCCTCGTCGGCCAGGTCGTAGGCCTCGTCGATGTCGGACGCAGAGGGGCGACGGGCCCTTACCGCGTCGATTGCATGGTTGCGAGCCACCGCCGCCAGCCATGCGGCGGCACTCGCCTGTCCCGGCGCGAAGCGGTCCGCGCGCTGCCAGATCTTCACGAAGACCTCCTGCAGCGCCTCTTCGGCTTCGGTCCGGTTCCTGAGGATACGCAGGCAAATCCCGAAAAGTTTCGGTGCGTTCTCCGTGTAGAGTTTGGAGAAGGCGGAGCGATCCTTGAGCGCGACGCGCGCGATCATGTCGCCAGTCTGTTCGTCAGCCCCCGCGCGGCCCATATCGTTCGTCCCCGACCACCGCTTGCGCGATCCCTGCCTGTCATCCCGCCCATCATCGTCGCCAAACGTTAAGCTTCGCGCAACCGGGCCCGTGGACAATAGCGTATCGCCAGCAACCGGCCGGTTCAATGGTTTCTACCCTCGCGCGTTATACGCTCGTCAACAGCGATCTCACCGCCAATCTGAGGCGCACCGCACGCGAGCCGATCGTCGCCGCCGACACGAGCTATTATCGGGAGAACATCGGCTCGGTTCATTCGGTCGACGATTTCGTCGATGACTACCGCCTGTTCTCCTACGCCATGAAGGCCTACGGGCTGGAGGACATGACCTACGCCAAGGCCTTCATGAAGAAGGTCCTGACGAGCGATCTTTCCGACAAGGACAGCTTCGCCAACAAGCTCGCCGATCCGCGCTACACCGACTTCGCCGCCGCCTTCCGCTTTTCCTCCGACGGCACCGTCTCGAACGGTTCGTTCGACGGCCAGACGGACGCGCAGGAGGACGACACGATCGGTCTCTACTCGCAAAAGGCGCAGGATGGTCTCACGAGCGTCGATACGCAGACGGCGTATTACCGAAAGACGATCGGTTCGGTGACCTCCGTCGACGATCTCCTCGGCAATTCGCAGCTCGTCACCTACGCGCTCCAGGCCAACGACATCGACCCGAAATACGCCTCGCTCGCCGACGTGCGAAAGGCGCTGACGAGCGACCTTTCCGATCCCGGCAGCTTCGCCAACACCGCCGGCGGCGCACTGCTCGACATCGCCAAGGACTACAACTTCGCCGCCGACGGAACCGTGAAGGATGGCGAGCCGGTGCAGACCGACGACCAGATCCTCAGCGTGACGGCCGATTACGGCTTCCTGCAATCGGCCTACACCACGCCGAAGATGGCCGCCGACAACACCGATAACTTCACGAAGGGGATCGCTTCGGTGCATTCCGTCGACGATCTCATGGGCGACAGCCAGCTCCTGTCCTACGTCCTGACGGCGTTCGGCTTCGGCGGATACACCTCGGAACCCGACGCCGTGCGCGAGGCGCTGACGAGCGATCCGGACGACCCGACGAGCTTCGCCAATACAACCGAGCTCGAGGGCAACTACGCCGAACTCGCCGAATTCTTCGATTTCGACGCCGAAGGGAACGTGCCGGAGGGCAAGAGTGCCCTTTCCGCGGACAATCTCGACCTCGTGACGAAGAGCTACACGAACGCCTATGACGACGCGTTCAAAGCTCATACCGATACGGAAACGGCCTATTACAGGAAGGCGTCGGCGAACGTGACGTCCGTCGACGACCTCATGTCAGACGACCGCCTGACCGACTACGTGCTGCAGGCATACGGCTTCGATCCGGAGACGGCCGACCTCGCCAAGGTGAAGACGGCGCTGACCGACGGTGGCGCGAAGCTCGGTCCCGGGCACGATGCGCGCTACGACGCGCTTGCAGCCGCCTTCAACTTCTCCCCGGCCGGCGACGCGGCACCCCCGGATGTCGCGCAATCCAACGCGAACCGGAAGAACACCGAAACCGCCTACGCCACGGCGGCGAAGAAGGCCGGCACCGACAACGGCACGATCGAGGCGGAAACGCGCTATTACGACGATACCATCGGCACCGTCACCTCGCTCGACGCGTTCCTCGACGACGACCGGCTCGTTTCCTATGCGCTCAAGGCCGGCGGCATCGATCCCGATTCGGTCGACCGCGATCAGTTGCTAAAGACGCTGACCAGCGATTTCGACGATCCCGACAGCTACGCCAACGCCACCGCCGACCGCGCGTTGCGCGAGGTCGCCGCCAGCTTCAACTTCACCGCCGACGGCGAGGTGGGCACCGGCGTAACCGGCACGGCCCAGTCGCGCGCGAACACCGTGCGCACCAGCGACCTCTACGTTCGCGAGACGATGGAAGGCGAGGAAGGCGATGACGACACCGGCGTGCGGCTCGCACTCTATTTCGAGCGCAAGGCGCCGGAAATCACCTCCGCCTACGACATCCTGGCCGATTCCGCGCTCCTGAAGGTGACCCAGACCGCACTCGGCCTGTCTTCGGCGACGGGCCAAGCGGACATCGACGTCCAGGCGAACTACATCTCCGATCGCCTCGACATCGACGGGTTGCAGGATCCCGACACGCTTTCCGACTTCCTGTCCCAGTTCTCCGCCATGTACGACCTCGACAACGGCACGGGTTCCGGAACGTCGAGCGCGCTGACGCTGATCACCGGGTCGAGCGCGTCGAGCGGCATCAGCGGCGACCTCCTGCTCGATATCGCTTCGCTTCGATCCGGATAGAGCGCTCGGATCGGCATGCCGGTGCATTGTCGCCCGCGCGCATTCTCGCTAAGAACGCCGGACGGTTTCGAGAGGGCACGCAATGAGCGACATGACCGAAAGTTCGACACAGGCGGATCTGCTCTCGCGCGCGCTTCCCTACATGCAGCGTTACGAAAATCGGACGATCGTCGTCAAATACGGTGGCCATGCCATGGGCGACGCCGAACTCGGCCGCGCCTTCGCGCGCGACGTCGCACTCCTGAAGCAGTCCGGCGTCAATCCGATCGTCGTCCATGGCGGCGGACCGCAGATCGCCCGCATGCTTTCGCGCATGGGCATCGAATCGCGCTTCGAGGCGGGTCTGCGCGTCACCGACGAAAAGACGGTCGAGATCGTCGAAATGGTGCTTGCGGGCTCCATCAACAAGGAAATCGTCGCCATGATCAACGCCGAGGGCGAGTGGGCGATCGGTCTGTGCGGCAAGGACGGAAACATGGTCTTCGCCGAGAAGGCGAAGAAGACCGTGATCGATCCCGACTCCAACATCGAGCGCGTGCTCGACCTCGGCTTCGTCGGCCGCATCACCGAGGTCGACCGGACGCTGCTCGACCTCCTCGCCAAGTCCGAGATGATCCCCGTCATCGCGCCGGTGGCACCGGGACGCGACGGCCACACCTACAACATCAACGCCGACACCTTCGCCGGTGCCGTCGCCGGCGCGCTCAACGCCACCCGCCTCCTCTTCCTGACCGACGTTCCCGGCGTCCTCGACGGCGATGGCGAGCTCATCAAGGAGCTTTCCGTGCCCGAGGCGAAACGCCTGATCGAGGAGGGCGTGATCGCCGGCGGCATGATCCCGAAGGTGCAGACCTGCATCGAGGCGATCGAGGCCGGCGTCGAGGGCGTCGTCATCCTCAACGGCAAGACCGCCCATGCCGTGCTCCTCGAAATCTTCACCGAGCACGGCGCCGGCACGCTCATCGTTCCGTGAACGCCTGCAACCTTCAGGCGCGCCCGCGGGGCCTTTCGCTTCGGCGCATTTCTTCGTAGAGCGGCACCATGAACCAAAAGCCCGACACGCCGAATCGCGCCGATTTCGCCCACGTCACCGACTGGGTCTTCGATCTCGACAACACGCTCTATCCGCGCCGCACGAACCTCTTCGCGCAGATCGACCGCAACATGACGGCCTATGTCGCCGAACTCCTGTCGCTGCCCGAAGACGAGGCGCGCGCCATGCAGAAGCGCTACTACCGCGAGCACGGCACGACGCTCGCCGGCCTCATGCATCATCACGGGATCGATTCGAACGCCTTCCTCGAACGTGTCCACGACATCGACTATTCGCACGTCGAGCCGGACCCCGCCCTTGGGCGCGCCATCGCAGCCCTGCCCGGCCGCAAGTTCATCTTCACGAACGGCGACACCCGCCACGCACGCCGCACGGCCGAAGCGCTCGGCGTGCTCGACCATTTCGACGACATCTTCGACATCGTTGCCGCCGACCTCGTGCCGAAGCCCGCCGGCGAGACCTACGACAAGTTCCTGGGCCTCAACCGCATCGACGCGGCGAACGCCGCCATGTTCGAGGACCTGCCGCGCAACCTGACGGTGCCGAAATCGCTCGGCATGCGCACGGTGCTCGTCGTTCCCTCCAACATGAAGGAAGCCGTCGGCGAAAGCTGGGAACACGAACGCACGCACGACGAGGCGATCGACTACGTTACCGACGACCTCGCGGGCTTCCTCGTCGCACTCGGCCCGCAGATCGCCCGCGCGACCGGCTAGGCCGGCCCGGAGCCTTTCGAGCGTCATGCGGAAGCGCCTTGCCGCTCCAGTCCGTAACGCTCCGCAACGATCGCCCACGCCTCTTCAGCGGTCTCCACGAAGGACAGAAGGTCCGTATCGCCGGGCGCGATGGTGCCGAACTCGGCGAGCGCGTCGAAATCGACGATCCGGTTCCAGAATTCCTGGCCGAAAAGGATGACCGGCACGCGCTCCATGCGCTTCGTCTGGATCAGCGTCAGCGTCTCGAACAGCTCGTCCATCGTGCCGAAGCCGCCGGGGAAGATCGCGAACGCCTTCGCCCGCATGAGGAAGTGCATCTTGCGGATCGCGAAATAGTGGAAGTTGAAGGAAAGCTCCGGCGTCACGTAGTCGTTCGGATCCTGCTCGTGCGGCAGCACGACGTTGAAGCCGATCGAGGGCGCCCCGACATCGGCAGCACCCCGGTTGCCGGCTTCCATGACGCCCGGTCCGCCGCCGGTCGCCACCACGTATTCCTTGCATTCCTCCCGCATGGCCTCGCGTGAGCAGATCCGCGCGAAGGCGCGCGCTTCGTCGTAGTAGCACGAAGCGTCGGCGAGGTTCTTGCGCTGCGTCTCGTTGCACGCCGCCCAGGGATCCCTGCCGGGCTCGGGAATGCGCGCGCCGCCGAAGAGCACCACCGTCGAGCGGATGTCGGCTTCCGTCAGCGCCATCTGCGCCTTCAGGAGTTCGAGCTGCAGGCGCACCGGCCGCAACTCCTCGCGGCACATGAAGTCCTCGTCCGTATAGGCGAGGCGATAGGCGGGGTTGTCGCTCTGCGGCTTGGTGGTGACGCGCTTGGCGCGGTTGCGGTCCTCGCTGCTGTCGGCGAGCGGGTTCCAGCTGTTGTCCGTGCGGCGAGCCGCCATCGTGTTTCCTTTCCCTCGGGCGCTGCGGCCGGCAGCGTCTCGCCACCCATGCGCCTATTATCCTACGCAGTTCGTGTTTCGGACGCGCTGACGAAGCGCGTCGGAAGGTTCGCCGCCCTCGTCTCATGACACGAGAGCCTTGCCTGTGATTGACCCTTTCCGCCGGCTACCCTAGGAAACGCCCGGTCACAAGAAGTGCGGTCGTCGCATGTGGGGCCCGCATCCGGTCTTTTCATCGCCTTTCAGGAAAATGTCATGAGCGCACAGGATCTCGCCAGCCTCGAACGGGAAATCGAAGCCGCCTTCGACGATCGCGATTCCGTCGGAACGGAGACGGCCGGTCCGGTGCGCGAGGCGGTCGATACCGCGCTCGACCTCCTCGACCGCGGCGAGGTCCGCGTCGCCGAACGCGGTGCCGACGGCCGGTGGACGGTCAACCAGTGGCTGAAGAAGGCCGTCCTCCTGTCCTTCCGGCTGAACGGCATGGAGATCATGGAGGGCGGACCGGGCGGTGCGACCTGGTGGGACAAGGTGCCTTCCAAGTTCGCCGGATGGGATGCCGCCCGCTTCACCGAAGCCGGCTTTCGCGCGGTCCCGGGCGCGATCGTGCGCCGCTCGGCCCATATCGGCAAAAGCGTCGTGCTGATGCCCTCCTTCGTCAATCTTGGCGCCTATGTCGACGAGGGCACGATGGTCGACACCTGGGCGACCGTCGGCTCCTGCGCGCAGATCGGCAAGGGCGTGCATCTTTCCGGCGGCGTCGGCATCGGCGGCGTCCTCGAGCCGCTGCAGGCCGGCCCGACGATCATCGAGGACAATTGCTTCATCGGCGCGCGCTCGGAAGTCGTCGAAGGCTGCATCGTGCGCGAAGGCGCCGTCCTCGGCATGGGTGTCTATATCGGCCAGTCCACCAAGATCGTCGACCGGGCGACCGGCGAAATCTTCCAGGGCGAAGTCCCGCCCTACTCCGTCGTCGTCTCCGGCTCGATGCCCGGCAAGCCGGTCGACGGCCAGAACTGGTCCCCGAACCTCTACTGCGCCGTCATCGTCAAGCGCGTCGACGAACGCACCCGCTCCAAGGTCGGCGTCAACGAGCTTCTGCGGACGTAGGACGGGCAACGGGTTTTGGAGCGGTCCGGGCGTTTCGCTCGGATCGACGGCTTACCGGTTTCAAAAAAGCGTCCGGTTTGGGCGAGGACGCGGCATATCCGTTTTCGACCATGATCGCGGCGAAGGATACTTCGTTACCCGGAAGGCGCTTGCAAGACGAATAAGTCTGTGCTTATTTCTTGGTATGAACCAGGACGACATCTTCCGTGCGCTCGGCGATCCGACCCGGCGCGCCATCTTCGAAAAGCTTGCCGAGGGCGCGATGAACGCGACTACCCTGCGGGAGGGTTTCGCGATCAGCCAGCCGGCCATGTCGCAGCATCTTACGGTGTTGCGTGAGGCCGGATTGGTCCGGGATCAACGGCAGGGGCGCTTCGTCCATTACGAAGTCGATCCGGACGGGCTGACCTGCATTGCGCAGTGGCTCGCCAGATACCGGGCGTACTGGCCCGCGCGGATCAACGCGCTGGAAGGCCTGTTGAAGGATATGGACCAATGATCGACACGCCGACCGGTAAGCAGACGCCGATGCTGCGGCTCCGCTTCGACCTCGACGCCGCTCCTGCCAAGGTTTGGCGGGCTGTACGCACGCCCACGCTGCGGGAAGTCTGGTTGCCGGCGGGCGACCTTGCTGATCCCGAACCGGTCTCGGAGACGATCGGGCGGGAAGTTCGCTATCGCATGCGCGAAAGCGTGCCGCCTCATCTCGAAAGCGCCGTCACGTTTCGGATCGAACCGAACGACACCGGCGGAACCGTCCTGCGGGTCATCCACGAACTGACGGATGCGCGTCGTGAACCCGTGATCGTCGCACCGGCAAACAGCAACGGTTCGCCGCGCATGCTGGCCGCCTGAACCGCCGATCGCTCCCCCAAAACTCAACCGGAATCGGAGTTCGCCCATGCGCGAAGCGATGCAACTCGTCCCTATGGTGGTCGAACAGTCCAGCCGCGGAGAACGCTCGTTCGACATCTACTCGCGGCTTTTGCGAGAGCGGATCATCTTCCTGAACGGGGAGGTCAACGACACCGTCTCGGCCCTCGTGTGCGCCCAGATTCTCTATCTCGAAGCCGAGAACCCGAGAAAGCCGATCCATCTCTATATCAATTCACCCGGCGGCGTGGTCACGAGCGGCATGGCGATGTACGATACCATGCAGTTCGTACGCCCGGATATCCATACGATCTGCATGGGAACGGCGCGCTCGATGGGCTCCTTCCTGCTGATGGCCGGCGCACCGGGCTGTCGAACCGCGCTTCCCAATTCGAGCCTCCACGTTCACCAGCCGCTCGGCGGCTTCCAGGGACAGGCGTCGGATGTCTTCATCCACGCCGAAGAGATGCAGAAGGTGAAGCGGCGCATGATCGAGCTTTACGCACATCATTGCGGCCGCAGCCGCGAGGAGGTGGAACGAACGCTCGATCGGGACAAGTTCATGACCGCGCACGAGGCCGTCGAATGGGGACTGATCGATTTCATCACCGCATCGCGCGCTGATACGCCGAGCGAAATGCACTGAGTGCCGTCGGCAGGATGGAGCGAAGAGGAAAAGCTTCGGCATTCGATGCCGAATGAACCGGGTGGCTCGCTCCGCTGGCTGTTACCGCCTCACGTGCCGAACGGCGGCGAATGGTTCGTTTCTTCCCGCGATCCGTCATGAGGCGCCGCGTTTGCCAGGCGCGCCCAGCTTGCCTAGTATCTGCGGGGCGCGAAAAACGGCTCCCGGGTGGTGGCGGCTGGCTTGCCTTCCCACCCAGTCGCATACACGTCGATCGTTCATCGGAACGGTCGGCCAGCGTCTCCCGATCGAACCCGCCGGCATCGAACGATGCCGCGCGAGCAGTGGAGCGCCCATATGCAGACTGTTCCCACCATCGCCATCATCGGAGCCGGGCTCGGTGGTTTGACCCTTGCCCGCACGCTGCATCTGAACGGGATCGGCGCGACGATCTACGAGGCCGAACCGTCCCCCGCCGTCCGATCGCAGGGTGGCCTGCTCGATATCCACGCGCATACCGGTCAACCGGCGCTGAAGGCAGCGGGTCTTTACGACGAATTCCTGCACCTCGTTCGACCCGGCGAGGACGCCAAGCGGATCATGGACCGGGACGCGACGATCCTTTTTGAAAAGAAGGGCGATCCGCGAACCGCAAGCCCGGAGGTCGATCGCGGAGCGCTTCGCACGATGCTGATCGGTTCCCTTCCGCCGACCACGATCCAGTGGGGGTGCAAGGTCGCTTCGGTAGAGACGCTGGACAGCCGGCAGCATGCAATCATCTTCGCCGACGATAGCCGGATTACGGCGGACCTGATTGTCGGCGCGGATGGCGCATGGTCGAAGGTTCGCCCCGCGCTTTCCCCGTCGAAGCCAATCTATTCGGGCACCTGCTTCATCGAGATCGCACTGCCGGGCGACGAACGGGATACGGACGTCCTCGGAGCGATCGGCACGGGAACGCTGATGGCGCTCGCGCCCGGCAAGGGTATCATCGCCCATTGCAATTTCGATGGCAGCGTCTCCGGCTATGTCGCATTAAACCGGTCGGAAGCATGGGTGCGGTCGATCGATTTCGCCGATCGTCGCGCCGGACTGGCCTTCGTCGCCGAGCAGTTCGCCGATTGGGCACCGCAGCTTACCCGCGTCATCACAAGCAGCACCGCAAATCCGGTGATCCGGCCGATCTACGCGCTGCCGGTCGACCATCATTGGCCCGGGATGCCGGGCATCACCCTGCTCGGCGATGCGGCCCATCTCATGTCGCCCTTCGCCGGCGAGGGTGCCAATCTGGCGATGGTCGACGGGGTGGAACTGGCCCGAGAGATCGCTCGTCTTCCGTGGAATATGGAAGCGGCGTTGAAGGCATACGAGAGCGCGCTGTTCTCACGAAGTGCTGCCGTCGCCCGAACATCCGCTTCGAACCTGAAGCGTTTCTTCGGCGACACCGCTCCCCGCAGCGTCGCCGACCTCTTCGAACATCGCACGCCTGCCGCATGAAGACGACTATTGCCGCCTGCTGACCCGACCTTGACGTCCGGCAGAGGACGGATGCGGCCGAGGCCGCCGGCCAGTTTGTTACCGGCCATCATTTCCAAGCTGTTCGCCGCGTTTGCCGCGTTGGTTCTGGTCAGCGGCGGTAGACGGGAGCTGACCGTTCATTGGATGCTTGCCGACGGCTGGTCCTGCTTTACCGGGGATCGACGACGGCCCGAGGCGACCGGCTGCGCTACGGATCCATTGGCCATGGACGCAAGAAAGCCCCGCAGCGATTTGCTACGGGGCTTTATGTTTGGTTGCGGGGAGAGGATTTGAACCTCTGACCTTCAGGTTATGAGCCTGACGAGCTACCGGGCTGCTCCACCCCGCGTTATTATCGAGCGA
>NZ_VHLH01000052.1 GCF_006516965.1 Pararhizobium mangrovi | reverse complement strand
GCGCTACGACAAGCTGGCAAGGAACTTTCTCGCCGCCGTCGCTCTCGCATCGGCAAGACTGTGGATGCGAACTTATGAGTCCACTACCTAGGCCTAACTGGATCGACGGTTAGGCCAGACTGGATTGGCGGTTGGGCCGGTCCAGATCGGCGGTTGGGCCTTTCGGGGTGCGAAGTTATTCCGCTCAGGCAGTCGGAAAGGCCGCGGCCGCACGGCGGCGCACGAGTGCCGTCAGCGTCAGCCCGCGCAAGCCGAGAAAGACGTTGAAGAACAGCCACAGGCCGTGATTGCCGAGAACCGGCACGCTGACAAGCGTGGCGGCCAGAAAGAGGCCGAGCGACACCAGCATCATGTTGCGCATGTCGCGCGACCACGTGGCGCCGACGAAAACGCCGTCCATCTCGAAGGCGAGCACGCCGGCGATGGGCGTCAGCGCGGCCCAGGGCAGATAGGCGATCGCCGCCGCGCGCACTTCCGGCGCCGTCGTCATCAGCCGGATAACCGGCCCGCCGAACACGAGGAAGACGACGGCCGTGCATGCGGCAAGGGCGAAGCCCCAAAGGGTGGCGAGCCGGATCGCGCGGTCGAAGGCCGGCCGGTAGTTGGCGCCGATGGCACGGCCGACCATCTGCTCGGCTGCCGTTGCGAAACCGTCGAGATAGTTTCCGGCGATGAAGAAGATGTTCAGCAGGATGGCGTTCGCGGCAAGCGTCGTCGCGCCGAACTGCGCGCCGGTGCGCGTGAAGAAGGCGAAGGCGCCGAGCAGCGCGAAGGAGCGGATCATGATGTCGCGGTTCAGCCCCATCAGCCGGCCGATCGCACGACGGTCGGCGACCTCGGCCAGCGAAGGGCGGCTCGCCCGCTCAAAGCCGGCGACGACGCAGGCAAAGCCGCAGACGGTACCGGCCACCTCGCCCACGACCGTTCCGAACGCGACGCCCGTTATGCCCCAGCCGAGGTGCAGGCCGAACCAGAGCGAAACGACGATGTTGAGCCCGTTGATCAGGATCTGGAGCGCCAGTGCGGCGGCACTGCGTCCCCTTCCGAGGAGCGCACCGAGGATCGCGTAGTTCGCGAGCCCGGCCGGCGCGGAGAGAAGGCGGATCGAAACGTAGGTCGCCATCGCCTCGAAGACGCCGGCGCCTGGATCCATCGCCCATCCGCCGATGGCGATCACCAGCGGGCTCGCAAGCACCATGACCGCCCCGCAAACGAGCGCGATGGCGAGCGAGCGCCAGAAGACGGCTTGCTCCTCCCCCGCATCCCCGCGCCCGATAGCCTGCGCCACGAGCCCCGTCGTCGCGGTGCGCAGGAAGTTGAACGTGTTGTAGAGCACGTCGAGAATGACAGCGCCGACGGCCAGCCCGCCGATCGCCGTCGCCACGCCGAGCTGGCCGACGACCCCGGTATCGACGAGCCCCTGAAGCGGCGTCGTCAGGAAGGCGAGCGTCATCGGCACGGCGATCGCCAGTACCTTGCGGTGGGTCACCGTAAACGGACGCGGCGTTCCGGCGACGGTGCGCGGCCCTTCCGTTCGCTTCTCATCGTTGTCGCGCGCCTTGCCGTCCATCGATCCATTCTACGGGAGAAATCGAACGCGCGTTCCTTGCACGGGAGGCCGCGACAGGGCAATCGGTAACGAAGGGCGATTTTATCGGTACCGCGCATCGCACCGTACTCAAGTAGTGGGACAGATCGGCGTCAGGCTGGTTTCGTCGTAGCTGCCATCTATATCGCAGCCGATGCCGTTGCCGATCATTCACAAGCCCGACTACGACGCGCAGTTTTCGCCGAACCATCGTTTCCCGATGGCGAAATATTCGAAGCTCGCGGCGATCCTGCGCGCCGAAGGCCTGCTGACGGATCGCACGATACGCATTCCCGAGCTGGCGAGAGCGGAATGGCTCGAACTCGCCCATCGTCGCGAATATGTCGAACAGGTCGTCTCATGTCGTGTGCCGAGGGAAACGGAACGCTTGATCGGCTTTCCGGTGGACGAGCGCGTCTCGCGCCGTGCCCTTTCCGCCTCGGGCGGGACCGTTCTCGCAGCCCGGCTGGCCCTTTCCGGCGGGCTCGCCTGCAACACCGCCGGCGGCAGCCATCATGCCCGGCGCGCGCATGGCGCGGGGTTTTGCACCTTCAACGACGTCGGCGTGGCGGCGAGCCTGCTTCTTGCCGAACGCGCCGTCTCGCGCGTGCTCGTCTTCGATTGCGACGTGCACCAGGGCGACGGCACGGCCGAGATCTTCATGCACACGCGTCAGGTGTTCACCGTCTCGCTGCACGCGGCGAAGAACTATCCGGTGCGAAAGGTGCCCTCCGATATGGACGTGCCCCTGCCCGACGGCCTGGCGGACGACGCCTATGTCGAAACCGTCGAAAAGGTTCTGCCGAACGCGCTGGCGGCGAGCCGGCCGGACATCGTCTTCTACAATGCCGGCGTCGATCCGCACGAGGGCGATCGTCTCGGCCGGCTTTCGCTCACCGACGAGGGGTTGAGGCGGCGGGACCATGCGGTGATCGGCTTCTTCCGCAAGCGCGCCATCCCGCTCGTCGGCGTCATTGGCGGCGGCTATTCGCGCGACGCCGACGCCGTTGCGGCACGGCATGCGATCCTGTTCCGCACGGCTGCGGAATACGCGTGAGGTCCCCTGCAAAGAGCGAGATCGCAGCTCCGTCAGCGTCTCAAAAGAAGCGACAAGCGAACGGATTCGGCACCTTCTGCAACAGCGAGCCGTTTCGCGCGATCACTGCCCGGTCAGAACCATGGACCAATAGTGCCGGCCGGTCTTGGCGTTCTGGGCGACCGCGACACCGATGCCGGAATAGGCGCCGTTCAGCATGTTGGCGCGATGATGGGGCGAAGCCTCCCACGACGAAATCGCCGCCGCGATGCTTTTCTGTCCCTCCGCGATGTTCTCGCCCGCCGGCAGCGGCACGCCGTCCCGCGCCATCCGGTCGGGAAAGTTCGCGCCGAGGCCGATGTTGTGCGCCATCTCGCTGTTCGATGCCATGGTTTCGGCCTGGCGAAGGGCGGCACGCGAGGCGTTGCGATCGGTAACGAGCGGCCGGCGCCCGTTCTTGGAACGGAAGGCGTTGACGCGCGCGAGCGCCTCGCTGCTGACGATGGCCTGTCCGGCGACGCCGTCCGGCGTATGGAACGTTCCGCAACCGGCGAGCATGCCGAAGGTCAACGCAAAAGCGGACGCCGCGAGAAGGCGACGGACGGGCCGTCGCAGCCTTCCGTCCTGGACCAGGCCGCGCCGTGATGCGGCCGGATCGGCAACCCTCGGCACTGTTTCAGGGCCGGAACCGCGAGCCTGCGCCGGAATGCCGGCTGCCCTCACGAAGGTCGGCCGAGATTGAGCAGCCGGACGACGACGAAGATCGGCACGACGATCACCGCACCGAGCGCGAGATACTGCCCGAACCGGCCGAACGCGGCGAAGCCCGTCTCCCACAACCGCTCGAGGAAATCGCGCGCGGCGTAGAGCATATCCATCGGATACCAGTTCATCGCACTCATGATGAGGCCGACGATGAAGGACAGCACGAGAAGCTTGACTACCGTGCGGCCCGGCGTGTCGCCGAGGAAGCGGGTTACCCTGCCTGTCATCGAACGTTCGATCCCTGCCGTTTTCGGGTCCGTCCGAGATAGGGGCGCATCTTGGCGCACACAAGGTCCCGGCACCTTGGTCCGGCAAGGATGGAACGATCTCCTCGAACGCCGTCGGGGCTTGCCGACGCCGCAAGCGATCCCCCTATCCCGCCGCGCGCTCGGCCGCTTCGATCATGTTTTCGAGCGTTTCCAGCCGGTCCGCCTCGGCCGAGGGCTTGTCCCAGCGCAGGCGTGAGACACGCGGAAAGCGCATCGCCACGCCCGATTTGTGCCGGGCCGAACGGTTCAGCCCCTCGAAGGCGATCTCGAGCACCAGGCCATTTTCGGCGTTCGCCTCGACGCTCCTGACCGGGCCGAAGCGTTCGATCGTGTGGTCGCGCACATATTTGTCGATCTGCTTCAGTTCTTCGTCGGTGAAACCGAAATAGGCCTTGCCGACGGGCACCAGCCCTTCCTCCTGCCAAACGCCGAAAGTGTAGTCCGAATAGAAGCTCGATCGCTTGCCATGGCCGCGCTGGGCGTACATCAGCACCGCGTCGATGACGAAGGGATCCTGCTTCCACTTGAACCACGGACCCTTCGGACGGCCGGGCACATAGGTCGAATCGTGGCGCTTGAGCATGACACCCTCGACGATGGGGTGCGGCGGCGCGGCCCGGTGCTTCGCCAGATCGTCCCAGTCCTCGAAGGGGATCATCTCCGAGACGTCGAAGCGCGTCGGCTCCAGCCCGGCGACGAAAGCCTCGAGCCGTTTGCGACGCACGTCGAAGGGCTGCCCGCGAAGGTCCTCGTCGCCGTCCTGCAACAGATCGTAGACACGCACGAAGGCCGGATAATCGCGCAGGAGCTTGGGCGAGACCGTCTTGCGGTTCAGCCGCTGCTGCAGGTCGCCGAAGGTCGCGATCCTCGGCCCCTCCTTGCCGTGGCGGGCGACGAGCAGCTCGCCGTCCATCGACCCCTCGAAGTTCATGTGTTCCAGAAGGTCAGGAAAGGTCGCGGAAATGTCGTCGCCGGTGCGCGAATAGAGCCTGTAGACACCGCGCTCGGCCGTCACCTGCACGCGGATGCCGTCCCATTTCCACTCGGCCACGTAATTCGCAGGCTCGATTTTCGGAAAGTCCTCGTCTTCCAGCGGCGTCGCCAGCATGACCGGGCGAAACGGCGCGGCGGCCAAATTCTCCGGCTTGTCCGTATGGCCTTCGAGCCAGGCGAAGAGCGGCTCGTAGGGCGCGCTCAGCCCGTGCCACAACTCCTCGATCTCGGTGACGTCGACATTGCCGAAATTCGCCAGCGCCTGCTTGGCGAGCCGCGAGGACACGCCGATGCGCATGCCACCGGTCACGAGTTTCAGAAGCGCATAGCGCGCCGAGGAGTCCATCCGGTCGAGCCAGCGTTCGACGAGCTGCGGCCCCTCGCGCCGCGAAGCCTCCTGCAGCGCGCCGACGACCTCCGACACGCTCGGCACGGCATTGGCGCGCACGCTCTTCTCCGGCCAGACGAGCGAAATCGTCTCCGCGAGATCGCCGACATAGTCGTAGGAATACTCGAAGAGAACCGGATCCATGCGCTCTGCGATCAGCCCGCGCAGCATGGCGGGTTTCACCGAATTGAACTCCAGATCCCGGGTGATTGCCGCCAGCGCGTAGCCGCGGTCCGGATCCGGCACGGCCGCGAAATAATCGGCAAGCAGCGTCAGCTTGCCGTTGCGCGAGGGCGTGAGAACGAGACGGTCGATGAGTTCGGCGAAGCGGTTCATGCGACGGTCCCGCATGGGGACAATGAAACCAGGCTCGACTTGCCAAGTGGACATACGTATATATATGCGTATTGACAGGGGGCGCTTGTGGAACGGAACAGCCGGAAGATCATCCAGCGGCTGAAGAAGGAAGGCTTCGTTCTGGAGAACGTGACCGGCTCGCACCACAAGTTCCGCAAGGATGGCCGGCTCGTCGTCGTTCCGCATCCGAAGAAGGATCTTCCGCCCGGCACCGCCCGAAAGATCGCCGAAATGGCAGGTTGGACATGAGATCGAAAACGAACAGGCAGCGCGGCGACACCATCCGCAGCTATTTCGCGGTCGTCGAAAAGGCGCCGGACAGCGCCTACGGAGCCTGGTTCCCGGACCTGGCGACGGTGTTCACCGCTGCCGACGAGGAGGAAGATCTTCTCGGCAACGCAATTGAAGCGCTGCGGCTCTTCGCGGAAAGCGAGCCGATGCCTAAACCCTCGACGATCGACAGCGTGCTCGCCCGCGAAGACGTTCGCCGCGACCTTTCCGAGGGGGCGTTCCTGATCCGCGTGCCGTTGATCGAAAGCGACACGCGCGTGGTCCGTGCCAACCTGACCTTCGAAGCCGGCATGCTGCGCGCGATCGACGCCGCCGCCGCCCGCCGCGGCCTGACCCGCTCCGCCTTCCTCGCCGATGCCGCCCGCCGCGAGATCGAAACGGCATCTTCGTAAGCGATCGTCTCGACCGTCCAGCAAGCTTGGAAGGAAAAAGGAACGCATCAGAATGCCGAAGTTGTCCAAACCAGCAAAAGAGCGCGCGCTTACGGCTGCGCGGGCATCGCTCGATGCGATGACGGACGAAGAGGATCGTGCGATCACGCGGGACGCCGAAGCCGATCCGGACAATCCGCCTATCGACGACCTCTTCGGCAGAGCCACGAATTCGCAGAAAGCCCTCATTCCGCCTCGTCCTCGTAGCCGACGAGGTTGAGCGGACGGGCGGTGACGCCGCGCAGTTCGCACCAGCGCACCAGCGCCTCCTCGCGCCCGTGGGTCACCCAGACCTCTTCCGGCTCGATGGTGGCGATCGCCTCGGTGAGTTCGTCCCAGTCGGCATGGTCGGAAAGGATGAGCGGCAGTTCCACGCCGCGCTGGCGGGCGCGCTGACGCACGCGCATCCAGCCCGACGCGAAGCAGGCGACGGGATCGGGAAAGCGCCGCGCCCATTTGTCGGCGAAGGCCGATGGCGGGCCGACCACGAGCGCACCTGCGAAATCGCCCTTCTTGCCGGTCTCGACGGTCGCTGGCGCCAGCGGGCCGAGCACGAAGCCGCGCGTCTCGTAATAGTCGCAGAGCTTCTTGAGCGCGCCGTGGATATAGATCGTCTTCTCGTAGCCCCGCTCGCGCAGGAGCTTGATGACGCGCTGCGCCTTGCCGAGCGAATATGCGCCGACGAGATGGGCCCGCTCTGGAAACTGATCGAGCGAACGCAAGAGCCGGTCGATCTCGTCGGCCGGTTCGGGATGGCGAAAGACCGGAAGCGCGAAGGTCGCCTCGGTGATGAAGACGTCGCAGGCGACCGGCTCGAAGCGCGCGCAGGTCGGATCGCGCCGCGTCTTGTAATCGCCGGACGCGACGATCCTCAAGCCCTCCTTCTCGACCGCGATCTGCGCGGAGCCCAGCACGTGGCCCGCCGGATGGAAACGCACCGTCACGCCGCCAACCGTCACCGTCTCACCGATGACGGCTTCCTGCGTCGCCCCGGCGAAATCCGCACCGTAGCGGATCGCCATGATATCGAGCGTCTCGCGCGTCGCCATGACGTGAGCATGGCCGGACCGCGCATGATCGGCATGGCCGTGCGTGATCAGCGCGCGCTCGACGGGACGCACGGGATCGATGAAGAAATCGCCGGGCGGGCAGTAGAGCCCTTCGGGGCGCGGATGGAGCAGATCGTCGGGACGCATCAGGCTTGAGATAGGCGCGGGAGGGGCAAGCGAAAGGCGTATCCGCTGCGAAAGAGCGTTTCGGAAGCTGTAGCGGCCAATCTTCCCCCATGCGGGGGAGAATCGGTATAGCTGGCAGAGGGGATGAGACTTCCCGGTGCGATCGGAAGGGCTTATTCTTGCTGCGACGCTACCCCCTCTACCCTGCCGGGCATCTCCCCCCCCCCCCCCGCAAGGAGGGAAATCGACGTGCGGCCGGGTCATGGACTTTCACCCTTCTACGTTGTGAGTAGGGTCGGCACGATAGAGGAACTGCCTGCGCTGCGCGCTGACTTCTGGGCCCCGGCTACTCTTCACCCCACCACCACATGCACCCGGTGCCAGGCGTTCTCCAGATACCCCTTGTAGTTCCACGTGTCGTCGGAGAGGGAGGGCTGGGTCTGGCCCGCGGCGTCGAAGGCGCGTGCGACGAGTTCGTGGTCGCCGACACAGAGCGGCACCTCGATCGACCAGAGCGTCCAGCTCCAGGGGTGGTCGGTGTCGTTTTCCAGCTCCGTTTGCAGCCACGACCGGCCGCCATCCAGCGACAGCTCGACCCGGGCGATCGGGTGGGAGCCGGAGACGGCCCAGCCGGCGACCGTCGTTCGGCCTTCCTTCAGGTTCGCGTGGTTGGCGGGAATGCAGATCGCGCTGTTGAGCGGCATTGGCTCGATGGTCATGCCCTTCGCGGGATCCGCCGTCTCGGCGGTGATCTCGGAGGGGAAGAGCTTGTATTCGGTACGCTGGATCGGATTGTCGGACGGGTGGTCCTGAACGGTGATCGCGCGCACCCATTTGGCGTTGCGCGCGCCGGCGAAACCGGGCGCGACGATGCGCATCGGCGCGCCGTGTTCGCGGGTGAGCGCCTCGCCGTTCATGCCGGTCGCGATCAACGTCAGGGGATGCATCGCCTTTTCGAGCGGGATCGACACGCCGTAGGTGAAAGTCTCGCCGTCCATCTCGCATTCGTCCAGGCAGTCGATCGCGACGTGAAGGCCCTTGCCTTCCTTCACGCCGGCGGCCTTCAGCACATCGGCGAGCGAAACCCCCGACCAGTCGGCATTGCCGAGCGCCCCCGGCCCCCACGGATCGCCGGCAACGGGCGCCACCGCGAGCAGGTCACGCCGCCGGTTGCCGGCGCACTGCATGAGGGCGCGCACTTCACGCCGCTCGAAATCCTTCTCCAGCGTGGCGAGGTCGAGATCCAGCGGCTTCTCGACCATGCCGCCGACGCTCAGCCGATGCGTCGCGGTATCCGGCTCGGGCATCGAGCCGTGGTTGCGCACATAGAAATCGGCCGTCGGCGTCGTCATCGCCGCAACGAGGCGTTCGGCGGGCGTCTCCGCGTTGAAGGGATGCTCGCGGCGCACGGTGAGGTTCGGCTTCGTCGAGATCGGCATGCGGGCGGCTCCATCGTGCATGGGATTCGCAGCATGATAGCATGTCGCTGCCGATGGCATAGGAAAGACGTGTACGCCGATCGCACCAACCACATTTCGGCCGTCATTCCCCCGGATGATCCATGCGATCGCGCGGTGAAGGGGGCACCGCGAGGCATCGGGAGGCACCTTGCGATGCGCAGGGTTTCGGCTGTGCTCATGCGCGTGGCATGTGTCGTACTTCTCGCGCTCGTCGCATCGGCGGCCGGCGCGCTCGCGGCTTCGGATATCACGACCCATCGCCTCCGCTTCGATCCCGGCACCAGCCAGGCGACGCGATCGGGCACCATCAAAGGCTACCAGACCGTCGACTACCTCCTCGAAGCCCGTGCCGGCCAAACGATGACGGTGCGGCTCGATATCTCGAACAGCGCCGGCTATTTCAACGTGGTTCCGCCGGGCAGCGAAACCGCGATCCACATCGGCTCGACGAGCGGCAATTCCTTCACCGGCCGCCTGCCTACAGACGGCGACTATTCGATCCGCGTCTACCTTATGCGCTCGGCCGCTCGGCGCGGCGAAAGCGGTCGCTACACGCTGCATGTGGGCATTTCCGACGACGGGGCGACGGCCGATCTGTCTCGGCGGAACCCGGATTACGCCGACGGCCTTTCCGGCGGACCCGACTTCTGGCGCGTGGCCGGATTAGCCGCCGGCGACACGCTCAATCTCCGCTCCGGACCGGGCACGACGAACGGCGTCGACGCCGAACTCGATGCAGGGGCAGTGGTCAAGAACCTCGGTTGCCGCATGGTCGACGGGACCAAATGGTGTCGTGTCGAGCTGACCGGCGATCCCGCCATGCGCGGCTGGGCGGCGGGACGGTATCTGGTCGAGGCTCCAGCACCGTAATCGACGCTCGTTGCATAAACCTACGGGGAAGGCAGAAACGGATCGTCGGCGATCGGCGCTGGATTTCGCCGGCCATACGGCTACATCGGTATCCGTGAAACACGAACCGGCCGCGCCCGCACACGACCAGCCGATTGTCCTGCCCGAACCCTTTCTCGCCTGGTTCGCGAGCCGGGGCTGGCAGCCGCGTGCGCATCAGCTCGAGCTGCTCGCCAAGGCCGAGGCCGGACTTTCCTCGCTGCTGATCGCGCCGACGGGGGCCGGCAAGACGCTTGCCGGATTCCTGCCCGCGCTGACGGACCTCGCGAGGCGGGGGCCGCGCAAGCCGGGCGAAGCGAAGCAGGGCGTGCATACGCTCTACGTCTCGCCGCTGAAGGCGCTGACGACCGACATCGAGCGCAACCTCGCCCGCCCCGTCGAGGAGATGGATCTCGGGCTTCGCATCGAGACGCGCACCGGCGACACGCCGCAGACCAAGCGCCAGCGTCAGCGTACCGACCCGCCGGACATCCTGCTGACGACGCCCGAACAGGTCGCGCTGCTGCTCGCGAGCCCCAATGCGGAACGCCTCTTCGCCGGCCTGACCTACGTCGTCTTCGACGAGCTGCACTCGCTCGTCACCTCCAAGCGCGGGCATCTTCTCTCGCTCGGGCTCGCCCGATTGCGCACGCTGGCCCCTCGCCTACAGACGATCGGACTTTCGGCGACGGTCGCGCAGCCGGAGGAACTGGAGGCCTGGCTCGTCGGCCAGACCGGCGAAATCGAGCCGGACCGGGCCGAGCGCATCACGGTCGAGGGCGGCGCCAAGCCGGAGATCGAGATCCTCGATTCCGCCGAGCGCGTGCCGTGGTCCGGCCATTCCTCGAGCTACGCGATCGGCGACATCTACGCCGCGATCAAGGCGCACGACACGACGATCGTCTTCGTCAACACGCGCTCGCAGGCCGAGCGCATCTTTCAGGAACTGTGGAACGCGAACGAGGACACGCTGGCGATCGCGCTCCACCACGGCTCGCTCGACGTGACGCAGCGAAGGCGGGTGGAAGCCGCGATGACGCGCAACGAGCTGCGTGCCGTCGTCGCCACCTCCACGCTCGATCTCGGCATCGACTGGGGCGACGTCGATCTCGTCATCCATGTCGGCGCGCCGAAGGGCGCGAGCCGGCTCGCCCAGCGCATCGGGCGCGCCAACCACCGCATGGACGAGCCGAGCCGGGCGATCCTCGTGCCGGCGAACCGCTTCGAGGTGATGGAGTGCCGGGCAGCGCTCGACGCGAACTATCTCGGTGCGCAGGACACGCCCCCGATCGGCGACGGCGCGCTCGACGTGCTCGCCCAGCACGTACTCGGCATGGCGTGCGCGGCCCCCTTCGAAGCCGGCGATCTCTACCGCGAGATCATCTCCGCCTCGCCCTACCGAACACTGACGCGCGCAACGTTCGATCGCATCGTCGAGTTCGTCGCGACCGGCGGGTATGCGCTGAAGGTCTACGAGCAGTACGCGAAGATCCGCCAGCGGAAAGACGGGCTGTGGCGCGTCTCGAACCCGCAGACGGCCCAGCAATACCGCATGAATGTCGGCACCATCGTCGAGGCGCCGGCGCTCAACGTCCGGCTGACGCGACGCGGCAACAAGGGCACGGCCGTGCGCGGCGGGCCCGTGCTCGGCCAGGTCGAGGAGTTCTTCCTGGAATCCATGGTCCAGGGCGACACCTTCATGTTCGCCGGTCGCGTGCTGCGCTTCGAGGGCATTCGCGAGAACGAATGCATCGTGACGAAGACGACGACCAACGATCCGAAGGTTCCGTCCTACGCCGGCGGCAAGTTTCCGCTGACGACCTTCCTCGCCGCAAAGGTACGCAGCATGCTCGCCGATCCGGCGCACTGGTCGGCCCTGCCGCCGCAGGTGAGCGACTGGCTGACGCTGCAGAAGGAAAGATCCGTCATTCCGAAGGACGACGAACTGCTGGTCGAGACCTTCCCGCGCGGCAACCGGCACTACATGGTGATCTACGCCTTCGAGGGCCGGCTCGCCCACCAGACGCTCGGCATGCTGATCACACGGCGGCTGGAACGCGCGCGTGCCCGCCCGCTCGGCTTCGTCGCGACGGACTACGCCATGGCCGTGTGGACGATCGGCGACACGACGAAGATGCTCGCCGACGGCAGCCTTTCACTCGCCGAGCTCTTCGACGAGGATATGCTCGGCGACGACCTCGACGCGTGGATGGCCGAATCCTGGCTTTTAAAGCGCACCTTCCGCAACTGCGCGGTGATCGCCGGCCTCATCCAGCGCCGCCATCCCGGCCGCGAGAAGACCGGCCGGCAGGTGACGATCTCGACCGATCTCGTCTACGACGTCCTGCGCAGCCACGAGCCGGACCACATCCTCCTGCAGGCGACCCGCGCCGACGCCGCTTCCGGCCTTCTCGACGTGCGTCGTCTCGCCGACATGCTCGCCCGCGTGCAGGGGCATCTGCGCCACCAGCCGCTGAAGCGCATCTCGCCGCTCGCCGTGCCGGTCATGCTCGAAGCCGGCAAGGAGGCGGTCGTCGGCGAAGCGCAGGAGTCGATCCTCGAGGAAGCGGAAGCGGACCTTCTGGCCGAGGCGTTGGGCTGACGCTGTTTTGGATGGGGGCCGTTGGATGGTTCCGCCCTTCCACGCGACGTCATCCTCGGCCTCGAGCCGAGGATCCAACCCCATCTCGCCACGAGCGGAGTGAAGGGCCCGTTCGAAATAGCCGACGCTCATGCAAAGAGGCTGGGACAGCAAACCGCCCATCGTCAACGCTGGTCGCGACAGACGGGGTTGGATCCCCGGGTCGAGCCCGAGGATGACGTTCGTGGAGACCGCAGTGGCATGATGGCAGGCGCATCCTTGCCGAACCCGGCGATAACGCCTTTCGGCGGAATCGGCTTGGCGATAGAATGAAACGCGAACGTATGGGCGAATCACCGACATCGGCGATCGAAAGCAGTTCGAAAGTCGCCAGACCGTGCCGATCGGGCCGGTCCGATCGAACAGGGGACGGGACGCAAAACATGAACCGCATGGCGGCGCTGAAAGCGCTGGGGCAGGAACGCGAACCGGTGACGGCGGCGATCGAGGTCGCCGGCGTTGAAGCCGTGGCCGATCCGCTCGGCGCGCTCTACCTGCCGGCAAGCCGTGCGCTCGTCGTCGCCGACCTGCATCTCGAAAAATCCGCCGCCTTCGCCCGGCGCGGCATGCTCCTGCCGCCCTACGACACGGCCGCCACGCTGACCCTGCTCGAAGCGGTGATCGCGCGCTATGCGCCGGCCGTCGTCATCAGCCTCGGCGATTCCTTCCACGACGCGCTCGGCGCGGCGGCCATGAGCGCGAGCGAACGCGACCGGCTGGATGCGCTAGCAGCAGGCCGTGACTGGCTGTGGATCGCCGGCAACCACGATCCGGACGCACCGTCGAACCTTGCGGGTCAGGCCGCCGACGCGCTCGAGCTATGCGGCCTGATTTTTCGCCACGAGCCTTCGGCCGATCCGGCACCGGGCGAGATCGCCGGCCACCTCCACCCGGCCGCACGCGTCATGCGGCGCGGACGCTCGGTGCGACGCGCCTGTTTCGCGACCGATGGCATTCGCCTCGTCATGCCGGCCTTCGGCGTGCTCGCCGGCGGCCTCGACCTTTCCCATCCGGCGATGCGCGGCCTGTTCGATCGGAAAAGCCTGTGTGCACACGTGCTTGGCCGCGAGCGCGTCTATTCCGTGCCGCATGCGCGCCTGTGCGCTTAGAGCCTTTCAGGTTCATACGGAAACGCTCTGCCGACCCTGTTTGCGTCAGGACCGAGACGGATGGCGACGAGCGTACTGGTGGTACGGTCGAGCCTTCCGTCGAAGCGTCATGGCGCAAACAGGGCCGGCCCGAAGGGTTCGACCGTGCCGGTTTCCCGTTCGGCGGGCAAACGAGCCACTGGCTCGTTTGCTTCTCCGCCTCACTGTCGGCGATCTTTCCCGATGAACCACATCGCGCTGCGATCGCCTTCGCGTGGGAAACCGGCACGATCGAACAGAGCGCTTCCGTATAAACCTGAAAGGCTCTAGTTGTGAGCTTTCATTAGGTTGTCCATCCGGTCCGGACCGGGGATGCTGAGGTTGTGAGACTTCAGAGTCCAGGG
>NZ_VHLH01000051.1 GCF_006516965.1 Pararhizobium mangrovi | reverse complement strand
AAACAGCCTAACCACTGGCCGGATTTTACACCGGCGCGGCAAACCACATCGGCGCCGCTTCGTGGCCTACTTTCTCACCGCCCTACACAAATGGATAGAGCAACAAATCGCGAGTATCCAAAGCAAGCTTTCGAAAACATTCGGGAAGTCGCTGCACTCTCAACGATGGCTTTTCGCAAGGGCGCTAGGAGAGTTCAGCCCGAGTGCCGTAAAGGCGATCATCGAGGAGCACGCTGCGGATTATCCTGAGGACGTGAAAGAGCGTCTGAGGGAAGCTGAGGACGATGAGGACGAAGAGAATTAGGCCGCGCTCCTATGCACTCCTTGGGTATGCAATCTGCATAGAAAGCCCTCATCAAACTAGAACACCCAGTCCTCTGCCTCCATGAAATCCTCCAAGGAACCGCACGCGACGCCAAAGTGCCGGCAGACATTGGGAATCTTCGCACCGTTGGGTGGTTCGCCTTCCAACGTCACGACTGTAGCGTTCAACGACTGCGCGCGTGCGACAACGAACGGGTCCGCATTTCTCCCACCCTTTAAGATGGACCTTCGGCTAAGGAGTTGTCGGAAGTGTGGAACGGAAAAAATCTCACCCACGAACGCCCCTTCATCCCCGTCGGGCGACGGGAATATCTCCGCGTTGTCATGCGCCCACTGGCGTAACGAGGCGGACCTGTCATCAAGAAGTTCGCGCCGCACTTCTCTCGTTGAGGTAATTAGGCCGTCTTCAACGAGAAGATCAAACTGTCGCCAAAGGCTAGGAAATCGGCGAGGATAAAAGCTGTGGAAGAGCAGAGAAAAGGCGTTGTTGTCAAAAACGTAACTCAATTTTTCCCCCTCGCAACATATTCCTCGAGGGTCGCCAGGTGTTTCTGCTTGGTGTTGAGGTAGTCACTCAGATCAGCGTAGCTTATCTGGTTTTGATGAAATTTTCGAAACGCGAGTGTTATGTAATCACGCCCGAGGTATGCGATCGTATTGTTATAAGGGTTACCGCCGCTTCCCTTTTGTAGCTGAGCACTCCATTGATTAGCGGCTTGTTCGTATTGATACGCAGAGATTTCTCCGCGATCCAAGAATTTTCTGAATATCGCCTCCCTACTCACCGAAAAGCGTCTAGCTAACTCCTCAGCCGCATCCTCGTCGGGAACGAGGCTGCCATTGACGGACTCGAATATTTCGTCTGGTATGAGAAAACTAGAGGCAAATTGATTGCATATGACCTCAATTCGAAGATTGTCATCGCGTAATTGTTCTAGGTACCTATCATTTTTCTCATCTATACCACTCGTATGAAATAGAAGGTGAGCAAGTTCGTGAAACAAAGTGAATATCTGTCGGGATTTTGAATTTGTGTTGTTCACATAAATGATAGGGAAAATGGGATCGTATAGGCAGAAGCCGGAATATTCAGGCTGACGAAATTGGTCCTTAAAGACATAAACACCAACAGACTGAAGTGTGGACCGCCATTCTTTGAGGGCGTGATCTATGTTGTTCCACGAAAGCTGCTCTTCAATCGAGACGCCTAGATACTCACGAACTGCACTGGCAATCTCGTTAATGTTCTCCGATGGGCTGAATCTCAGATCATCCGTAATTAGACGGACTGAGGGGCTGGCTCCATTATTCAGCTCTTCTAGGCCAAGCTGGAGAGCGCGCGCCTTCCGTAGCAAGAGGCGGATGCGGGGTGGGATACCTTGCAGCTGTTGCGCGCCCAACGTGCGGAAGGTTTGTTCAGGAGCAGGAACATCAGGAGGCTCAGGAAAAAAGAAGACTGATATCGGTAGCTTGAGCTTATCCGCAAGTTGCTCAAGCTGCGGATAAGTGGGGGCCATGTCCCCGGCTTCCCATTCGGCTAGCTTCGTGAAATCGCCGGCCAGCGCATCGAGCGAAAAGCCCGCGCGTTCTCTTGCCCACCTTAGAACAGTTGGTGAAATCGGCATTATATCCGCCGCCATGAGGGTCTATCCATTCCTTATGCTGTGACGGCTTTGGCACCTCTTCGGCCCGACTCTCCTTCTGCGTGCATTTTGCGTGAGCTTGCTGACGTATTCAAGCGCCCAGCCAAGGTCGGTAAGGGAAGGGTTGCGCGTATGTGGGGAAATGGAGTGGGGAAGGGCTGCTTGCGCTCATTCGAAAAGGCAAGCGAGATCAAGGGCTTAGACGAAAAACGGAATTTTGGTACGCCCAAGGGGAATCGAACCCCTGTTTCCGCCGTGAGAGGGCGGCGTCCTGGACCGCTAGACGATGGGCGCACGAGCGATGGCTCCAAACCATCGCAGGCGCGTTATTTCACATGCGAGCAGAGGCGTAAACCCGGCTCGCGTGGTGGTACGCCCAACGGGACTCGAACCCGTGTTTCCGCCGTGAAAGGGCGGCGTCCTAGACCGCTAGACGATGGGCGCTCGCGACACGCCGGCCTTATAGAGGTGTCGCTTTTCCCCCGCAAGCCGGCGGGGGACGTTTTTTGTCATTGATGTAAAGCAATGCGAAGAGAGACGCACCGATTAGTCGAGGCTACCAGCTGCCGGTATTCTCCATGGATGCCCAGGGCTCCTTGGGTTCCTGAGCTTCGCCCTTCTGCAGGAGTTCGAAGGAGATGCCGTCCGGCGAGCGCACGAAAGCCATGTTGCCGTCGCGCGGCGGACGGTTGATCGTCACGCCCGCGTCCATGAGCTTCTGGCAGAGCGCGTAGATGTCGTCGACCTCGTAGGCGAGGTGTCCGAAGTTCCGACCGCCCGAGTAATCCTCCGGATCCCAGTTGTATGTCAGTTCGACCATGGGCGCCTTTTCTTCCCGCGCGCGCCTTTCGTCGTCGGGTCCCGCGAGGAAGATGAGCGTGAACCGCCCCTTCTCGTTCTCGCTCCGGCGGATTTCCACCATGCCGAGCTTGTTGCAATAGAAATCCAGCGATTCGTCGATGTCGCGAACGCGAACCATGGTATGAAGATAACGCAATTTACCCTCCTGCCGTATGAAGATCGGTCGGGTAGGAAGAATAGGGGCCCCATGTCGATCCGCAACGGTGGTGTCGGAAAAAGGATTGCTGCGACGAAATCGTCAAAAGGAGCCTTGCGCAGCAATGCCCCGTCGATGCTAATGTGAAGGACGAATCAAGCGGCGGACGGACTCCGGCGTGTCAGGCAGAAGGTCTGCGGGCATGGGGCATGAAACTTCTCGCAAGGAGGATGCGCAACGCACGGCTGTGGCCGGCGAGGCGGTCGATCTTTTCGAGTTGACCGGTGTGATCAAGTGGTTCGACGTCGCCAAGGGCTTCGGATTCATCGTTCCCGACAACGGTATGGAAGACGTTCTCCTGCACGTCACCTGCCTGCGCCGAGACGGCTACCGCACGGTGCGCGAGGGCGCGCGGGTCGTCTGCGAAGTGCACAACGGCGATCGTGGTTTTCAGGCCTTTCGCATCCTTTCCATGGATCAGTCGACCGCTGTTCATCCGTCCCAGCTGCCGCCAGTGCGGACCCATGTCCAGGTCACGCCGACGAGCGGCCTCGAGCGCGCTACCGTCAAATGGTTCAACCGGACCAAGGGTTTCGGCTTTCTGACGCGGGGTGAGGGGACGTCGGATATCTTCGTTCACATGGAAACGTTGCGGCGCTACGGCCTGACGGAGCTTCGGCCGGGGCAGGCCGTCCTCGTGCGTTACGGCGAGGGCACCAAGGGTCTGATGGCGTCGGAGATCCATCCCGAAAATGCATCGGATTTTACCGGTGCGCACTAAAGGTTTAGGCGGCCGCGAACGCTTCGTTCTCGCCCTTGCGACAACGCTCGCGCTTCTCGCTTTCTCTTGCAGCGATGGATCCGCGGCGCAAACCTCTCCCCTGACGATCACGACCCGGACGGGCGACCATGTCTTCCACGTCGAGGAAGCCCTTACGAAGCAGACGCGTGAACGCGGACTCATGCACCGCGAGACCATGGCCGACGATCACGGCATGATCTTCCGGTTCGATCGTTCCCGTCCCGTCACCATGTGGATGAAGAATACGCCGCTTTCCCTCGACATGATTTTCGTGAAGGCCGACGGTGAAATTGCCGGGATCGCGCGAAAAGCCCAGCCGTTCTCGACGGATATCATCGCTTCGCCCGAGCCCGTGCGTTTCGTGATCGAGCTCAAGGGTGGCGTTGCGGGATCGATCGATGCCAAGGCCGGCGACCATGTCTCGAACCGCCTGATCGATGAACCGTAGGCGGTTTCCGCCCGGTCTGAAGACAATGGAGACCGGTCCGGCGATCAGTCGTTTCCAATACCGGCGATCATCCATTTCAAAGAGTTCATCGATGCTGCGAGGGCGCCGAATGCGGCCCGACGGCGTCACGTGGCTTCCCTGCCATCTTTTTCTTCGCGAAGCGATAGGCCGGTCGCTCGACGACGGTGTAGGTCAGCGCCGAAAGCGGAATCGCGACGCAGAGCGCGAGTGCGAAGCGTTCGCTCGATGTGAGATCGTATTCGCGCAGGGCCCGAACGACCGGATAGTGCCAGAGATACAGCGAATAGGACCATAGCCCGAGCGTAACCATCACGCTGGACGACAAGATCCCGTGCACCAGATCCTTCGGCCGGACGATCGCGCTGATGAGCACGACCGTGGTCAGTTGTACGAGTGTCGTGCCGAGCGAGAGGCTGAGCGGCGTCGCCCAGCGAAAGAGATAAGTACAAAGTGCGAGCACCAGCAAAGCGAGCAGGCCCGACGATCGCATGAGCCGTTCGGCGGGGATCGGCTTGATTGCCAGAAGCCCGCCGAGAATCAGGCCGGAGAGCCGGCAATCGGCGCGATAGTAGACGCTCCCCCAGTCCGAGAAGAATTCGATGCCGACGATGCGGATCACGGTGAATGTGAGGAATGCCGCGAAGAGCATTCCCGCGAGCCGCTCGTTCGAAATCGATCGCGAAGCGAGGATGACGACCGGCCAGAGAAGGTAGAACTGCATCTCGACGGCGAGCGACCAGGAATGCTGCATGATGTCGGGCGAGGCGAAAAGCGCCTTCGAATAGTCGCTGACGTAGAATGTCGGAAGAAGAATCTCGTGCAGCAGGTTCGCGGACGGCCAGAACAACGGTGCGGCGAGGACGACCGCCACGCAGACGACGAGGAGTGCCGGCCAGAGCCTCGCGAGGCGTCGGAACCAGAAAACGCCGAGGGAAAGCGTTCCCGTGCGCTCGGTCTCCATGCGAAGGAGCGAAGTGATGAGGAACCCGCTCAGCACGAAGAAGACGTCGACACCGATGAAGCCGCCGAGCGTTGCGAACCAACGGGCGTGAAACCCGACGACGACGAGTGCGGCAAGCGCGCGCACGCCATCGAGCGCCGGCATGTATTGCCATTGCGTTGCGCGACCCGTCCCGGTTCCGGGCAACGTTTTGGCAGTGCCGCGTATGGGCGCGGAGGATTGCGGATTGGGCGGCATGGAAAGGTCTTCGTCCACTGCTTGAACGGCCGTCTCGTCCGTCCAGACGAACGAAGGAAAGCCTCGCGTCCCTCAAGGCTATAACGTCAGGGACGCCCCTTTGCTCCACCCGATCATGCGTTCGGCGTGTGATCCGTTGCATTCCTGCAGGAAACGTCGGCGGGTGAAGATGGCGACCCCTGCAGGATTCGAACCTGCGACCGCCGGCTTAGAAGGCCGGTGCTCTATCCAGCTGAGCTAAGGGGCCGTGTTGGCTCGGTATCGTTTGCCTGCCGACAGTTCAATGCGTCCAGGGCTGACGGCGCGAATAGCGGAAATTATCTGCATAAGCCACGCGCTTGCGTTTGGTTTCCTTCGGCTGCGCAATACGATAGGCGATGCCGTTGCGTTCGGCGTAGGCAACGGCCTCCTCGCGGCTATCGAAGTTCAGGTGCACTTGCTGGCGCATGTCCTTGGAACTCGTGTACCCCATCATCGGATCGATCTTGCGGGGGATCTCCGGGTCGAACTCCAGGACCCAATGGTCCGTTCTCGCCTTCCCCGACTGCATGGCCGTCTTGGCGGGGCGATAGATCTTCGCGGACATCACGATACTCCATGCGAGGCAGGGCCGTTGTGCGCAACGGTTTCTGCGGTTCGACACTGCATGTTCGAGGCAGTGGACCGCGAGCCCGTTTCCCCGAACGCCTCCGCGCGCAAGCGCATACATTCCTGTGGATCCGGTGGTCGGAGCGGCAGGATTCGAACCTGCGACCCTCTGGTCCCAAACCAGATGCGCTACCAGGCTGCGCTACGCTCCGGGCCGGCTTGCCGTTCGCCGAGATACACGGTTCGCCCGTCGCTCGCAACCGATCCGACGCGCGTATGTACGGACGGAAGCACCGGGCTCGCGCCGTCGCGGCTGCCACGCTTGTTGATCAGATCCAAACGCCAGAAAACAAGAACTTGACGACAGAACAAAACAGGAACATTATGATGTTTCTTAACGGAAAGGATCTTTGGTCATGCTCGATTTCACACGCGACTGCGTTGCCTTCGTCTCCGTCTCCATCTTCCTTGCCAGTTTCGGATGTCTGCTCATGGCCTTTTGAAGGTCGTATGTCCGTTCTCCGGCCGTACCCCGCGCCCGGAGATCGCCGGCGATCCGGCCGGCACCCGCCGCTTTCAGTCCGGCCGGATCGTCCTCTTGCGTCGTTCGCCTTTCGCCGGGGGATAGCTTCACGACGCGCATGGACTTCGCGGTCATAGCTGGCCAGAATTCGCTTTCGCGAATCCGCTTGAAATTCGATGGAACGCAAGGGTGCAGGGTATGGATGAGGCGAGAGAGCAGGCGGCCGGTCCGGGGTTCGTCCATCTGCGCGTACACTCGGCGTACTCGCTGCTCGAAGGAGCGCTACCGGTCAAGACGTTGATCAAGAAGGCGGTCGAGGATCGTCAGCCGGCGATCGGCATCGCGGACACCAACAATTTCTTCGCCGCGCTCGAATTCTCCGTGAAGGCATCCGAAGAGGGCCTGCAGCCGATCACGGGATGTCAGCTTGAGATCGACATGCAGGACGGCGAAAGTGGCGAACGTCGCGGCAATCGTTCGATGCGCGAACAGAACCCTTCACTGGTGCTGATCGCGGCCGACGAGAGCGGGTATCGCCGGTTGGTCAGCCTCATGTCTCGTGCCTATCTGGAAGGGTCGACGTCGGAACGGGCGCATATCAGCCTCGGGTGGCTCGAGCAGGAAGGCACCGAGGGGGTGATTGCGCTCAGCGGTGGCGCGAAGGGCCCGATCGACGCCGCGCTCATTCAATCCGGACGCGAAAAGGCACAGGCTCGGCTTGCCCGGCTCCAGGATCTGTTCGCCGATCGGCTCTATATCGAGATACAGCGTCACGGTGCTTACGACCGCGCCCATGAGGGCCGCATGCTGGCGCTCGCCTACGAGCACGCGGTTCCGCTCGTCGCGACGAACGAACCCTTCTTCCCGGCGCCGGACGATTTCGAATCGCACGATGCGCTGATGGCGGTCGCCGAAAACGCCATGGTTTCCGACGAAAGCCGCTTCCACCTCACCGAAGACCATTACCTCAAGAGCCGCGCGGAAATGTGTGCGCTCTTTGCCGATCTTCCCGAAGCGCTTGAAAACACGATCGAGATCGCCAAACGCTGCAGCTTCCTGCTGGAGACGTGTCAGCCGATGTTGCCGAAGTTCGCAGGCAATTCGGACGATCCGGAAGAAACCATTCGCGCGGAAGCTTCGGAGTTGCGTCGTCAGGCACAGGTCGGTCTCGCCGCCCGGCTGGATACGCTCGGTTGCGCACCGGGTTTCGAGCAGGATGATTACGAGGAACGGCTCGAAAGCGAGCTCGCCATCATCGAGCGCATGAAGTTTCCGGGCTACTTCCTGATCGTCTCCGACTTCATCAAGTGGGCGAAGTCCAGGGACATTCCCGTCGGTCCGGGCCGCGGTTCGGGTGCCGGTTCGCTCGTTGCCTACGCGCTGACGGTCACCGATATCGATCCGCTGCGCTTCTCCTTGCTCTTCGAGCGGTTCCTCAATCCCGAACGCGTCTCGATGCCCGACTTCGATATCGATTTCTGTCAGGATCGGCGTGAAGAGGTCATCCGCTACGTCCAGGAGAAATACGGACGCGAACAGGTCGGCCAGATCATTACCTTCGGATCGCTGCAGGCCCGGGCCGCTCTTCGTGACGTCGGTCGCGTGCTCGAAATGCCCTATGGGCAGGTCGATCGCATCTGCAAGCTGGTGCCCAACAATCCGGCGAACCCGACGCCGCTGCACAAGGCCATCGCGGACGATCCGAAATTCGAGGAGGAGGCGGAGAAGGAGCCCGTCGTCGGCAAGCTACTCGACATCGCCCAGAAGCTCGAAGGTCTCTACCGGCATGCTTCCACCCACGCGGCCGGCATCGTCATCGGCGACCGCCCGTTGTCCCGGCTCGTGCCGATGTACCGCGATCCGCGTTCCGACATGCCGGTTACCCAGTTCAACATGAAGTGGGTCGAGCAGGCCGGTCTCGTGAAGTTCGACTTCCTCGGGCTGAAGACGCTGACCGTCCTCAAGACGGCGGTGGACTTCATCGCCAAGCGCGACATCGACGTCGATCTCGCGGGCCTGCCGCTCGACGATGCCGAGACCTACGCCATGCTCTCGCGCGGCGAGACGGTGGGCGTTTTCCAGATCGAAAGCGCGGGCATGCGCAAGGCCCTGCTCGGCATGCAGCCGGACCGCATCGAGGACATCATCGCACTGGTCGCACTCTATCGGCCGGGGCCGATGGAGAACATTCCGGTCTACAACGCCCGCAAGCACGGCGAGGAGACGATCGAATCGATCCATCCCAAGATCGATCATCTGCTCGAAGAGACTCAGGGCGTCATCATCTACCAGGAACAGGTGATGCAGATCGCTCAAGTGCTTTCGGGCTACTCGCTCGGCGAGGCCGATCTTCTCCGCCGGGCAATGGGCAAGAAGATCAAGGCGGAAATGGACAAGCAGCGCGTGCGCTTCGTCGAAGGCGCCGTCGAAAACGGTGTCGAACGTGCTCGTGCGGACATGATCTTCGACCTGCTCGCCAAGTTCGCCAATTACGGCTTCAACAAGTCGCACGCGGCAGCCTATGGCTACGTCTCCTATCAGACGGCCTATATCAAAGCGCACTATCCGGTCGAATTCCTCGCCGCGTCGATGACGCTCGACATGGCGAACACGGAAAAGCTGAACGATTTCCGCCGCGATGCCGCACGGCTCGGCATCGAGGTCGTACCGCCTTCGGTGCAGACGTCCTTTCGCCATTTCGAGACGGGCGAGGGCCGTATCTACTACGCGCTCGCCGCCATCAAGGGTGTCGGCGATGCCGCGGTCGATCACATCGTGGCGGTACGCGGCGACACGGCCTTCGAAAATCTCGAGGATTTCTGCCGGCGCATCGATCCGAAGCTTCTCAATCGCCGTGTCTTCGAAAGTCTCGTCTCGGCCGGCGCGTTCGACTGCTTCGGCCACGACCGGGCGGCGTTGATCGCCGGTACGGACCGCATCATCGGCTTTGCCCAGCGCGAGCACGAAAACCGGACCAGCGGCCAGTCGGACATGTTCGGGCTCGGGCAGGCGGGCGAGATGACCGGCGACATTCGTCTTCCGGCCGTGGCGACATGGCTGCCGTCGGAAAAGCTGCAGCGCGAATTCCAGGTGCTCGGTTTCTACCTGTCGGCTCATCCGCTCGATTCCTACGCGGAAGTGCTGTCGAAGATGCGCGTACAGACCTATGCGGACTTCGCGGCTGCGGTGCGCAAGGGAGCGACCGCCGGCCGGCTCGCCGGCACCGTCACGGCCAAGCAGGAGCGCAAGACACGTACCGGCAACAAGATGGGCATCGTCGTCTTTTCCGATGCCACCGGCCAGTACGAAGCCGTCCTCTTTTCCGAGATGCTGCAGGAGTACCGGGACATCCTCGAACCCGGACGTTCCCTTGTCATCACCGTCAGTGCCGAAGAACGGCCAGAAGGCATCAATATGCGCATCCAGAGCGTCCAGTCGCTCGAGGAGGAGGCGGTACGGCTGCAGTCGGCGCTTCGCGTCTTCGTGCGCGACAGTGGGCCGCTTGCGGCCATTGCCGGTCATCTGAACGATGCCGGGGAAGGCCGCGTTTCCTTCGTCGTCGTTCAGGAGGAGGGCGGCCGCGAAGTCGAGATCGAGCTTGCTCGCCGCTATCGCATCTCGCCGCAGATCGCTTCGGCGCTGAAGGCGGCACCGGGTGTCATCGACGTGGAACTCGTCTAGAGTTTTTCAGGTTTATACGGAAGCGCTCTGTTCGATCGTGCCTGCTTCCCACGCGAAGGCGATCGCAGCGCGATGTGGTTCATCGGGCAAGATCGCCGACAGTGAGGCGGAGAAGCAAACGAGCCAGTGTCTCGTTTGCCCGCCGAACGGGAAAGCGGCACGGTCGAACCCTTCGGGCCGGCCCTGTTTGCA
>NZ_VHLH01000050.1 GCF_006516965.1 Pararhizobium mangrovi | reverse complement strand
CCGTACCACCAGTACGCTCGTCGCCATCCGTCTCGGTCCTGACGCAAACAGGGTCGGCAGAGCGTTTCCGTATAAACCTGAAAGGCTCTAAGGCGCTCGGCCGCCTGCGTTGGGTTCGTCAGATCTCGTGTTGCCAGTCGTCGGAGCGCGCGAGCATACGTTCGGCTGCGCAGACGATTTCCGGCTCCATGCCGGTATCCGCACAGAAGGCCATCAATGTCGGCTCGTGGTTGGTGAGGAAGCCGAGAAGGCCGGCGAGGAAGTCGGGTTCGCTGCTCGCTGCCCGCAGATCGCCGACGGACAGACCGGAAAGCGCCAGAAAACGGTCCATCAGTTCCGGCTTGCCGGCGAGCCAGCCGAGGGCAGCGATGGCCGTTTCCTCGGCGTCCGGCGAGGGGGTCTTCGCGGAACGCGGTGCGGGGTATTTGTCCTTCGCCATTACCGTTTCTTCAATACTGGTCACATAAGATCGGATATGAATGACCGCATCAGGCGGTCGTCGTCGCCTCGCGGCGAAAACGATCGGCGGGCTGAAACAACCGACGGGCTGAAAGCGAAAATGGCGAAACAGGTCATGATTGTCGAGGACAACGAGCTCAATATGAAGCTCTTTCGCGACCTCGTCGAAGCCTCGGGTTACGAGACCATCCGCACGCGTAACGGCATGGAAGCGCTCGAACTGGCCCGCGAGCATCATCCGGACCTCATTTTGATGGACATCCAGCTTCCCGAGGTTTCCGGGCTGGAAGTGACGAAGTGGCTGAAGGAGGACGACGACCTTCACACGATCCCGGTCATCGCCGTGACCGCCTTCGCCATGAAGGGTGACGAGGAACGCATCCGCCAGGGAGGGTGCGAGGCGTATATTTCGAAGCCGATCTCGGTGCCGAAGTTCCTGGAGACGATCAAGACCTATCTCGGCGAGGCTTGATGGCATGACCGCGCATATCCTCGTCGTCGACGACATATCGGCGAATGTGCGCCTGCTGGAGGCGCGTCTCGTCGCCGAATACTACGAGGTTTCGACGGCCGAAAACGGCCCCAGGGCGCTCGAGATCTGCGCGAGCAAGCCGATCGATCTCGTACTCCTCGACGTGATGATGCCGGAGATGGACGGCTTCGAGGTGGCGCGCCGGCTGCGCGAGAATTCCGCGACGGCGCGTATTCCGATCGTCATGGTCACCGCGCTCGACGGGCGCCAGGATCGCGTCACCGGTCTCGAGGCCGGGGCCGACGATTTTCTGACGAAGCCGGTCAACGATCTTCAGCTGATGGCGCGCGTGCGCAGCCTGTTGCGCCTGAAATCGCTCGACGACGAGCTGCATCTGCGCGCCGACACGGCACGAAACGTCGCCGAAGGCACCTACTTCTCGCCGATCCGTCGTAACGATGCGATCCGCGATGCCGCGATCCTGCTCGTCGAGGCGCGCACCAGCGCGCAGGCCCGTTTGCGCGATGCGCTGCGGCCGATCGGTCGGACGAATGTGGTCGCCGATCCCGAGGCGGCCGTCGACGTTCTTGCCGCCGATGAGCACGACCTCGTCATCGTCGGCTCCCTGCCGCCCGACGCCGATCCGCTGCGGCTTTGCGCGCAGCTTCGTTCGCGTATGCGGACGCGGTTCACGCCGCTCCTCGTCGTCGCCGATGCGGACGCGGAGCCGATGGTGCGGCGGGCACTCGAGATCGGCGTCAACGACTACATCACGCGGCCCGTCGATCCGAGCGAACTCGTGGCGCGGGCCACGACGCAGATCCGGCGCAAGCGGCACAATCAGCAACTGCGCGAAAGCGTGCAGACGACGATGCAGATGGCCGTCACGGACGGGTTGACGGGCCTCAGCAACCGGAACTATCTCGACCGTCACCTCGGCACGCTTCTCGACCGGGCGGCCGCACGCGAGCAACCGTTGTCGATCTGTGCGCTCGACATCGACGGGTTCAAGCAGATCAACGATACCTATGGGCACGACGCCGGCGACGATGTCCTGCGCGGCATAGCGCGGCGTATCCGGCAGATGGTGCGTGGGGCGGATCTCGCCTGCCGCTACGGCGGGGAGGAGTTCATGGTCGTCATGCCGGATACGGTCGTCGAGGACGCAGCGCGCATTGCCGATCGCCTGCGCGCGGCGATCGAGGCATCGCCCTTTTCCATCGGCGAGGCGGGGCGCGGCATTGCCGTCACAGCTTCCTTCGGCATCGCCGGACTGAAGGGAGCCTCGGACACGCAGGCGGCACTCATGAAACGCTCCGACGAAGCGCTTTACGCGGCCAAGCGGAAGGGTCGCAATACCGTCGTCAGCACCGCGGCTTGAGCGACGCGCCGATCGCGCCGGGAAGAAACATCGGGAAACGGCGACGATCCACTTGCGAATCATGGCCGTTATTAACCACGATGGCGATCGCACCATGGAATCGCGTTAACAAACCATTGATTTTCCGTCCCGCTTTGGCAAGATGCCCCATAACGCATCGATGCGGAACCGAATTTCGATACCCCATGATGCTCAGGTCCGCCGCATCTCCTGAATCGTGGGGTTGGCCGGCCGGGTTCAGACAGTGTGGCTTCCTCGTACCGCAGTCTATTCCCGGTCGGCCGCCGACAAAAAAACGCCGCTTCTCGAACGAGAAGCGGCGTTTTTTAATGCCGGATCGGAAGCTGGGGAAGCCTACTTGATCTTGGCTTCCCGGAACTCGACGTGCTTCTTGGCGATCGGATCGTACTTGGTCTTGACCATCTTCTCGGTCATCGTACGGCTGTTCTTCTTGGTGACGTAGAAGAAGCCGGTGTCGGCGGTCGACTGCAGCTTGATCTTGATCGTGGTTGCCTTGGCCATCTGAAACCTGCCTTGAAGGAAAAAATGAGCACCGCGCGCGGCCCGGATCAGGCCCGCGAATTTGCGCGGAACCTACCGTTCGGCGTCCGAAAGTCAAGTCTCGCGAGGTTCGCGGCCACGATGCCGGACGTCATTGAAGATCTGTCGCGGAACGGGATCGTTTAGAGCGTTTCAGGTTCATACGGAAGCGCTCTGTTCGATCGTGCCGGTTTCCCACGCGAAGGCGATCGCAGCGCGATTTGGTTTATCGGGCAAGATCGCCGACAGTGAGGCGGAGAAGCAAACGAGCCAGTGGCTCGTTTGCCCGCCGAACGGGAGAGCGGCACGGTCGAACCCTTCGGGCCGGCCCTGTTTGCGCCATGACACTTCGACGGAAGGCTCGACCGTACCACCAGTACGCTCGTCGCCATCCGTCTCGGTCCTAACGCAAACAGGGTCGGCAGAGCGTTTCCGTATAAACCTGAAAGGCTCTAGCTGTGAGCTTTCATTAGGTTGTCCATCCGGTCCGGACCGGG
>NZ_VHLH01000049.1 GCF_006516965.1 Pararhizobium mangrovi | reverse complement strand
GACTCCAAGGTCATCGTGGCGATCAACAAGGACGAGGAAGCCCCCATCTTCCAGGTCGCCGACTACGGCCTCGTCGCCGATCTCTTCGAGGCCCTCCCGGAACTCGAGGACGCAATCTGAGGGTCGTCAGCCTGCGCCGTTTGCCAAAGCGAGAAGTTCCTCGCTCGTCATCATCTCGATCTGTTCGGGCATACGCGGTACGACGTGCTTCAGGATCGCGGCATGGGAGGGCATGTCGGAACTTCCGAGCGCATCGGTAACGAGCACCGTATGGAAGCCGAGATCGATCGCCTCCATCAGGCTCGCCAACACGCAGACATCCGTCTCCACACCGCTGAAGACCAGGGTGTCGACACCTTCGGCAACGAGCGCGTCACGCGCATCCGCGACCTTGAAAAGCGAATAGGTCGGCTTTTCGATCAGTCGTTCCGGTTCGACGTACTCGGCAAGCGAGGGCACGACGTCGAGCATGGCCGGATCGAGCCGGTCGAGCGTCAGGTCCGACCAGCGTTCGTAATAAGTCCGCCAGTTCCCGCTCGCATGGTCGGGTGAAAGCGGCACCATGAACTTGGTGAAATGATTGCGACCGCGGAAGGCCTTCGCCAGTTCACCGATCCGTGGTGCGATCGTCTCCATAACGGGCGTGTGCCAGACCGTGTCCTCCGCGAACAGGCGCTGCATGTCGACGATGACGTGGCGCGTGTTCGCGCTTTGAAAGCGGGTTCGGTCCATCGCGTCAGGCCTCGATCGGCACGGTATCGGCCGCCTTCCAAACGAGCGTCACGGTTTCGCCGGTCTCGCGCGGCCGTCCGTCGCGGTTTTGCGCGAACACCTTCAGCGTCGTCCCGTCGACGCCCTGAAGCGTATAGGTCAGCGCCGGTCCGGCATAGATGACGTTGGTCACGCGCGCGCTCAGCTGGTTCTCACCGTCGGACGCCGGATCATGGCCGCCGATGATCGTCATCTTTTCCGGGCGCACGGCAACGGTCGCATGTTCGCCGTCACTCGGCAGATCGAAACCGGTCGCGATGCGCTGGCCGTCTTCGAGAACGATCGTTCTGTCGCGCACCGTTCCGCTCATGAAGTTCGAATCGCCGAGGAACTCGGCTGCGAACCGGGTGCGCGGCCGTTCGTAGACTTCCGCCGGCCTGCCCGATTGGATGATTTCGCCCCGATCGAGGATGGCGACACGGTCGGAGAGGCTCAGCGCCTCTTCCTGATCGTGCGTCACGAAGATCGTCGTTAGCCCGCTTTCGCGCTGAATGCGCACGAGTTCGACCTGCATTTCCTGGCGAAGCCGCCGATCGAGTGCGGAGAGCGGCTCGTCGAGCAGCAGCACGGTCGGCTCCGTCACGATGGCGCGCGCAAGCGCCACGCGTTGCCGTTGGCCGCCGGAAAGCTGTTTTGGGCTCCGCGCGCCGAAATCGGGAAGGCGTACCATTTCGAGCGCGCGAGCGATCTTGTCGCGCGCCGCTGAGCCGCGAATGCCGCGCCGGGCGAGGCCGAAGCCGACGTTCTGGTTCACGTTCATATGCGGAAAGAGAGCATAGGACTGGAACACCATGCCGATATTGCGGGCCCGGACCGGCGTGTGGGTGACGTCCTTCCCGCCGATCGCGACGTTGCCGTGATCGGGCGCCACGAAGCCGGCGATGATGCGTAGAAGCGTCGTTTTGCCTGAGCCCGACGGGCCAAGCAGGCTCGTGAACGAGCCTTCCGCGAAATGGCAGGTGATGTCGGTGAGAACCGGCGTGCCGCCATAGTGCTTCGCGACGGTCTTGACCTCAACGTTTGTCAACTTTGCCTCCGGGCCTGACGAAGATCGCGAAAATGAGGAACAGCGCCATCGAGGACAGAAGCAGGATCGTCGAGATGGCGTTGATGTCCGGCTCGAAACCCTTGCGAATGGCCGAATAGATCTGGACGGGAAGCGTGGTGAAGCCGGGCGTCGCGAGGAAGTAGGAAATCACGAACTGGTCCAGCGACACCGCAAAGGCGAAGAGGCCGGCACCGACGATGCTCGGATAAAGCAGCGGCAGGGTGACGGAGAAGAAGGCGTGAAGCGGCGTCGATCCGAGGCTCATCGCCGCTTCCTCGAGATCGGTCTGGATCGTCTGCAGGCCGGTACCGACGACGAGCACGACATAGGGAATGGCGAGCGCCACGTGCCCGATCAGCATGGCGTGAAAGCCGCGGCCGATGCCTGTCCAGTAGAAAAGGACGAGCATGGCCGTGCCGGTGATCAGCCAGGGAATGGCGATCGGCGGCAAGAGGAGAATGCGCAGCACGTTGCGTCCGCGAAAGGTGCTGCGCGAAAGCGCGACGGCGGCCATCGTGCCGAGCGTCGTGGCGATGATCGTGGTTGCGACCGCGACGAAGACGCTGTTCCAGCCAGCCGTGATGAGCTGGGTATTGTCGCGAAGGACCGAATACCAGTGCAGCGTGAACTGGAAGGGCAGCTGGTAGAAAGGTGAACGGTTGAAACCCATCATGATCATGACGGCGATGGGCAGGTAAAGGAAGAAGATGATGAAGGCGAGATAGATGCGGCCGGCGGTCTTCATACGGGCCTCACGCGCTTGCGTTGCGGCGAAGCACGCCGGAGAAGGTGGCGAAGATCGCAAGCACGACGGCGAGCATGATGAAGGAGAGGGCAGAGCCGAGAGGCCAATTGAACGCCTGTGTGAACTGATCCTCGATGACGGTACCGAGCGTCACGCCGACGGGACCGCCGAGGATACGCGGTTCCATGAAGGCGCCGATGACCGGTACGAAGATGAGGACGCAGCCCGAGACGAGGCCGGGCATCGCCATCGGTACCAGCACCTTGAAGAGGATGGTCCACCAGCGCGCGCCAAGGCTCATCGCTGCCTCGATGATCTCGTCGTCGATGGCGATGAGCGCGATGTAGCAGGTCAGCACCATGTAGGGCAGGTAGCCGTGAATCAGGCCGAGCACGATCGCGGGACGCGTGTAGAGAAAGCCGATCGAAGGCGCCCCCGCCCAGAAGAAATGAAGCACGGAATCCAGAAACCCCCCCGAACGCAGCACCATCGTCCAGGAAAAGATGCGGATAAGCTGGTTCGTCCAGAACGGCAGGACGATCAGGATAAGAAGGATCTGACGGCTGCGCCCGAGACCGGCGCGCGCGAGTGCGAGCGCTGCGAGAAAGCCGAGGATCGCACAGCCGAGCGTCGTCGCGACAGCGATCATCAACGACCAGATCGCCACTTCGATCATGTAGGGCTGGGTCTGGAAGACGGCGTATTGCTGGAGCGTGAAGCTGACCTGCTCGTTACCCATCGGCGTCGCCGAAAGGAAGCTGAATGCGAACATCGCGCAGAGAGGCAGGAAGATGGCGAGCGTCAGCCACGCGTAGGTTGGCAGCAGGAGCGCGACGGTTGCAACCCATTTCGGCATTGCAGCCGTAGCGGCGTTTCCGCCGCTACGGGGACTTGCCGGGACGTTGCCCTCAGCCGGCATAGAAGGCCTTGATCTCCTGCCAAGCATTGTTGAACGTCTCGCGGCGATCGTTCGGTAGCGCAGACATGATCGACATGGTTTCGATGTATTTCTGCTTGTGGACCTGGCGCATCAGATCGTCTTCCGGCAGTTTTTCCATCGCCTTCTGGTTGGCCGAGGCCGGCGAGCCGACTTTCGTAGCCCAAGTGTAATAGAAATCCGGGTCGATCATGTAGTTGATGAACTTGTACGCGGCGTCCTGGTTGCTGCTCGTCTTCGGGATCGACAGCGAGTCCAGCCAGCCGATCGCACCTTCCTTCGGCACGACGAATTCGACCGGAAGACCGAAATTGCGCTTCGAGCGGACGGCGGCACCCGACCAATAGATCGAAAGGTCGAACTCGTTGGCGACGAACGCCTTGTTCCACCGATCCTCGCTCGACCAGATCGTATGCAGGTTCGGCTTGATCTTCTTCAGCTGATCCTTGACCTTGCCGAGATCCTTCGGATTGTTCATGTCCTGGCCGGTAAGAAGTGCGCCGACGCCGACTTCGGTCACCGCGTCGTCGAAGAGCGCGACCTTGTTCTTGTATGCCGGATCGTACAGAGCGGCGTAGCTGTCGGGCTTCGTCATGCCTTCACGAATGCCGAGCGCGTTCATACCCCAGACCCAGGCACAGCCGTAGATCTTCCCGTCATACGTCAGATTGGGGTGGTTCTTGAGTTTCGGCGTCAGGCCGTCGGAGTTCGGGATTTTGGAGAAGTCGATCGGAATAAGCAGCCCCTGGCTCGAAGCCTGCTGCGAACGTGCGCTGTTGATCAGCACGACGTCGTAGGCGCCCGGATTGGTGCGCAGCTTCGTCAGCATTTCCGGCTCGGAACTGAAATAGTCGTGAACGACGTCGATCCCGGTCTCTTCCTTGAACTTCTTCAAGGCCCAGCTTTCATCCGTTCCGTAACCTTGCCAGTTGAGGACGGTGATCTGGGTGGCGGCGCGGGCACGTCCGGTCGCGATATAGGAGACGGCGAGGGCGCCGGTCCCGATCAGGCCGAGCGCCTGGCGGCGAGTGGTGGTCGGCATGCTGGTTCTCCTTGACGATAGCTTCAACGACGGTCGATCACCTTCTTGGGACAGTCGGTCACCGCAGGCATCCGGCAAAGGCCCGCCCGCCCGCAACGAGGCGATCGATATTGCGGACCATCAGGATGCGGTATGAAACCGGCGGAGCAATCATCGAGAATACGCGTCTCGCGATCGTTTGTTGCACCGGGTCCCCTCCCAGAATTATATTTGTACACGAATGATTATTGAGCAGGTCGGATGTTGTCAATACGCGCATCCTCCGTGTCGACCGCACGATCGAACCAGATCCCGAGACGCCGAGCTTCGGTGCCGGCGGGAACGATCATCCGCGTTCCGTTGAGGCCGTCCGCGCCTGCGGCCAGCGCCTGCGATCCAAGCGATGCTGCGATGACCTGCTCCGGCAGGATACGGTGAAAAACGATCGAACCCTCTCGTTCCGTTGGTGGCACCGTACAGGAAAAGCCGCCTTCGAAAAAACGGACGTCGCGAAGCCGACCGGCGATGGTCGTGGAGAACTCGTTCGTATCGTCGCGGGAAAGACGCAGGGCGCCGTTACGGCGTTCCAGATATGCCGGGCCGATCGGGGTTTGAAGGGGGCCCAGTCGCGTATCGGGCCCGTTCGTCAGCGTCCAGCCATGCCAAGGATCGAAGCCGCAGATCTCCTCGACGGCCATCATCGGCAGGAGGGCGCTCCAGATATAGAACGGATCGGTATCGCCCTGATCCAGCGCTTCACCGGTCTCGGCGTTGTAATTTTCCGCAGCGACCCGATCGGTCTTCCACGATCGCATGAACAGGTCGTAGCTCTTTGCGGCAAGGGTACCGGCCTCGCCGTCCAGCCCGTAACGCCTCAATCCTAGCCAGACGATGAAGTTGACGTTCGGCCAGATCCGGCCACGCCAATAGACGTTCTCCGCGTAGGCCGGGTCATCACGCGTGGCGTTCGGGAGGGGGAAGGGGGTGTGGAACGTCTTCGGGTCGGACAGATGGCCAAGAAGATCGTCCGCCTGCTTGAGCGTCGCGGCTCCGCAGGCGAGCGGATAAAAGCTCGTGGGCGAGAGGGAGCGTACGAACGCCCCGTTCCTCTGCCGATTGGCGAAGATGCGCCGTTCCGGGTCCCATAATTCTTCCGAGATCAGCGTGCGGCTGCGTTCGGCGAACGCGGCGAACTCCCTCGCATCGCCGGCATGGCCAAGTTCGCCGGCGATCAGGCTCAGCATCTCCGCGTCGAGCGCGACGGCGCAGTTCAGGCCGAGATCCCACGTGGAGAGCGAGCGGGTCTCTCGATCGTAGACGGCTTCGTCATGCGTCGCCGAATTGTCCATGCCGGTTTCGTTGCGCGCGCCGAAAGGCGTTCCCTTGTAGAGCGCTTCGCCGACATCGCTCGTACCGCATGAAACGAGACCGCTACCTTCCGGATCACGCTCCCTTCGCCACCAGCGCTGATTGCGGGCAAGCGCGGTGTAGTGCGCTTCCAGCAAGGATCGTTCGCGGGTTCGAAGGTAAAGCTGCCGCGCCGTCAGGCTGCCGAGCGGCGGTTGCGAGCGATCGACCCAGGCCCCGTTCGAGGTCACGATGCAGGCGACGTTGCCCTGCGGCGTCACGCCGGCATGAGCGGCAGCCATGTTCTCGCGGGCGAGATTCGTGTCGAAGGCGCCGGAAAGAAGGGCGGCATAGGTCTGGTCGTTGTACCAGACGGCGAAATCGCCGAGGTTCCAGATCCGCGTGACGCGCGTATAGGGGCGATGGTTGGCCGTGTCCCAGACCGTGTTCCAGCCGACGACGTCGCGCATGGCGTCGAGCGCACCGCTCGAAGCGCCTTCATGAGCCGGCGCGAGGGGTGCGGCCATCGCTTCGAGTTGAGAACGTGCCTTGGCGATCGCGAGATCGGGGGTATCGGCGACTGCTGCGCCATAAGCGCCTTCGCGCATCATTTCGAGATTGAAGCGAAGTGCCAGCAGGGGTGAGGCCGTACTGCGGCTGCCGACGTAGAAATAACCCGAGGCGACGAGTTCCTCACGCAGTGCATCCAGGGTCTCGTGGCCCGATACGAGGATCGCCGGATCCTTGCTGACGAGTGCCACGGTTCGCCCCGCGATTTCGATCAGCACGGCTCCGGATGGCGGATCGAAGCGTGCGGTCGTACCGTCGGGGCCGTGAAAGGCGAGCATAAGCCAGAAGCGCGCGCCCCATTCCCCGAGCGTGCTTGCCTGCCAGCGTCCGGCGATCGCGAACGGATCGTTCGTGCCAGCCTCGAAAGTCAGGCTCGTGCCCGCGAAATCACAGTCGAGCGAATGATGGCGATTGTCGATGCTGTGCGTACCGAAGCGTACGCCACCGCGACGCGGCTCGATCAGGCTCGTCGCACCGGCACGTGTCGAATAGAGCACGGGCGTGACGTGGACGCCGAGCGGGAGGAACGTCAGTTCGGCCGGCCGGTCGGTCCAGCTGTTCCAGGCGCGGTCGAGGGGAATGGTCACGTGTGCGGGCAATCGGCATTCCTTCAAAGGTCGTCGTCGGGCATTCGGCGGAGAAGCGGCGGCTCGGTCAATCCGCTGACGTCCGGCCAGCGGGCCCCGGCATAGGGCGTATCGGCGTAGTAGCGGTTCGCGGCCGTGTTACACACTTCGAGAACGAGGCTGTGACCGCCACGTTCGAGCTCGCCGAGATCGATCCGGAACGGCGTATGGTGGCAACGCCCGACCTTGCGACCATCGAGAACGGCAGTGGCTGCGGTTGCAAGGCCGGGCAGACGAAGTTCGTAATGCCCCGCCTGAGGGATGGTGATCACCCGCTCGTAGATGCCGACGCCGGAAAACGTCGGATAGCCCTGCGCCTGCCAGCCGCCGAGCGCCGAAATGGCATGCGAGCGTTCCGAAGCATCGGGTCGGAAGGACCAGCCATCGTCGAGCTGCGTCGACCATCCGGCAGCCGGTTCCTGGCCGATCCGTATGTCGGTCGTTCCTCCCGCGGGTGCCTCGGAGATGCGTACGCAGAGGCACTCTTGCGGCGCAAGATCGATCGTGAGCGTGCGTGCAGTACCGTGCCTGACCGCATCAATGTTCGATGGGTGGCTCGCTTCGAAGGCGAAGGAAGTTCCAGGTTCGGCAAGCGCGAGATGGCAATCGCCCGCAACCGCGCCATCGTTGAAGACGACGATACGCCAGAACCCGTCCGGATCCCGCCCGAGCGCATGACAACGAACGTGCCCAACTACAGAACTCTTCGGCAGATCGTCTTCGAGCGTCTCGGCCAGTGTTTCGATATCGTCTCGCGTCGGAACCGCATCGAGGTTCGGCCGCCATTCACGATCGATCGAACCTTCGCATACGACGGACGGTACGTCGCCGGTAACGTACACGGTTCCGCCGGCCTCGATGAAACGCGAAAGGACATCGAGCGTACGCGCGCTCCGAAGAACGCTGGCGGAAGGAAGCACGATCCCGGTGAAGGCGATGCCGTTTACGTATAGCCGACCGTTCGAGATATCCGCACGGAGAATGCTCTCCTCGTCGAGGATCGTGTAGGGACGGGCGAGCGTGAAGAGATGTTCGCACCACGCGCCGAAATGAGCGGCATGGGTGTGCGACGGGCCTTCCGCGAACGCCGTATGGAGCGGATAGAGAACACCGATCGATGCCGGTGGCGTCGCTTCCTCCATGAAGCGCGTAAGAGCCGTCGTCTCCGAGGCAATCTCCTCGAAATGCCGCCACCAAGGCTCGAAATTGAAAGCGGGCGCAAAATCGAAGCGGGGATTGGCGAAGAGACGAGGATCGTCGCTGCCATCGCTTGTAGAAAGCGCATGCAGAACGACCTGGCGCGTGCCGAGAAGATGCAGGCGGATCATCTGCGCGCGCAGTGCCTCGGGCGTCAGGTCCCACTGGCCGGCTCCGCGCACCGTGGTCCGCGTCGCCGTGAAGTAGAGTTCCGTCATCGTGCGCGATCGGCCGTTCGTGCGCGCCACCGCGTCGCCGAGCTTCGGCGAGAGTTGCACAGCTAGGTTGTTCGCATCGACCGCCGTTTCGTTGCGCCAGCGATCAAGGCCGAAGAAGTCGGCCCCGAGAGCGACCCGCGGATCGATGGAAGCGAAGCCGGAATTGAGCGCGAAGCCACCGATATGGGGGAGCACTTCGTGTCCGGTGACGCTCAACCCGTTCGCCTGCGCAAAGCGGCGAACAGGGGTGAAGAACGCTTCATGGATCGCTTCGGTATAGGTCTCGAAGAACGAGCAGCGCAGGCGCTTTGTGTCATCGTCCCGGCCTCGTAGCAGAGCGAGAAGCACGTGTTCGAAAGCTGCAGAAGCCCGCGCCTCAACCTTTGCTTTAAGCGAGCCGTCGTAGAGCAGGCTGTTCATGACCGTGCCGCAATGCTGTCTCCAGCGATAGAAGCCGGGTGCCGGCTGGTCGAAAAAGAGAAGGGAGACGGGGTTCGGCATCAACCCGGCAAGGGCCTGGGCATAGGGCTCGAGCCCGACCGCGACGAAGCGTTCGCCAGCTTCCGGCAGCAGATAGTTGATGCGGCGTGAGGTAACGCAGCGCGCTGAGAGAAAGATGCTGAAGCATTTTCCCGGCGGAATGGCGCCATTGTAGGCAAAGCCGCAGCTTCCATCGGCGCGCGGCTCGATCGTGACCACATCGCTCACGATCTCGGCCTTCGAAGGCCCCGCATCACGATCGTGCAGCAGTGCGGCGACGATCTCCCAATCGGCGAACCGCGGCGTTCCGCCTTCGTAGAGCCAATTCGCGGCATCGGGGCCAAGCGCTTCGGCGAGCGTCGATCGGATGCCGTCGATTTCACCGTGCGAGACTTCGCCGGTCGTCCAGAAGAGTTGGCGTTCGCGCAGATGATCCGCCCCGTCGACGGTGCGTCCGCCAGCGTGGCCGCTTACCCAGTTGTAGTCGTCGTAAAGGCCGGCGCCGAGGCCGAGCTCGGCCATGATCGAGACCGCTTCGCGATAGGCGGCAAGGAAGTCTTCGTCGAGATAGCGCTCGCGCTGCAGGCCGAGCCGCGCCTGGATGAGAATGGTTCCGAAACCGCGATCGCGAAAATCTGCGAGTTGCGTACGCATCGTCGAGCGCGAAGGAAGCTCCGGCCAGAACCAATAGGCCGCCGGCCGGAACCGGTCTCGTTCTGGCAGTGCAGACGACGCGGTCGTCCCCGCGTAGGGTTGGTTCGAGTTCAACGTCCCACCGCTTTCCGTGCCTGCGCGATCGTCTCTTCGACGTTCTGCCACGACGGCGCGTCGGGTGCGTAGCGTGCTCGCAGATAGCGCACGAGATTGCCGATCTGCCGGTCGCTGAGGCTTTTGGCGAAAGCGGGCATCGCCATCACCTCGAGCCCGCCGCGCTTGTCCTCGGGGGCGAGAAGGGCAGGGGCGGTCGCTCCTTTCAGGATCGTGCGGACCACATTGTCCGGCGTTTCCGCATGAAGGGCAGTATGGGCGGACAGCGATGCGATCGGAGCGCCGTTTTCGTGGCAGGAAGCGCAGGCGCCCTCGAAGATACGGTTTCCGGCAGGAGCTTCTCGCGCCGCCTGCTCGATTACCGCTTTCGAGTGATCGGATGCTGGCACGGCCATTTCCGAACCTTGCGCTCTGCCCCTATCGGAAAAGCTCGCGAGATAGGTCGCCATTGCGCGGATATCCGTGTCGGGGAGTGGAGCGAGGGAGGCGACGACGGACGACATCGGCCCGCCGGCGCTGCCATGATCCGCCGCCGTTCCGGTGCGCAGATAATCGTAGAGTGCGGCCTCGCTCCAACCGATCGGCGACGGTCCCTCGCCGTTCAGCGCCGGTGCATGCCAGCCTTCGGCAAAGCCGCCGGCCAGATGATCCGCACCGGTGCGGCTCGCGCCAAGTGCGTTGCGCGGGCTGTGGCATGCACTGCAATGGCCGAGCGTTTCCACGAGATAGGCGCCACGGTTCCAGCGCTCGGTCCGCTGCGGGTCGGGGGCGAAATTTTGCGAACCGGCAAAGAGCGCGTTCCATCCAGCCATCAGCGAGCGAACGTTGAAGGGAAAGGAAAGCGCGGTTTTCGGTGCGGGCGTGTCGATGCTCCTCTGCGTCATCATGAATGCATAGAGCGCCTGAAGGTCGGCATCGCTCGTACCCGCGAAGGACGGGTAGGGATGGACGGGATAAAGATGGCTGCCGTCGCGCGAAATGCCTCGTCGCATCGCACGCTCGAAGGCCGGATAGGACCAGGCGCCGATACCGTTTTCGACCGATGACGAGATGTTGCTGGCCCGCACGGTACCGAACGGTGTCTCGAAAGCGCGCCCCCCGGCAAACGGCGTTCCGTCCACACCCGTATGGCAGACATCGCAGGCACCGGCTGCCGCGACTTCGCGTCCACGCGCGATCGTCATGGCGCTGTAGGTGGCGGGATCGGGTTTCACGATCGGGCGGATCGCCGAATGCCATGGTGAAGCAGCAAGGAACCCGCCGGCGAGCAAGCCTCCGGCAACGCCTGCGAGGCTGGAAAAGAGTGAGCGACGAGACTTCGTCCTTGTCGGTGCAGGAAGGCTTCTGGTCTGGGCTCTCGGTTCGGGCTCGCGCGCAAGACCGGCGTCGCGCAGCGCGGCCAAAACCTTGTCCGGTGTCAGCGGCAATTCCCGAAAGCGGATGCCGGTGGCGTCGAAGACGGCGTTCACGATCGCGGCGGCACTCGGAACGGAGGCCGATTCTCCGACGCCGAGCGGTTCTTCGTCCGGACGCGGCAGCATCACGACGTCGATCTCCGGAACCTCCGGGAACTGGATGATCGGGTAGCCGCCCCATTCCAGGCTCTCCACGCCGGTTTGCGAAAACTCGACCTTCTCCTTGAGGACACGGCTCGTCGACTGGATGACATTGCCGTGGATCTGGTGGCGCACACCTTCCGGATTGATCATCAGACCGGAATCCTGCCCCACAGTCACGCGTGTGACCGCGATTTCTCCCGTTCTGCAATTGACCGCGACGTCCGCGACCCATGCCGACCATGCGGCCGCCGTACCCGGAAACGTGCCATGGACGTAGAGCGCGTAGGCGAAGCCGCGTCCGTAGAGCACGTCGCCCTCGCGCTCCATCGTCATCGGCTTCGTGCGCGGGGTCCAGCCGGCGCGTTCCGTCACGGCATGGACGAGATCGATCGCGCGCGGGTCCGTGAGGTAGCGCAGCCGATACTCGACCGGATCGACTTCGGCCGCAGACGCGAGTTCGTCGATGAAGCTCTCGTGGGCGAAACTGTTCGGCATCGCGGAAACGCCGCGAAACCAGGAAGCACGGGCAAGCGGCGGCATGTCGTGGACCGTCACCCGCATATTGTCGAAGGCATAGGGCGGGATCGCCGTCCGGTCGCCCATATGGGTGACGCTCGCGACGTTGGATACGCGTCCGGTCAGGATGAGGGCGAGCGTCGGCGCCAGATTGGACGGGTAGCGCGTCTCGAAATCGTAGGCCGCCGGACCGCCTTCGAGATCGAGCCCGCCACGCACGTCGACGACCTGCGCCGCACCCTTCGGCTCCCATCCGTGCTCCTGTTCACGCGTGAGCTGCACGCGAACCGGGCGGCCGACGGCCTGAGAAAGAAGGGCCGCATCGGCCGTCACATCGTCGGCGCAGTTGCGTCCGTAGCAGCCCGCCGCTTCCATGCGTTCGACGGTAACGGCGTCTTCCGGCATGTCGAAAAGAAGCGCGAGATCGCGTTGCATGAAACGCGGGTTCTGCGTGCCGGACCAGACGGTCAGTCGCTCCTCGCTCCATTCCGCGACCGCGCAGGACGGACCGATCGAGGCATGCATCTGGTATGGCCAGACATAGCTCCGGGCGATCGGAGACGAAGCCGCATCGAGCCCGCGTTCGACATTGCCGTTATCGGCAAGGACACGCGCGCTCGCCGGGTGGTCGCGCAAGGGGTCCTCTGGCGCGCTCAGGTCGGCGATCGCGGGTGCCTTGCGCCAGCGCACGTCAAGGAGGTCCGCCGCACGCGCCGCCTGTTCCTCACGTTCGGCGACGACACCGACGAAATCCCCGACGACAACGATGTCGACGATGCCGGGAAGACCGGCGAGGGAATCCTCGTTTACGGATAGGAGGTTGTGAGCGACGTGCTCGCCGTGATCGAAACCGGTATGGGGCGGCCGGATCACCCGCCCGTGCAGCATGCCGTGCAGACGAACGTCGTGAACGTAGGCCCAGCGGCCTGTCGCCTTTTCGGGAATGTCCGTTCGCGCCTGGCCCGTGCCGACGAGCCGATAGGCGGAGACCGGTTTGACGGGACAGTCGGCATCGAGCGCGATACGCTCGAGTTGCCCGCGAACGAGTTCGCCGATGGCGATTGCCCAATTGGCCGGATGCTTGCGCGAAACAATACCATCGACGATTTCGAGTTCGTCCGGTTCGCATCCGGCATGGTGTGCGGCGCATGCCAGAAGATGACGACGCGCGGTAGCCGCTGCCTGGCGCAACGGCTTCGCCGTGACCTGGATCGTCTCGCTGGCGATCGTTGGGCCCTGGTCGGGAACCGCTTGGGTCGAGCCGAGGACCATGCGTACGCGATCGAAGGGAACGTCGAGTTCCTCGGCGACGATCTGGGCGAGGGCGGTCCGTATGCCGGTGCCGAGATCGACGTGCCCGTTGAAAGCTGTCACGCCGCCGCCGGGATGAAGGGCCAGATAGAGGGTCGGATCGGTTGCCGACGCGGTAACGACGAGCCCTTCTGCGGCTTCGAGATAACGGCTGCGCGAAGGTTCCTCGGGTCGTGTCACGGTCTATTCGACCTCGCCCGCATGCGTTCGCTCGCGCATGGCACCCGCCGCACGCCGCGCGGCATTGAGAATCTCGACATGTGTGCCGCAGCGACAAAGATGATGGCGCAGAGCCGATCGGATCGCCGCGTCGTCCGGGTCGGGGTCACGCCGGAGAAGACTCGTAACGGCGATGATCATGCCGTTCAGGCAATAGCCGCATTGGGCGGCCTGTTCGTCGATGAGCGCTTTCTGGACGGGATGCAGTCTGTCCGGCCCACCGAGGCCTTCGAGTGTGGTAACCGGTCGTCCCTCCACTGCCGCGACCGGAATTGCGCAGGCGCGCACCGCGCGATCGTCGACGAGAACGGCGCAGGCGCCGCATGCGCCGAGACCACAGCCGAACTTTGGCCCGTTGAGCTCGAGGTCGTTGCGCAGAACGGTCAACAGAGGCGTATCCGGGGCCAGGTCGAGCAGATGCGACTGACCGTTTACGGTCAGCGAAAGGGAACGGGCCGGCATGGAAGAGCGCCGCCGTTCACGCCGAACACATGCGGCTTGCGCCATGCCGGTACGGTACCCGGACACACGAACTGGTCATTGTCGGTTCCCTCGTATCCCCTCGTTCCTGGCCTGGTTCGAGACCCGCGCTTTCGGATTGGGGGTTTTTATTCATTTCCATTCGTGTACGAACGATCGCGCCGAAACATCTTTCTGTCAACGGGATGCGGTTAAATCAATACAATGTCCGCAAGCGAGCGCGGATCGATTGGCGTTGGCCAAACGGTGGAGGCAACCATGGAGAAGAGTTCGGGCATGGCGCCCTTCGTATGGGACGATCCGTTTCTCTTGGACGACCAGTTGAGCGAGGAAGAGCGGCT
>NZ_VHLH01000048.1 GCF_006516965.1 Pararhizobium mangrovi | reverse complement strand
GCACCGTCCCCATGGCGGGATAAACGACACCGTGCCCATCAGCCGCCTCGGTCTCGATCAGGACAACCTGTTGAGGCTCCACATCTAGAGCATGCATCGCCGAAGGGTCTTGTCGCTTATGGACGTGCTATACGTGTCCCAATAGTTGTGCAGCGCACACCGTGGATCGACCCTGAAATGCTAATGGAAAATTGTCAAACAAATTCGAAAAAATAGGCAGTCCTACGAACTGCTAGTTTTTGAGGCGCCGTTTTCGTGGCGTCTGAACTCGACTGTTGTCTCGTCTCCGCGGTCTTCTCGCGCAGCTTGGGCCTTGGCATAATGTTCGCGCAAATAAGCGATCTGCTCTTCGATCACCATTGCCGCGCCGGGACCGTCCCGATCTCTCAAATGATCGACGATCCTCTGGTGGTGGTGGACGATTTCCCTGCGATCGCGATAGCGGAAAACGATAAGGTTGGAAATCGGTTGCAATCCCTCGACGACCGCAGCCATCAGAAAGCGCAGGAGACTGTTACCACTGGCATCCACGAGCGTTCGATGAAAGCGGACGTCGGAGGCGCAGAATTCCGCGTCGGTCGCCTCGATCCGCTTCTGGAAGGCGATTTCGTGTTCCATCCGGCTGAGTTGTTCGTCGCTACGCCGCAATGCGGACAAGCGGACGCACAGCATTTCCAACTGCTGCCTGGCATCGGCGATTTCGTCGATCGTAATACGGTTGATGCTGACGAGCATGGTCGAAACCGCTGCCAGCCTGTCCATCTCCTCGTCGATCGAGGGCCCGTTGACGAACGTTCCTCCGGTGGGACCTCGTTGTGAGCGGATCAGGTTCTGTGCGGCGAGACGTTTCAAGGCTTCGCGGACCGTCGGTCGCGATACGTTGAACCTTGCTGCTAGATCCTGTTCGGTCGGTAACCGCTGGTTTGCCGCAAGTTGGCCATCGACGATCATCGCTTTGATCTGCCGGGCGATCTGACTTGGGAAAGTATCTTTTGTCACTGGTTCGTAGCTGGACATGCTTCTTCCGAGAGAATCGGCACTGGTATCGCGTCAAGCGAATGGATCATCCACTTCTTGGCGAACCGTGCCGGTAGTCCGCTTATGACTAGCGTATAAGATCATACGCGAAAAACATCTTGATATTGAAGGACGAGAGATACAGCGGACGGCGCCATGCCGTTGCCGGATGCGCAGTCGGACGGACGGCGACGTTCAATGATCGTCGTGCGGATGGCGATGGATGGGATCGACCCAGTAAACCGCTTCCGGTTCTTCGACCGGGTGGATGTCGTCGATGTTCACGACCACGGCTTCGTTGTCGGAGCGCACGAGTACGCATTGCAACGTCTCGTCGGGATCGGCGTTGATCTCCTGATGCGGAACGAAGGGTGGAACGTAGATGAAGTCGCCGGGTCCGGCCTCGGCGACGTATTCGAGCTGCTCGCCCCAGCGCATACGCGCCTTTCCCTTGACGACGAAGATGACGCTCTCGAGCGCGCCATGGTGATGGACGCCGGTCTTGGCATCGGGATCGATCGCAACCGTGCCGGCCCAGATCCTCTCGGCGCCCGTACGCGCATGATTTATCGCGGCCTGGCGGAACATGCCTGGCGTCTGCGGTGTGTTGGAATCAAGTTGGTCGCCCGCAATCACTTGGACGCCATCATGCTTCCACCGCGGTTCCCGATCCATTCTGATTGCCTTCCCGATCGTAACGTCTTCACCATGAACGCGTTCGTCCATCGAAGCCGTTATAGACAAAGCAGACCGAGCGGTGCAATCGGCAGCGGCCGTTGCGGACATGGCGGATGGTAGGAATGGAGTGTCTTCATTACGGCGTCTCTCCGCCTTCGATCGCCGATGCTATGGTGCGGTTATCGGGCGGAGGAAAGCGGTTCGGTGGGTCACGATCCCAGCTCGTTGGCAATGAATTTCCTGCCTGCGACGATCCGGGAGACGGGCGAGGCGACGACGGTTACCTTTGCCGGCGGCAATACGGCGACGCTCGATCCGGCAAGCGACGCCGCACGCGATGGCGAAGTGGCAATTCGGCGGGTTATCACTTGCTCCGTTTTCATGATCCCGCCTAACCCAACGTGATGATGGTCAACCAGGCAGAAGATGCTCAGCCACGCCGCATTCTCGTGTTGGGCGGCACCGGCACGATCGGACGCGCGACCGCCAGGACGCTGATTGGTCGAGGGCATGACGTCGTCTGCCTCGTCAGGCCGGCGGCGGGCCATGCGGATCGTTTGTCGCGTTCCGGAGACGAACTCGGTCTCTCGGGCGCCGAACTTCGCCCGTGCGACGTGACCGATGCCGCGTCGCTTGCGTGCGACGGCATTCGCGGCGAGCGGTTCGATGTCATGCTCTCATGCCTCGCATCGCGGACCGGTACGCCCGAAGATGCCTGGCGGATCGATCACGACGCACATGTCGGCGTTCTCGGGCAGGCGGAGGCGGCCGGCATTGCGCATGTGATCCTGCTATCCGCCATCTGCGTTCAGAAGCCCATCCTGGCATTCCAGCAGGCGAAACTCGCCTTCGAACGCAGGCTCATCGCATCGGGCCTCGACTACACGATCGTGCGGCCCACGGCCTTTTTCAAATCGCTGTCGGGTCAGGTCGAGCGGGTGCGGCGGGGCAAGCCGTTCCTGGTGTCCGGCGACGGCACGTTGACCGCCTGCAAGCCGATCAGTGACGACGACCTCGCCGCATACCTTGCCGATTGCATCGGCAATCCGGACCGACGAAACCGAATTTTGCCGATCGGCGGTCCCGGAGAGGCGATCACGCCGCGAACGCAAGGGGAGCGGTTGTTCGCCCTGCTGGGGCAACCGCCACGCTTTACCCATGTGCCGGTGGCGCTGCTGGACGGTATCATCCTGTCGCTCACCACGCTCGGACGCTTCGCGCCTTCCCTAAGGGCCAAGGCCGAGCTTGCGCGCATCGGACGCTATTATGCGACAGAGTCCATGCTCGTGCTGAACCCAGAAAGCGCCCGATATGACGCCGAGGCGACCCCCTCGACGGGCTCCGAAACGCTTTTCGACTATTACGAGCAGCTGATCCGCGGCGAGGCGACAGCCGAACGCGGCGAGCATGCGGTATTCTAGGATGACCCCCTTCTATGGGGAATGGCTGAAGAGCGGTCAGATCGCTGCTGGTCAATTGGGTATGGGAACAAGCCGTCTGCTTTGTGATCCCTCGAGAGCCCGCTTCTATTCCGCCTGAAACCTCTCTGCCTTAGCCCGTCTTCCGGCGATATCGACGAGGGCGACTGCGAGCATTGCCGACGAAAGGGGCGGTGCATCGACGGTATCCGTAAGATCCACGAACGCCAGTGCGCGGATCGCGCTTTACGGAGTTGCCTGGAAGGTCCGGGTGATCGGAAAGCACCCCTCCGCAAGGTGGTCGCGCTTACGGCGCAGCAATGCTTGTAATTGGTAAAGCGACTACCTTGATCAACGAGTGCATCGGAGGGGTAATACGTCATCGCGGAAATCCGAAGAACGGTGCGGTTAGAAGAATTTAATGGGAGAATGGCGGACCGAACGCCGGAAAGTTCGAACCCGCTTTTTGAGACGCTTGCCGAATGGAATGAATGCTTAAAGGCCGAAGAGACCCCGCCACAACCGCATAGAAGAGCTTCACGAGGGCCGTCGCTATGACACTCCTCGATCGAAACTTTTGTCATGCCGCAGCCGGTGCCGTAGCCAGCAAACACTCCAAATCTGTCGCGCATAAGCGCCGCAAAACCACGCGCGACTGCCCTCGCGTGACGATCCGCTTTTCGTCGGATGATTTCGAGCGCCTGCAGTCGCTCGCCGATGGCATGACGCTGAGCGTCTACATCCGGGCAAAGGCACTCGGTGAGGAGTTGAAGCGCCGCAAACAGCGCTCGTCCGCCTCGGTTGCCGACAAGGCCGCCGTCGCCGAAATCCTCGGCTTGCTAGGCGAATCCCGGATCGCGAACAATCTGAATCAGCTGGCCTATCACGCGAATGTCGGCACGCTGACGATCGACGACGAGGCTCGCTTCCAGATCGACGAGGCTTATCGGACCATCTTTGGAATGCGAACCTTGCTCTTGAAGGCGCTGGGACAAAAGGGATGATCCTCAAAGGCAACCAGCGCGCTCGTGGGCGGGATCTGGCGCTGCATTTGCTCAATGTCGACGACAACGAGCATGCAGTGGTCCATGAGCTGCGCGGGTTTCTCGCCAGCGATCTGATCGGCGCCTTCAAGGAAGCCGAAGCGATCTCGCTCGGCACGAAGTGCCAGCAATACCTGTTCTCACTGAGCCTCAGCCCGCCGTCTTCGGCCAATGTGCCGGTCTCCGACTTCGAGGCGGCAATCGGCCAAATCGAGCGGCGGCTCGGCTTGAGCGGTCAGCCGCGCGCGATCGTCTTCCATGAGAAGAAGGGCCGACGGCATGCGCACTGTGTCTGGTCCAGAATCGATGTCGGTAAGATGCGGGCGATCAATCTGGCTCATTACAAGCTGCGCCTGACCGACATCGCCCGTGAGCTCTATCGCGAACATTGCTGGGAGATGCCGTCCGGCCTGATCGACCGGGAAGACCGCTCTCAGACAGTCTACACGCATGCCGAAGCCGGACAGGCAAAACGCGCCAGCCGCGATCCGGCAAAGCTGAAGGCGATGTTCAAGGCGTGCTGGTCTGGTTCGGACTCGCGAGCCGCTTTCGCGGCGGCACTCCGAGAGCACGGCTTTTGCCTGGCGCGAGGCGACCGGCGTGGCTTCGTCGCGGTCGACGCCGAGGGCGAGGTATATTCGCTTTCGCGTTGGAGCGGCGTGAAGGCCAAAGAGCTGCGCGCCCGGTTTGGTCTTTCCGATGATCTGCCGAATGTCGAACAAGCCCAGGCGGCGCTTGTTGACGATCAAAGCCAACTCGGCCCGCACGAGGCAGAAACGGCATATTGTGAGAAAGAGCGAGACGAGCGGCTCGCTGATCTCGTTCAACGCCAGCGTGCGGAACGGCAGGCGCTGGCAGCTCAGCAAGAGAAACGGCGCATTTCCGAACGCCAGCAGCGCAAAGACGCGGTGCCCAAAGGCCTGCGGGCCGTCTGGTCGCGTCTCTCTGGTGGGCTCGATGCGATCAGCAAGCGGCTGGAAGAGGATGCGGCGCGTTGCGCCCAGCGCGATCGCGACGAAGCACAGGCCCTGATCGACCGGCACCTTGCCGAGCGGCGTGCGCTGGATTGCGAGCTGACGCGGCCGGATATCCGGCAGGAACTGGAACGGGCCTTCGGACAACCGCGCCCGTCGGCCGGACGGCGCACATATCACCCCGATCCGTCGCAACCGCTCTTTTTGCCACCGGACGACGTCCCGTTCACGAAAGCCGAGATCAGGGCGCGGCCGGATCGGGTTCTCGATCTGCTGTCGGACAAGCAGGCGGAATTCACCCGCACTGAGATCGCCACACAGCTCGCCGAGTTCCTGGACGATCCGCTGACGCTTCGCGCCGCGATCGACGTCGCTCTCGCCTCCGACAAGCTGATATCCGCGCCGGATTCCGAACCCGAGACCTTCACGACGAAGGACTATGAGGCCGCACGGGCAAACCTCGCCGCGACGGCGAGTGAATTGGCCGCTGCGGGCGGCTTCAGTGTCGGGGCGCGTCATATCGAGCATGCGCTATCTGAAGAGAACGCTCGCCTGAAGCGGCACTTCGGCCGCGAGCTGAGCGCCGAACAGGCGGCGGCCATCCGCCATGTCCTTCGACCGAATCAGCTCTCCGCCATCGTAGGGCTGGCGGGTGCGGGCAAGAGCACGGCACTTGCCGTCGCGCGGCAGGCGTGGGAGGCGCAAGGCTATCGTGTTCACGGAGCGGCATTAGCGGGCAAGGCGGCCGCAGGCCTTCAAAGTACGTCCGGTATTGCTGCCCGAACGCTCGCCTCTCTCGAAGCGAGCTGGAAGGCGGGGTACGAACCGATGGGACACGGGGACATCCTCGTCATCGATGAAGCGGGGATGGTCGGAACGAGGCAGATGCAGCGCGTTGCCAAGGCTCTGCAAGAACGGGGTTGCAAGCTCGTCCTCGTCGGCGATCCGGATCAGCTGCAGCCGATCGAGGCCGGAACGCCGTTCCGTGATATCGTCGAAACGAGCGGAGCGGCCCGTCTCACGGAAATCCGCCGTCAGACCACCGACTGGCAGCGCGACGCCTCGCACGCGCTAGCGGCAGGGGAAACGGATAAGGCCATGCAGGCCTATGCCGATCATGGCGCCGTTACGGAAGAAAATGATCGCGACACCGCGATAGCGGCCCTTATCGAGGATTATCTCGCTGACCGGAAAGCGAATGGCGAAACTGCCTCCCGATTGGCGCTCGCCCATCGGCGCAAGGACGTCTACGCCATCAATCAGGCGATCAAGACCGGTTTACGCGAGCGGGAAGGCGTGAAAGCCGAAACCCTCTTCGACACCATCCATGGCCCGCGCGCCTTCGCACAAGGCGACCGGCTCCTGTTTACGCGCAATGACGCCGGCCTCGACGTCCGGAACGGCATGTTCGGGACCGTGATGAAACTCAATGATGACGAATTGACCGTTCGCCTCGACCCGGAAAGCGGCAGCGAAGGCCGCACGCTCAGCTTCTTCCCGAGCGAATTCCCATTCATCGATCACGGCTTTGCTGTCACGATCCACCGCTCGCAAGGCTGCACGGTCGAACGGAGCTTTGTACTTTCGAGCCAAACGCTGGACCAGAACCTGACTTATGTCGCGATGACGCGGCACAAGGCGGAGGTCACCTTCTATACCTCGCCTGAGATCAAGCGGCCTTCAGTTGAGGAGAAGCCGAAGCGCGTGCGGCAGGCCACATCAACGCGAACAGGGCCACGTTTCTAAAAGGTTTCGCTGTAGGCGCTAACGCCACCTTAGATTCAAAGGCTCAGAACCTCGAAGCGTCTGGCCGGAATGGCGATAACTACAGCCGGTGCCACGGAGTTTGTGAAGCTGCGGGACAGGTCCGGAGCCGGTTCGGCCTGATAGCCAGACAAGTGGCGTTTGATGGCCTCCGGCATCTCGATTTCCAGATTGTCGTTGAGGTCGTCGAGATCCGCCTTAGCCAAGTCGTCTTCTTAGAGCTTCCCGCGGGCCGTATCAAGCTTATGCTCATATTCGAACAGTTCGGCACGTTCGGCCCAGCATGCGTTTCTCCGAAAAAATGTCGCAATCATGCCAAGGAATGCGGAATGACGGTAATGCGCCCATTTCAATCGTTCGGTGGCAGCCATCGCCGCCCCAAAGCTGGCGTTTAGACAATATTTGCTAGTTTTCGTTTTTCTCGTCCCATTCAATTTCGTCGTATTCCTGGGCTCTGAGCAAGCGGGCAAGTTCCTCACTGGTTGGATAATTTTGTTTCAGCTCAAGCGTCTGTAAGTCCACCAGCTCGCCCGGCTCAATCACGACGATCTCCTTGTCGAGCTTAAAGGTCTTGGTGTGTTCGCCCCGCAAATTCTTGGCGGTAAGCGTGACGATAATTTCCAGTGGTCGGTCGCTCGATGTGGCCGCGATAACACCCTCAAAATAGTAGGTCTGCCCGCTGTGAAAATCCTCGCAGATCGCCTTCGTCTCTCCACTCCTACGCGCGTGTAGCGTCGTCTCGAATTCGTGCCGGCCGACGCGCGACGGGATCATGTCTTTAAGATGCCGGTGAATATCGAGCGAACTGAGATAGCCAGGCCTCGGCACGGGGGCGGCGGGTCCTCTGGGCGATAAAAACACCACCCGACGATTGATCCAGCCGTCGCTTGTCTTGATCGATACGACAAGGTTATCAGCCCTTATATCGCCGGCATTAGTGACGCGCACTCTGAGGAGCCTTTGATTGAAAAGCAGCTCAAGCTTCTCGCTGAACTTCGCGACGAACGAGGGCACTTCGCGATTTATGAAAGCGCTATATTTCCCATCGTAGGAGCTGTCGTGGTTGCTGACGAAACCCAAGCTGTCGCCGTAGCGGTCCTTGTTGCCGTTCAACTTTTTTGGATTCTGATTTCTAATAAGCTCGGTAAGGGCATCCGCCTGCTCGGTATCCAATGTCGTAACTTGGTAGATTATCGGCGGAGTAACGTCTGACACCTCAATTGAAATCTCGAAAGTCGGCTCGTCCTTTCTGTATTCGGCGACCTGCTGTTTGAGCCGATGAATTTCCTTGTCTTTGGGGCTGGGTTCAGGACCGCGGAGCCAAGCGTCAGATGCTTGATGGACTGGCAAGTCGCGACCGCGCGCATAAGCCAGTGGCTTGATGTCGTGGCTTATAAGAATGCGGTGTCGCGAGGCCACATTGCGCACGTTGAGCGCTTCGGCGACAATCCTGCTGTCACCGTCATCGGGATCTAGCTCGTCATAGTCATTCCACGGAATGCGCGAGCATGTCGCCATCTGTAGCTCAACGCGTGGGTCTGCGTCACGAAGAACAATTGGCTCGCCGTTAATGACAGAAGGCGCAATCAGCCGATTAAACGCCCTTGCATGCGGACCTAAACGCCCGTCGCGCTTCTTGGCGTCAATCTCGTCCATCGCTTTTGGGACGATGAGGACATGGATCAGTCCTGCCGTAATAATTTCTGTCCAAGGTAGCTCGGCCAACGGCTTGCCTTCGAGCACAATGTTCGCGTCGAGGAAGGCGACTAATTCATCGCTTGATTCAGACGACACGGTCATTGCCTATGATATCGGCCGCTGACGGTTTTGAGCAAGCTTGGGCCATCTCTACCCCCATGACGATAATCCGAGCGGTGTCGCTTCTTGCGTTCGCGCGGAATTAAGAAGCAGTTTCTAGTCGTCAACGTTGCTGTCTGGGTTGCGTCCGAAGCTGCCATACGGCCGGGCAAATCGAATGTCTGTAAGCAGCTATTCAATACTTGCGTCATCTTCAGTCTTACATGGCTCAATTTCCATAGGATATGCCCGGCTAGGATCATCCGGGTCTATCACTCCCCAAGGAATTTTTTCGTAGTCCATTAGGGGGCGACCTAGGATCGACACCACTCCTGCCTCTTTGTTCGGCCAAAAGACTCCCATGGGGACGGCATTGGCGTGCTCGTAGATTTTGACCATCTGTATCGGACCACCAATTGATGAGAACTTTTCTTCGCGCAGCAAATCTCTAAGAACCTCGAAAGGCTCCATATCAAGCGATCCGCTTCTGATTTTACCCGTACTGCGCAATTTTTCGACGAGCCGTTTCTTTGCTTCATCGACAACGTCTTCGTCCCCCGCGTAGGTCACATATTTAAAAGAATTGGGGTCTTGTCCGCCCCATGCTCTCGACCTACGGAACGTAAATATACCCTTGTTTTTATCAAAATGCAGCTTCCAAGTGATAAAATTTTTGTACTTCCAAGAGTAACCACAAAGCTGAAACTCAACGTTGGGCATGTCCGGCTCAAGTTGATTAGCTGGTAGTCCTGTAATAAACTTTCTTGAGTGATTGAAAACTCGAACAAGATGTCCTTTTAAATCTGATAAATCCATTGATCTCGTATATGCGGGCTGATGCATCCTAATAGAATTATCAGCCATCAACATCAAAGGATATGCATCATTGGTGGAACCAGCAAATGTCAGAACCGCATCCGAACGCGGGAGCATCAATATTTTAGGATTTGCATCCCAGAACTGTCCACCTGACAAGCGACTGTCTGAAGCTACAATCATCTCTGTTACGCTGCCGACTTGGCGAACCCAAGAAATACATAGTGTCATTTGGGACCCCAAACTTTCTGCATAGCTGATATTAGCCGCGTTGCCGCATAAAAACAAACTTGAGCTTGAAGCAGACGATCACTGCAGTTGTGTCAAACCGAGCGCTGGCTCGACATACACACCGAGAAAACTCCGATAGCCGGTTTCCGAGATGAACGGCCTGTCCCAATCCACGGCATGCGCGGGGAATCCGGGCCATGTCGAAAAACCCGCGCCGATTCCAAACAGGTTTTCCATCTCTATCCGAACGCGCATGCCAGAAATCTTAATGACGAAACTGCCTGTCTGGCCCCGAAGAGCACGGCGCCATCTTCTGGCGCCGTCAGACGCTCGAGCTGGCATCCCGGCGCATCCGGCCCGGCGAGTATGCCGAGCTCGGCGTTGTTCAGCTTTTCGGTAAGACGATGGGCTTCTCTACGGAGACGCAGAGCTTCGCTGAATTCGGCGGCCAGCATCGCTGCTAGATGTGAGCGATGCGACTTGAGAGGTAAGGGGCCGCCGCGGCTATCGTACAGGGCAAATGCCCGGTTTCGCTTCGAAGACGGCTTTCCTGGTGGTTTCGGCGGCTTCGACGAGCATGTCGTCGAAGCCGAGTTGCGCAGCGCTGTGCGTTGTCATGGCCGCTCCCTCACGCCACCGCCCGGTCGCACGCGGCTTCATCTGCCACGCTGAACCCGTTCAAATAATCCGCAGCCCTTTGCGCGTGTGCCGCGGCGGTGAAAATCGCCCGGCTGTCCTGCTGCAGAACCTTGAGCCAATTGTCGATATAGGCGGCATGATCGTCGCGGACTTCCGGCGATAGCCCAAGATCGGCGCAGAGGAAGGCCGCACCAAGCTCGGCGACCAGTTCCTCGGCGGCATAGCCGGCATCGCCCCAGCGCTTACGGCCGAGATCGCGGTCCAGCCGGTCCTTGTGCTTGGTCCAGTGCGTTGCCTCATGGGCAAGGGTGGCATAATAGCTTTCGGCATCCCGGAACGCTTCGAAGGGCGGCATCTGGATGTGATCGGTCCCGCCTGAGTAATGCGCGGAATTCCCGCCATGGCGGATGTCGGCGCCGGTCGCGGCAAAGAAGGCATCCGCATGGACGATGCATTCAACCGGGTCGATTTGCGGCGCGGCCAGCTGGTGAAACCGTTCTGGTAGCCCCTCGACCTGCTCGACATTGAAGACGGTGTAGCCCTTCATGAATGGTATATCCCGCTCCGTCTCTGTGCCGCTTGCCTCGTCGGTCTCGGTTTTGGAAAAGCTGCTGGCATAGACGACCGGGCTGCCCTTTTCGCCTTTGCGGACGTGCCCGCCGAGTTCCTGCGCCTGCTTGAAGGTCATCCATATCGGCGCCGCAAAGCCCTTGGTGGTGGCCTCCGACCAAAGCATGATGACGTTGATCCCGCGATAGGGCTCACTGTTTGCCCTGAGAGGCCGGGTGATCCGCCCGGAGGCATGCTCGCCGCTCCACGGCTTCATCCACGGCCTGACGCCGCGCTCCAGCTCGGCAATGATGTGATCGGTGATCTTCGAATAGATGTCCTGTTTCATGACATGAGGGCCTTTCGCCTGAAGGGTTGGGTTTCCGGCGAAGCCCGTCTTTTGCGTCCGAAGGACGATCAAACAGGTCGCGCCTGAACCCTTGCCCAGCGGCGAGCGACCCGTAGAAAACGAAGAGAAGACAGCCGAGCGCCAGCGAGGACCACAATCGGGGCGTTCGATGAAAGTCCGGGGATGGGTCAACGGCCTTCTCGGGAACCGTTAGGCGGGCCGGGCGGACAGAATGGCCACCCTGGTCCCGCCTTACGGCGGAAGACGGTTGACCCACAGCCGGAGGCGTCCCCGGTTTTCATGTAAGCTGGAAAGAAGGGTTCCAAGCGCGGACACGCGCGTCAGACGAAGAATGCGGACGCCGGCATGGGCGGCGTCCGGCCATACATATCTGCAAGCGATCGTCACCCGGCTAGGCCGAAACCTCTCCAACGGGTTCGGTGGAGGCGGCTTGTCGCCGGAATAGAGCGCGGTGCCCCGAATGGCGTAGGCAGCCTGATCTGAATTTGATTGAAAGATGCCCACAGATGTGGGTATAATATCGGAGAAAGCAGGTGCACCGATGGATACGACAATGACGACCACAGACAGCAAGAGCGACATGCTCAAGGTGCGCATGGATTCCGTGACGATCTCCATGATGGACACCGCACGCGCCTATCTCAAGCTCGACAAGAGCAAGTTCATCCGGGAGAGCGTGCGCGAGAAGGCGAAGTCGGTCATCGCCGAGCACCAGACGACACGCTTCTCGGTAGAAGACTGGTCGGCATTTTTTGCTGCGATCGATGCGCCTGCCGAGCCGACGTCCCGTATGAAGAAGGCGGTGCATAAATTCCACGACATTCAAGGTTGAGCTGGCAGAACGAACGTGCGGTTTGAAGCGCTCGATCCGAAGAAGCACGACCGCAAGAGTTTCGACTGTGACGTGCCGGCGCTCAACCACTATCTGCAGCGCTACGCCAACCAGGACCTCAAACGCAGCCTGACGCGCATCTACGTTCTCGCTGAAGGCTCTGCTATCATTGGCTATTACTCGATCAGCGCTCACTCGGTCCGGCGCGATAATCTGCCCGAAGACATCGAGGCTGGACCCTACGAAGACATCCCGTTCCTGTTGCTCGGACGGCTCGCCGTCGACAAACGCTGGCAGGGCCAGGGTTACGGCGACACGCTCATCGTCCATGCCTTCCACATGACGCGCCAAGCTGCATCACAAATCGGCATCCTCGGCATGGTCGTTGAAGCGAAGGACGAGAAGGCTGCTGACTTCTATGCAGGCTTTGGTTTTCAGCGTCTGGCTGGCACGGCTCTTCGCCTCGTCTTGCCGATCACAGCCATGGATGTGTTTTTCGAAGTTTAAAGGTTGCGCTTGTAAGCGGGTTTTTGGCTAAATATCATTTATTTGACAGACTCTAAGTAAGGATTATCGAAAGCGCCTATGATCTCTCGGGCATATTATCAGTCCAGCATAAGAAGTTTCCTTTCAAGAGATTGTAGTTCAATCCTGGGAGTGCTGGCTGCACATAATTCATTTGATCTGACGATTCAGCAGCGCAACGCATGGCAGCAGCAAATACTGAACCTACAAGATCAATTAAGCGACTTATCAGATGGCGAGATATTTTTCGAATTCGCTATCCCACGTATGGGAAAGCGTATTGATGTTGTTTTTCTTTTAAAAGGAATTGTGTTTGCCCTCGAATATAAGGTCGGTGAGGCCATACACACGCGATCATCTCAGGATCAGGTGCTGGATTATGCGCTCGATCTGAAAAATTTTCACGAAGGCAGTCACCACTGTCCAATTGTACCAATAACTGTTTGCACGGAAGCGCCCCGCGTTACAAATACCTTGGAATGGGCTTCCGATGGTGTCGCGGTTCCAATGCAATCGAACGGCTCCGACTTGAACTACCTTATAGCGCAGGCGATTGAAGGAGCGCGCAATCTACACGGCTTTTCTGCAGAGGCTTGCCCGCAGGAGGAATGGGCTCAAAGTAGTTATAAACCGACCCCAACTATCGTGGAAGCCGCACGAGCCTTGTATCAAGGGCATAGTGTTCAGGAGATTTCCCGTTCAGACGCAGGAGCAAAAAACTTATCGGTCACTGCTGAATGTATTCTCCAAATTATTGCAAAATCCAGGAGAGAAGGCAGAAAGTCGATCTGTTTTGTCACCGGCGTACCAGGTGCTGGAAAAACTCTAGCAGGCCTGAACATTTCAACCCATAGGGTAGAAGGGACTGATGAGCACGCCGTATTCCTTTCCGGTAACGGTCCCCTCGTTACGGTTTTGCGAGAGGCGCTAGCTCGCGATGACGTTTCCCGTAGTAAGATCATCGGCGAAAGCATTTCGAAAAAGGAAGCGCATCAAGAGGTAAGCGCCTTCATTCAAAATATCCATCATTTCAGGGATGAAGCACTTCGCTCAGAAGCGCCTCCAAGTGAGCATGTGGTGGTCTTCGATGAGGCGCAGAGGGCTTGGAATAGAGCAAACGCCGAAAAGTTTATGGTGCAAAAGCGCGGCGCAACCTCGTTTGATATGTCAGAGCCGGAGTTCTTGATCAAAGTTATGGATCGCCGGCAGGATTGGGCAACGATCGTTTGCCTGGTCGGCGGCGGCCAAGAAATCAATACGGGCGAGGCGGGAATTAGCGAGTGGTTTGATGCCTTGGCTAGAAGCTTCTCGCATTGGGATGTTTATCATTCCGGCCAGCTTCGAAATTCTCATTATGCCTGGGACGAAGACCTTGGCTCGAAACTGGCCGGATTGAACGCTTTCGAGCGGACATCTTTACATCTCGCAGTCTCTGTCCGATCTTTTAGGGCCGAGAAGCTTTCCGATTTTGTCGCTTGTCTGATTGATGGTGATGCGGACCAGGCAAGGGCTCTTCACCAGCATCTTTCAGAATACGATCTCGCTGTAACGCGCGATTTGGACGTTGCCCGTTCCTGGCTACGTCGGCACGCACGCGGCAGTGAGCGAACAGGGCTCGTCGCCTCTTCCGGTGGCCTACGCCTTCGCCCTGAAGGCTTAAATGTTAAAGCGAAGATAGATCCGGCTTGCTGGTTCCTAAACGGAAAGGACGATGTCCGCTCTTCTGTCAACGACGGAGCCAAACCAGGCCACTCGGGCGGAATAAAAGTCGGCCACGGCGATGGCAGGCGCGACGCACGAAGGGGCCCGATCGG
>NZ_VHLH01000047.1 GCF_006516965.1 Pararhizobium mangrovi | reverse complement strand
GAAAACAGCCTAACCACTGGCCGGATTTTACACCGGCGCGGCAAACCACATCGGCGCCGCTTCGTGGCCTACTTTCTCACCGCCCTACACACCTGGCTCCTTCTTATTATTGCTTACTGAGTATTTGAGCGAAGAAGTCATCTGCGTCCGATGCCTTGCCTGATTTCCATGCGCGCTGCTTGGCCTTCTTCTCCCCCTCTTTGGTGGCAGTCGTAGAGGCTCTGGCAGCGCCGGGTTTTGCGAGAGCGGGCTTTTTGGCAACCTTTTGTTTGACCTGATCTTCTTGGGTCTTCATGCGGTCGTACAGTTGGGCCTTACGAAGGACGTCGAGATAGCGGCTATCCGCTACGCTCTGCATCAAGTCTTGCCCGAAGATTTCGGACCCATACTTCCAGAGGCTGTTGAGTTCGTTCTGGCCTCGGGTTTCGGTCTGACCGTCCTGACGTTCTTCACTCACCAGATCCGAATGCAGTTTTACCAGTTCCTGTGCCGCTTCGGCTTGTTGCTGCTTGAGCAGTTCCGTTTCGCGCAGTTGGTTCTGCTGCTCCGTTGACGCGATCTGGTTACGGATGGCGTCCATGCCCGCTTTCTTACTGTCCCACTCCTGCTTCAGCTGGACGTACAGGCCCGGATCTTCCTGAGCGAGTTCGTTCCAGTTCGGCTCTTGGGGGAGAACGAGTTGCTGCACTAACTGCTGAGCCTGCTTGAGGTGCTTCACGTACTCGTCACGCATATGAAGATCGGCTTGCTTCGTGGCCTGTTCGAACTGTTTGCGCTCGTTAGCCAGCGTCTGCGTCTTCTGCGTGTAGTCGGACTGCCGAAGATAGCCCTGTTTGAGATCGCCTAGCGTGACCTTGCTGCCATCGACTTCCACTTCCGTGGTGTCATCGGGGCCGGTGGTCTGCTCTCCGGCTTGCTCATCATCGGGTTGCTCTTCATCCGACCCTTCATCTTCCTCAGTGGTTGCGTCTTCTTCGGAGCCCTCGTTGGGTTGTTCCGCGGAAGCATCTTCCTCTGAATCGAATGGTTGGCTGCTCGCTGTGTCAGCCTCACTTTCCGCCTCGTCCTCTGCGCCTTTCAGTTCCGAGTAGAAGTCCTGCAGAAAGTTGTCGTCGGCTTTCGCCTCACTCAAACTGTCAGTTCCAGAAGGATTGTTGCCAGTTTCCATGTCCATATTTACACCTTCGGCGCTTTTTCGCGCTCTTTTCGTTTCGTTGGGCTCGACGGGTCATCGAGGAATCAGTCCCGCCAGCCGGGCTTTTCGAGGCTCTTCCTGTAACGCTTGTAGGATTTGCCATCTTCCATGGCCGCTGTGACTGCACGCTCCAACTTGCGAAGCAGATCCAGCGACAGATGAATACGTTCCCGCTGATCGGCATCAACCAGTCGGCTCTTCTCGAAATCGCGTAATAGGTCACCGCGCACACGCTCGACGGCCTCATCGAATGCGGGATTGTTTTTGAGCGCTTCGGCGTTCTGCGCTCGTCGGATTTTCTCGTCGTTGTCCATGCTCACCTCTCAGGATTATCAATGTTGCTGGAGGCATGCTGACCGGCGCTGATCTTGGCTCCCTCGATGGCCGTTTCTGCACCCATCTCCTGCATGGCTTCGCGGTATCTAAGGTTTGCTTCGTACTTCTTGGCCTCCAGATCGGCTTGGATCTCGGCCATTTTCAATTGGCGTTCTTGTTGGAGTTTCATCTTCTCGATCTCCATTTTGCTGGCCAACTCCATCTGCTGCCGCTGCATGTCGGCCTGCATTTGCATCTGCTCTGGCGATGGCTTGTCCGGCTGTGGTTTGTGCTGCGTCTTTGCGGGATCGGAAAAGAATTGACCGACGTTCGGAAACCCGTGCAGCTTCACAATCTGTGAAACCGTATTGTAGAGGTGCTGCGGCTCGACGTACGGGAGACCCGCCTGCATGGCCTGCTGCTGGAGTTGCAGGATGTTCATGAGCCCGGACTGCTTCTGGGGCTTGTCCGTGTTGCCGAAACTCAGCGTGTCGTGCGTGTCCATGCCGGTGTCCCACGCATCGGGCGCAACGGGCACCACCTTGTTCCGGAGACGCTTCGAGATCAGCTGAGCGTCCTCGGGATGGCTGGCAATGAGTGATCCGATAACGCGGAAGAGATAGCGATAGCCCGTAGCCGCGAAGGTCTTGGCGATCAGTTCCACCCGTAGCATGCTGTTGCTCATGCGCTGACTGGCGGCAGTGGCTGTGGTCTTCTTTAGGTCTTCGGGGTTCAGTGCGAGCGTATTTGTACCGGTACCCGTGCGACGTTCCACGCTGTGGTCGATCGCTTCACAAACTGTGAGGACCTGATTGGCGATGAACGGCGCCTCGACGAACTTAATCGCATCCTGATTCTCAGCACGGATCGGAGCGCCGATGTCGTCGTTCATGAGGTCGTCGTAGTTGACACCTCCATCAGAGACGATGGGACGCGGATAGTTGACCTTGTTGAGGTTGTCGATCAGAGCACGCCACTGCTGGCTCTTTATCTTCTGATCCTCGCCGATCATGTCGGCGATGCCTTTGCCACGGATCGTGTTCGGATCAATGCTCGGAACAAACGCGGCCAGCGGAGCCATCTCCACTTCCTCTTTGTGAAGCAGGACCATTTTCTGGTCGCTGTCGCCACCTAGGGTTAAGTGCATGAGTGGCGTGCGGTCGCTGCCATCCGTGTTGAGGTGAAGAAAGACCTCGTAGACGGTGACCTCGGGCTCTACCTCGCTTGCGCTGTTGTCGTAATCGTCGCCCCAGTGCTGGCGATCGGGTTCATCAAGATCGTCGCTCTCCACGACCGGAATGCGGTTGACGAGATCCTCGTCGTAGCCCGTCTCGATAAGTCGACGCTTGGGCAGCGTTGTCTTGTAGCCCTGTAGCGAAGCATCGATGCCACCGGTCTGATAATCGAATTGCGCGTCCGAACTGAGGATGATGTCCTCGGGTGGAATGCTGACAATGCGTACGCCTGCCTTCTTCTCGCTGTGGGCTATCTCCACGTCCCGAACGCTGAAGGTGCCACCATCTGGCCCCTGCACCTCGGCGTTTTCTCCTACCGCGCGTATGTCCTTGCTCTGATCATCCAGGAGCGCCGCCAACATGCTGTCAGGCACTGCCGTCATCGTACGTGGAGGCTTCCACTTGGTCTCGCTGTAGAACTCGGCCGCTACGATACCCAACCCGTAGATGAAGCCGTTCTTGAGCCAGTCCGTAAGGAACACCGTGGGATTGTTGTCGGTGCGAACGACCCAATTCACCATTTCCGTTTGCTGCTTGGCGAGTTCCTCATCTTCTGGTCCACGAGGTTCATAGGTGACCACGTCGTTCTGACCCTCGAATATGTTCATCATCTGCGCGGTGAGCATTTCGGTCTGGTCGTAGACGTCGCTCTCTACGTGGTGACTCTGACTGGGCTTGAGTTTTTCATCCCCCGGAAAAGGCTTTCGGTTGTAAAGGTCCAATGCGCGCTCGCGCCGTTGCGCATCATCACCGGTATCCTCAGCTTTCTGGATGAGTGGTCGGAGGCAGGAAACGATCTGCTTGTCGGATAGCGCCTTCTTATTGTTCTTCTCGTCCATCACGGCCTTTCACGGCGGGTTTCATCCCGCTTCTGGTTTTCTGATATTTATTGGATCAGCCCAGATAAGCACGTGACGGTGGCGGCTCCTTATTCCACGCGCATGGTCCAACGAACCTATCCTTGGTCGTGTGCGCGAAAGTGAGACAGAGAGCGTCAGCGACGTCGGGGCTGCGCTTGCCCTTTTTCCGCATGCTGCGCTTGTCCTCGATCTTGATTTTGCCGACGCCTGTGAACTCCCAGTTGGGCAGGCAGATCTCTTTTATGAGGTCGGGACTGTTCGGGATCTTCTTGTCGCCGGCTTCCAGCCACTCCTTGAACTCCCACCACAGTTGGTCCCGCATGCGCTCATATTTGTCGGGATTGCGGCTCGGCTTGTTGGAAACGGCCACACGACGCACCGGCAGACCCCAGTCCTTCAACATGTCCGCGATGCCATGACCGATGCCGATGCTGTCCACGTTTATGACGGCGGGACGTAGACTGGAATGAGTGCGATCGAATTCCGCTTTGACCCGGTTGGCCAGTTGAACAGCGTCTTTTTCGCTCCACTGCCGAATGTCATCGAGCACCACATTGTCGTGACGTTTTACGAGCACCGACCGGTCACGTCCCGGTCCAGCAGGGTCGAGCCCCCAAACGATCGGCATTACTGGCGAAGGCTGAATGTCCTGCGCATAGACGGCACGCGTGACATCCTCCATGGAGATCAGCGCGTCTTCATCGTTGAGCGGAAATTCGCCCTGCACGTAGATGCGATACGCCTCTGTATGGGTGCCGCCGTATTCGACGGTCATCTCATCGAGGCGTTCCTGCGTGACATAAGGGTTGTCCAGCATGGAGCCGTGGACATGCACCCAGTTCCGGCTCTTCTCAGGGTGCTCCCACGTGTCGTAGAAATAGCCCTTGTTGCGGTTCGGGTTGCTGACCAAACAGAGTTTGGGATTAGGATCGCCGGACAGGTGGTTCCGCAAAACGTCGAAGACCTGATCCGCCACACCGGACGCCTCGTCCACGATGACGAAGTTGTTCGTCATGTGGGTGCCGCGTGCGCTTTCGGGATTGTCAGAGTTTGCGAGTCGATACTCGGCAAAGCAGGATTTCGGATTTAGCGCCTGCGTGACGCGAGTTTCCGTGTAGGTGAAGATCTCGCGAAAGAACTCGGGCATCAGCCCGTAGAGCAGTCCCACCTCCTTCCAAAGCCCAGCCTTCAACTGGCCCTCTGACGGACCGAAAACGGTGACCTGCACGTCCCGGTGCGTGAACAAACTCCACCAAATCAGGATGGCCAGCGCTCGGGTTTTGCCGAAGCCGATTCCTCCTTTGAACGTCACACGTTTGTTGTTGCGGAATGCCTCTGCGAACTCGACCTGCTTGGGTCTGAGCGCTTGCTTCTCTCCGAATACAGCGCGTGCGAAAAAAGGAATGTCCTGCCGGCATTTAAGCAGGAAAGCCTGAACGTCTTCCTCTGTTTGCTTCATCTGAAACCTTTAGTTTCAGATATTTATTCGGATGTATCCCTCTGGCTCTCCGACAACCATTAGACGGTTCGAAAAATACAAGTCCCTATTAGAATTGCACTGATACCAAAGGTACCGCACCTCATTTGCTGAACCCCCTCAAGCCTGCGCTCCTATCCGTTTCGCCAATATTTTTTTCTATGAGTGTATTACCGTCGAATAGACACCTTATGTGATATCTTAACTTCAAGCCGATCGAATTTTTCGCTGTGAAACTTGAATCCAATGAGGCGCGTCCATCTTGACCCGATGAATAAACGACGTCGAGGAAGCGCGAGAAGTTCACAGTTGAAGGGTGTGTCGCAGCATCCTTGGCCGCTCGTTCACATGCCAGTGTGGCATCGCCTTTATCAATGGCTGGAGTTGCGAGGAACGTCTTGTCGATGTCTGAAGGCTTGAACCAAACATTGAACGCCCTTTTTGAGGAAGGCGTACAGGTTACGAAAAAGACTGGGTCACTCGGTTTGCTCTTCGATGGCGAGCGCGAAACAGTAGCCGCATCAATGGATGCACAGCCAGAATTTTCTCTAGAAATCTTGTTTACAATACTGACTATCTGGGATTTGTACGGAGATGTATTGTCATTCCAATAAAAGTCATCCTTCGTATATTTTCGTCTTCCATCAGTGGAATGTTCTATTCCGCGCAATACGTGGTTCGGCACCCAGCCCTTCACGAACGTTAGCCATTCCGGCTTGACTATTTGCACTTTGGACCACTTGCCGTTGGTGCAAATTTGCTTCACAGAAGTCGAGGAATCGATTTGATGGTATTGTACCGTCTTCAGTATTCGCGAAGCCTTCTGGTTCTTTATGCGGGATCCATTTTTAGCAGGTATTTTTCGGAGATCATAACTTCCGGTGACGGCTACAATTTTGCCTGAAGCAGGCTGACCGGTTTCACAGTCTGAATTAGATCTGGAAGCTGATGTCACTGCCAAGCTGGTCCCAACATCGGTGGAAGAAGCGTCCACGGCATTATTGCTGCTTTTTCCGAACATAGTGCCTGCGATGAAAGCCACGGCTAAAATCGCGGTCACGCTAACAACGCCTTTCATTTCCCCCTCCTGTCGATGATCGTTTGGCCCACCCTTATTGAAAAACGTAAACTAAGAGTTGTGGGACAGGCCGTCATATCATCGGCTTACTAACGCGATTGTCCTCATGGTTGGCGGTGTCAATCCGTCAAACCGGTCGCAAAGAGCCCGGCTCCAAGCCGGGCTCTTGACGTCGCGAAACTGACTATTTTTTCTTGCCGCGCTTCAGCCGCTCACTGCGGTCCGCAGCATGCTTGCGGATCTGCGCCTTGAGTTTCTCATCGCCCCGGATCAGCGTTTTGGCCTCCTCTAGGATCGTGACGACCTCATCGAGATCATCCGCCGCAAACAGGGTTTTGCCGTTGCCCATATCCATGGCTGCTCGGCCAATCTTCACACTGTAGATGGCACCCAATTTGCGGAACCACGCACTACGCGTGTTGATGTCCTTTTGGGCCTTGGCCTCTTTGGCCATCACGATCTGCGCGTTCACGCGCTCCACGAAGCGTTCAACCGGATCGGAAGTAGGCTGCGGCATCCGCACAGTGGCCTTCGCGAGGAGACTCTTTCGAGTTTCAGCGAGTTCGTTTGTCATTTGCATGCTCCGCTTTGGGGGCTCTATTGCCCTACACTTCCCGGCTATTGCCGTTGAGCGACCAGAGCGAGCGAAGAATTCTTTGTTCAAGTGGGTTGTTGGCTCAAACAAAGCCAGTTTGCACGATTACTCCTCCTATAAGGTCCTTTCGTGCAAAGCGACTTGTTAGATCAAAGGGAGATGTAGATGCGAATGCGGTCTTCTGGCTATGCCCGGCTAAATATCGAGAGCACCGAGGAGGACATACATGAGCCAAACAGTAGCTGTGCGCTTGGCCGGCGGATATCTGCCCCAAATAGCCAGTGAGCGCGTACGCAATCCGGGACTAAGCCAGCAGGCGGTCATCCAGCAGTGGGTCACCCAGCGATATGGCGGATGGATCAGCGACAACCTGTCCTCGGCCTACGAGATCCAGAATGTGGATCGCGACGGCTTCGACATCCAATTCGAAAACCCGGATGAGGCTTCACAGTTTGTGAAGCTGGTGGGAGGAGCACTGAAATGAAGAAGGGTCACAAGCCCACGCAGAAGCAGAGGGAGCACCTCAAGCGCATCGGTTTCCAGAAGGGCCGGAGCGGAAACCCCAAGGGAAGACCGCCCATGCCGGAAGAGGTGAAAACCAAACTGGCCTACTTGAGCGATGACGCCGTGACGACCCTGATGGAGGTGATGCGTGAGGGTAAAAACGAGGCCAGCCGCGTGAAGGCCGCAGAGGCCGTGCTGGCGTACCAGATTGCCAAAGCAGCCACCAAGCACGAGGTGGATGTCACCCACGGCTTTGATTTTCGGGCGGTCCTGGAAGCCGCGGAGCAGGCCGAACACGGCAAGCTGGGGACCACAATCGAAGCTGATGTTATTGAGAATACGTCAGGCAAACATCGTGGCAAGCGCTGAACGAGGTAGGCCGAAAGCGTGAGGCCCACCCCAGTATGTAATGGTAACAAAAATTACGCATACCAAAATCAGTATAACCCAAATCAAATACCTACTTGCTTTTAGATAAATTCCCTTTTTGCAGGTGTAGTAGTTCGTGTAATTTATGCAGCTGTTTTTGTTTTCGACGCATCTTATATATCCATTTATTTTACTAATTGTGTCATCGATACCAACGAATCGCGTAAATCCCATCATCGCAATCGCCAAGGGAAGAAAAGATGCTATTCTAAGAAGGGGCTCGGGAACACTGGTAATTATAAACGCAAACAAAATAGCACATGCGCCGACCGAATAGACCTCCGTGCGCTCCATAATTTCAATATTTTGAGATATGAGCGCTCGGCACGATCTATACTCTTCGAGTGCTAGCTGCTCTTCCAAGTCCTGCTGCGACAACACGGCCTCCCACATTGATTCCGAACCGTGGACTTTGAAGGAGCCCATACGTTAGTGCAACCTTAAGTCGCTCCGAATACCAAGTCGCCGGTTATCGACGGAGGACACTGTGGCATACAACAATCAAGCACTGAACAAGATCGAAGTCCTAATGGGTCATGGAGCGAGAAACGCGGATGCGGCTTTCGTGGAGTTTGAAGCCTGTTGGAACTGCAGAAGAGAGAACGGGCGCTCTTCCACCCAACGATCCTGCGGACCAAAAAAGGGCACCGAGGATTACCCCCTCCCACGCGATGGACTTCAGCGAGCGCTCGAGCAGTATATGCGGGATTACTGGCTGCTGGATCTGGAAGCCAGCATTGCTGATCCGGACGAGTTTCTCGATGGGCTTTCGGTGAACTACCACCGCCTAACATTTTCCGCTTATGCAGAAAGCCATGCGCACCGAACCGTTCCACAGAACGACAATCCCGTTAAAGGCCGACTACGTTCCAGATTCACGCTCCACGCGTTCGACAGCGGCTCAGACGCCATGCTGGTCAAGATGAGCCTGCCTTGAAGCACCTAACCACGCCATTAGGCGTGCGTGGCCCGACGGAGCGCTAAAAGATAAAGCAGGATACGGAATGGCCAACTCGGGCTCATTTTGCGGTCATTTACAGCACCATCATGTTGCAGCAGACTGGCTCCACAATCAGGGGCTGAGGCAACGACATGGCGACTAAGAAGACCAACAACGACGAACCGGGCGGCAAAGAGGCCGATCAGCGAAAAGGAAACAAGAAACCAGAATGCTTCGTTATCATGCCCATATCAGACCATCCGGATTATCGGACCGGCCATTTTCGGGATGTCTATGATAGCCTGATACGCCCTGTTGTAGAGGATGCAGGCTATGAGTGCACAAGGGCTGACGAGGTGTCCGCATCTGACATGATCCACGTCAATGTGGTGCGGCGACTGATCCAAGCGGACTTGGTCATCTGCGACTTGTCCACGAAGAACCCCAACGTGCTTTTCGAATATGGCATTCGACAAGCTTTCGATTATCCCGCGGTGTTAATCAAGGATGATGTTACCAATCGGATATTTGACCTGAGCGCATTTAGGGATATCGAGTACGATCATACGCTTCGATATCAGAATGTTATCACCGCCCAAACACGTCTGCATGATGCTATTCGGGAAACAACCAGCAAGGACGCTCAAAGACGTTCGGTGTTCTCTCTGATTCAATTAGCGAATATTGGAAAAGCGGCTCAGCCGCCTGCTCATAGCGACAAGGATGACCAATTTACTGCATACCTGCAGATCTTGGACGGACGAATAAGCGAAGTTCAGGATCTACTCTATAGAGAACGCGAGATTAGGAGATCCAATAGTATCACCGCTCGCGCTTCGAGACAGTATGGCGTAGCGGGCTCCCGATCTGAAAGTTTAAAAAGAGACATACCGCCATTGAGGACCGGCGGCCCATCGCGCGTTGGTGATTTACTTATAAGTCTTAATGAACAAGGTGCTGTGATAGCCACGACGGAGGGTATCACGAATGTTTTCGCTGATCCTGATGAGTTCATCCGCAGCCCCATTACTGCTGAATTGGACAGTGAAACCACCAACCAAATTCTAAATCATCTTATGGGAACAGCCAGCAAAATGTGACTCCCGAGGCACTTCCAAACACTCTGATACCGTTCAATAGGTAGGTGAGCAGATACACTCTCTGGAAATCGCAGGGGGTGGGGTACGTGCTCGTGCGGGCACTCGAAATCGCAAGTCTTTGGTGCGCATGCTTCGTGCAGAAGCACAGAGGTATCGCGGACGCACGCGGCTGATCCCCAAGCACCAGCATGCGGGCATAGCCACCTCACAATCTGTGAAGCAACTGAGCGTCTACGGGTCCACGCTATTATGGCTGATGCGTGAGAGTAACCTCAGCACCTGACCAGCATGCCACTGCCCGCCCTTCGGCGTGCCATGACCGCGCCGGTTCAACTCCCTTGCTATCGCTGAAGCCGTCTGAGCGCCACTGGCACGTATCTGGGCGATCAACGGCGCTAACTGCAGGGCGAAGCCATTGGCTTGCCGTTGACGCTGAGAATTCGTTCCCCATGGCTCACCGCGAGCACGCTTTGCGGCGATCGCCGCTTTCGTTCGATGGCTGATCATCAGCGCTTCGTGCTCCGCAAACACCGCACTGATCTGCAACATCATCCTATTTGCCTCCGGCATGTCCGCGCACGTGAAGCGCACATCGCCGTCCAGCAGTTTGGTGACGAAACTCACTGATCGAGCAAGGCGATCCAGTTTGGCGATGACCAGGGTTGCGTGGTTGGTCCTAGCGTGGGCCAACGCGGCTTCCAGTTCCGGCCGATTGTCGTTGCGGCCGCTTTCAATCTCCGTGAAATGGGCCAGGATGGGATGGCCACCACAGAACCTTCTAACGGCGTCCTGCTGGGCTCCCAGCCCCAAGCCGCTGTCTCCCTGCCGCTGCGTACTCACGCGATAGTAAGCGACAAACTGCGTATGTGGATCCTGCATGGCTCACCTTTGACAAAGTAACGGGCGTTCTTCGTCAACAGCCATGGGTTTCAGAGGGCAAGAGTGTCTTAATACAGATCTCGCCCGCCTATCATCTCAGTCAAGCGGACATCCAAATGTTTCGCAGGAAGCAATAAGTTGTTTATCAGTAGTATCAACCTAGTACCCACAATAAATGTCACGTTGATTTATCGTTGATACCTCGTTTTTTAATTTACCTTATGTCCTGGACTCACAAATCGTCCTGCACGTTTTATGAATTTTGGGTAGGAAGCAATAACCGTTAATATATCTGATCCTCTATTCAATCCTCTTTCTTCCCTTTCGAATACCTGACGTAGAACGATATCTTTAACTAGAGTTCTATTTTGGAACGGATCTACCCTAGGCATTTCTTCCTGTATTTTCCGCAAATTTTGATTTCCTCTGTCGAGGACTTTAATCATGAAATCCACGAGATTTACATTTCCTTCTGTACGTCCTAGTTGTCCGTTTATCATCTGGTGCCGCTGCCACTCCTTGTCGCTCGGATGTTTCAGCATTTCTCTGACGGGGGAGCCTCCGGCCCAGAAGGATTTTAAATCCAAATTGCGCACATAAGCGACAATTAGGGGGAACATTGCAACATTCTCGATGGGAAACGGATGCTGCCAACTCAGTGTCACGCTAGCAAGTACGTCTATGGATCTTTCGATCTCGCGCAGTGTGAGGCTGTAGTGATCCGCAAAACCAGCCATGAACTCCACGTGGTCTTGGCCCTTTAGCGGCGAATGCACTTTGCGGAGATCAACTTCACTCTCCTCTAGCGCGAACTCTACCAGGCGTTCCGTGCTGGGTTCCGGCAGAACATAGGACTGGTCGAAAAACCTCTGAAGGTAGAGCCTGCTGCTGAAGCTGGGGCCATACACGGCTCCGATAGCAGCGGCTAGTTCGCGCGTATCGGTGGCCAACACAAACACCACGTTGGGCACGTTGAACAAGTGTTTGATACGTTCCAGCATGCTAATCGCGTAAGTGGGTCGGCAACGATCCAGTTCGTCCACCAAAACGAAAAAGGGCAGCTTCTTGTGCCCGTTATGTTCAAGTGCGCTCAAAAATCGTGCAAGACTATTCCGGAACGTAGTGAGACTGGCTTTACTTGCGCGGAACTCGGCAATCTCTAACCTCGCGGTCTGATCGATCAATTTGCCTAGTGCGTTGCCGATACCTTGCCCGGCGGCATTGACGTACTCTTCGGCGTTCCACTCTAAATCTTCCGCCTGTGAACTATTTTCGCCCCTAGACTGTTCATCAGAGTTGTCGCTCGCAATCAACGACCACGCTTCATCGAGGCCTTCCCCTACCGCCTTGGAAGCCATTCTTCTTGCAGCGCCTTTGACAAGCAAGCCAGCCGCTGGAAGGAAATTCCGCTTGAGGGAATTGTAGGTCTCCCGGATGTCGGTGCCAGCGTTACTCTCTTGTGGGAACTCGGCGTCCATATAAGCGTCAAATTCCGCCATAACCGCCGTTAGTGGGTCGTCCGCGAAATCATCTTTCCAAGCATTTACGAACACCGTGGGATGCGATTTTTTCTCGATCATCTCGTGGAGACGCGACATGAAAAAGGATTTGCCGCGCCCCCAGTCTGCATCTAGGTTCAACACGTAGGAGCCGGGTTTGCCTGATTCTGCACGTCGCCTGCCGCGCTTCACTAAGAAGTCCAGAAGATGCTCCGCGTCCAGACGGCGATCGAGCAGATCATCACGCCAGATTTCATCCAGAGGATCTTCGATTGCCTCTCTCGCGGGCTGCGGTTCCTTCGACATTTGTGCGCCTCCTACTCAAACACATTCTCCGGTAGATACGGTTCCGGCAGACTATTTCCGCTGGTGTTCGTATCCGACCCAAGGTGCTGTGAGGCTCGATAATTCGCCGGCTCCCAGTTGCGCTCTTTTAACCAATAGCCCTTCTTCCCCAGACTGATCACGCCAAAATCGTCCTGTGTACGCTTCAGCATGACCCTTAGAACCGTGTAGGGGTCTTTGCCTTCAATGGTCAGGTCATGCTGGGACGTAAGTGCCTCATAGAGGTCACCGGCCTTCAATGGGTGACCAGCTTGTTCGATTTCTTGCCGTGCGGCCTGCGCGACATCGTCCTTGTCGGAATTGCCCGTTGTTCGGGTTCTGGCCGAATCACCTTCGCCATCAATTGAGGCGGATGGGGGAAGATCAGGCAGGGATTGGGCGGGTTCTACAATAAAATTTTGTTCGCCTTCACCTGCGAACGCATGCCAATTTTCAATGAAAGCGTTCACCACGGCCAAGCGCGCATCAATAACTTGCTGACGCTGCACGATCTGTTCGCGCTCGCCAACTAATTGTTCTCTCTCACTTTTTGCGTTTTCAATTGCCCGATCGGCCATGTCCGCACTCCCTTGAATGCCGACAATCTTACAGCCCTGAACGCTGATCCACAACGCTGAAATCAATCCAATGCCGTTTGATTGACGGCGCTTGTACGGATCTTCGGTTTGGGTTATATTATGAGAAGGTCAGGAAAGGCTCGGCCGGGATCTGGTACATCCCAATTGCCGAGCCTCTGTCTGATTACCAGCCAGGGTGCGGTTGCAACTCTCGGCTGGCGGATACGGTAAGAGGCATGCTCTCACACGTGTAAGCACTGTGTTTGTTAGCATCCTCTACCGGTTTGGTCAATGTGCAGCCCTCCGAAAGGAGGTGTGCTAATGAGTACCCGTGCTTGTCATTGGGTCTCCGCATACGATCGCTACCGCTTTGGCCGGTGGGAACACGTATGTGCGCATTGGCGCTGCTGCTGGTAGCAGTTGGCGTAAACTAGAACTGGCTACCGGGGGTGCGCTCCCGGTAGTTCTTTGTTCCAGCCGCTTGCCTATAATCGCTTATAACGATGACATGCTTTACTGGTCGGCCGGTACTGAATATGTGCTCGTGATGATTGCCCCGACCCGGAAAGAGGCCCATGGACAAAAATAACGCTGATGCCGGCCATCAGGACGACCTTGTCGCGGAACTCACCGCGGAAGTGGTGTCATCCTACGTGGCCCACAATGTGGTTCCCGTCGCGGATCTGCCCCAGTTGATCCAAGGCGTGCGTGTGGCGCTCAGCCAGACGGATGCGCCAGCGGCTGAGGAAGCACCCGAGGTGAAGCCCACGCCGGCAGTCTCCCCGAAGAAGTCCGTCCAGCAGGACCATTTGGTCTGTTTGGAGTGCGGGGCCAAGCAGAAGACCCTCAAGCGTCACCTCATGAGTGCCCACGGGCTCACGCCGGCGGAATATCGGGAACGCTTTGCTCTCTCCCCCAACTACCCCTTGGTGGCTCCTTCTTACGCTGAAAAGCGCAGCCAGTTGGCCAAAGATGCCGGTTTGGGTCGGAAGACCAGCGACAGGCCGGCAGCTGCCGGGCGCAAGAAGTCAGCCAAGTCCTGACAGCAATGAGCCCGGCGAACCGGGCTCATGTGCATCTCATTTACCTCTTGGGCACAGGAACGACTTTCAGCACGTTGTGGTCGTCCTCGGGCAGGCACCCGTTGACTGCCATTGCTAGACGATTGATGCTCTCCAACTGCTTGACCGTGACATCCTGCCCTTGCCGGCCGGGCACCACCGGATGATTGCGGTGAAGTTTGCCCCTTACGCCCGTCAGCATGTCACCCAACGTGCTGGGTCTGCCCAACGCGCTCCCATAGTTGCCGCTGGACCGCTTCAGGATCACATCGATGCATTCGGCCTTCTGGAGGTGCGTTAGGCAGCGAACCAGTTCCTGCAGGTCTTCGTGATCCTCATGTGTGAGCCTCACATACTGGATGGGCTTTTTCCCGCGTTCACTGGACTGCTCCACGATATGACTCACCGCTACGCCGTCATTGGTTCTGGGTCGTCGGGGTTTTGGGTCTCCTGAGGGTTCCTCCGGAAATTCAAATAGATCCTTCATGGGATTTTCTCCTTCTTGTTGGCGCTAAAAGCGCGATCTCCCTCTTTGCTGCTTTCTTAGGCTGCTCATGATGCTGGGGATCTGCTTGCGACGGTCACTGCTGTGGCTGTGGCTGTCCCCGTGGTGTGCTTTCAGGTCTTGCTCGATCTCAATGAGATCGTAGCCGGCCCGTTTGAGGCTGGCGGCGAACCTGAAGAATGCCGCGTTGCCGGTGCCCCCTGGTGCTGCCTGCCACTCCGCGAGTGCCGCATCGCGCTGGCGTTCTTTCCGGTTTTCCGCAGCACGGGTTTCCTGCTGGTCCAACTGGCGTTGGTTTCCCTTCCGGATCGCCAGCATGAGAGTCTGCAGTTGATGGCTCTGATTGCTGACGGCCTCATGCTCCTCGTACTCGGGTGCATTATCGGGCGCTCGTGAGACCCACACGGAGGGGTCCAGCATGTGGGTGTGCCAGTTTTCGATCCAGAAGGAGTGCTTCTTCTGGCAGGCTTGGCTCGGCAGATACATAAAGGAGGCCGGTGTGCGCTTGGAGACATCCATGCCGCTGCGAAGCCCCAAATGGCCTCGTTGCTTGCCCACGCTGTAGCCGGCCGCCAACACACGTTGGGCAATGATATCCCAGAGGCTCTCATAGGCCTCCGTCGTGACCGGTGCACTCAGAGGGATCATGACCCGGAACCGATAGAGCGCATCCCGACCGTTATTGAAACTGTTGTAGGCCACGTGGCGCACATCTTGCAGCAAGCGGCTCATCGCTTCCGGCGGCATCTCGCTGTCATCGAAATCCAACTGCAACATGTGGGCGTACACGATGTCCGCGAGCCCCTTCTGAGTGTCGCTTGCGGCATCGCTCGAGAACACGCTGCCGCTCATCAGCATGTTCTGGTTCTTGTCCTTTAGGGTCACGTTCCACAGGGTCTTCAGGAGATCCCGGACATCATCCCATCGAGTGAACGTGTTGGTGGTGGCGCTTTTGTGTAGGGCGGTGAGAAAGTAGGCCACGAAGCGGCGCCGATGTGGTTTGCCGCGCCGGTGTAAAATCCGGCCAGTGGTTAGGCTGTTT
>NZ_VHLH01000046.1 GCF_006516965.1 Pararhizobium mangrovi | reverse complement strand
CGCTACGACAAGCTGGCAAGGAACTTTCTCGCCGCCGTCGCTCTCGCATCGGCAAGACTGTGGATGCGAACTTATGAGTCCACTACCTAGACGATCGCCAGACCGAAGCTCTGCATCAAGCGTCGCGTGGCGAAATCCGGTGCGCCGGAGGTGAAGCGAGCGATGTCCTCGTCTGGCGCCGATCCACTTTCGGCCTTCGGTTCGAGCAGCGAAGCCGCATGGCGGGCGATCGCCTCGGCGGGATCCAGCCAGTCCACCGGCCACGGCGCCAATCGGCGGAAGACGTTGGCAAGGAACGGATAGTGCGTGCAGGCGAGCACGACGATGTCGGTGTGCCGATCGCCGTCCTCGACGAAACACGGAGCGATTTCCGCACGGATCTCATCGTCGGGAACGGCTTCCTGGCGGATGTGTCGTTCGGCATGGGTGGAGAGCGTCTTCGAACCGACGAGATTCACCTCGCACTGGCTCGCGAAGGAATCGATCAGGTCGCGCGTATAGGCGCGCCGCACCGTGCCGGGTGTCGCGAGCACGGAGACGAGCCCGGAGCGCGTCCGCTCTGCCGCCGGCTTGATCGCCGGCACGGTGCCGACGAAGGGGGTTTCCGGGAACGCCTCGCGCAGGTCGGAAAGCACGAGCGTCGTCGCCGTGTTGCAGGCGATGATGGCGAGTTCCGGCGCGTGCTCGCGAAGAAGTTCGCGGAAGAGCGACACGATGCGCGCGCGCAAGGCGTCCTCTTCCCAGTCGCCGTAGGAAAAGCCGGCATCGTCGGCGACGTAGACGAAGCGCCGTTCGGGCATGAGCACGCGCACCTCGCGCAGGACCGTGAGCCCGCCGATTCCGCTGTCGAAGACGAGGATGGGGCGGTCAGGCACGTTCGTCGTCCGCGTTCTTCCGGGTGCGCGGGCGAGCCGTCGGCGCACCCGACCCGCGCGGATTTTCCGGCGTATAGCGATCGAGCGAGGAGATCACGCCGCGCAGCACGCGCACCTCCGGTTCGTAGAAGCCCTGGCGCGTGAGAACCGCGCGGAGATTGTCGACGAGCTTGGCCTTCTTGTCGGGCGGTCGGAAATAGCCGCGCGCGTCGAGCGCCTCTTCCAGATGGTCGAAGAGCCCCTGCATCTGGTCCTTGCTGGCCGGCTCCATCTCGGGCCCGGAAAAGGGCGTCGCCGTTTCCTTTTCGAGCCCGCTCTTCATCCATTCGTAGGCGACGAGCAGAACCGCCTGCGCGAGGTTGAGCGAGGCGAAGGCGGGATTGACGGGAAAGGTGACGATCTCGTCGGCAAGCGCGACCTCCTCGTTGAGAAGCCCCCAGCGCTCGCGCCCGAAGAGGACGCCCGTCGCCTGCCCGGCCTCGGACCGTCCGCGCAGCGTCCGCGCCGCATCGACCGGGCTTCGCACCGGCTTGTAGCCGTCGCGTTCGCGGGCGGTCGTGGCGAAGACGAAATTCAGGTCGGCGATCGCCTCGCCAAGCGTCGCGAACATTCGGGCACCGTCGATGACGTGGTCGGCCCGGCTCGCCGAAGCACGCGCGCGTTCGTTCGGCCAGCCGTCGCGCGGTGCGACGAGACGCAGTTCCGAAAGGCCGAAATTGGCCATGGCCCGCGCGACCATGCCGATGTTTTCGGCAAGCTGCGGCTCCACCAGCACGACGACCGGCCCCCCGGTCTCGATCTCGCGCGATCGATCGGTTCCAGCCATGTCACGTGTCTCCCGCTTGCCTGCCGAGCCCCGGTGCGGCCGGCCCGTGTCGCTTTCGTCCTGCCGGTTCCACTGGCACAGTCTACCCGCAAACAAAACCGCTGCGCCAGATGTCGCGGTCGCCTTTGCCTTGCCGAGGCACGATGCTATAGGGACGCGGATTTCGAAAACGCGCGGGAGAGGCCGACGCGTTCCTTTCACCAACGAGGCTTTTCCCATGGCAAAGATCAAGGTCGACAACCCGATCGTCGAGATCGACGGCGACGAGATGACACGCATCATCTGGGCGTACATCAAGGAAAAGCTCATCGAGCCCTATCTCGACGTCGATCTGAAATACTACGATCTCGGTCTCGAAAACCGCGACGCGACGGACGACCGGGTCACCGTCGACGCGGCGAACGCCATCAAGGAGCACGGCGTCGGCGTGAAGTGTGCCACCATCACCCCGGACGAGGGGCGCATGGAGGAGTTCAGCCTCAAGAAGATGTACCGTTCGCCGAACGGCACGATCCGCAACATCCTCGGCGGTGTCATCTTCCGCGAGCCGATCATCTGCCAGAACGTGCCGCGCCTCGTGCCGGGCTGGACGCAGCCGATCATCGTCGGCCGTCACGCCTTCGGCGACCAGTACCGCGCGACCGACTTCAAGTTCCCCGGTGCCGGCAAGCTGACGATGAAGTTCGTCGGCGAGGACGGCACGGAGATCGAGGAAGAGGTCTTCGACGCACCGGCCTCCGGTGTCGCCATGGGCATGTACAATCTCGACGGATCGATCCGAGACTTCGCTCGCGCCTCGTTCAACTACGGCCTGATGCGCAACGTCCCGGTCTATCTGTCGACGAAGAACACCATCCTCAAGGTCTATGACGGACGCTTCAAGGACCTCTTCCAGGAGGTCTTCGACGCCGAGTTCGCCGACAAGTTCGAGGCCAAGGGCCTGACCTACGAGCATCGCCTTATCGACGACATGGTCGCTTCGAGCCTGAAGTGGTCGGGCGGTTACGTCTGGGCCTGCAAGAACTACGACGGCGACGTGCAGTCGGACACGGTCGCCCAGGGCTTCGGCTCGCTCGGCCTGATGACCTCCGTGCTGATGACGCCCGACGGCCAGACCGTGGAAGCCGAGGCCGCGCACGGCACGGTGACGCGCCACTACCGCCAGCACCAGCAGGGCAAGGAGACGTCGACGAACTCCATTGCCTCGATCTTCGCCTGGTCGCGCGGTCTCGCCCATCGCGCCAAGCTCGACGACAACAGCGAGCTGGCAGCCTTCGCCAAGAAGATGGAAGACGCGTGCATCCACACCGTCGAGTCCGGCTTCATGACGAAGGACCTCGCGCTCCTCATCGGGCCGGAACAGGGATGGCTTTCGACCACCGAGTTCCTGGACAAGGTGGACGAGAACCTCCAGCGCGCAATGGCGTAAGGCCCAGTACCCAGTACCCAGCATCGAACACCGACCCCCGGCATCGTCCGGGGGTTTTCTTTTCGCGGATGGTTTCGACGTTTCATCGAGGCGTCATCCAGCCTTCGCCGCGCTGTCATGCAGCCCGCCTACCGCTTGCTCCGTCCCGATCATTCACGGAGCGATTCCCATGCGGCGGACGGTTCTACTCCTTGCAACGGCCATCATGGCCGGAACGACGATCCACGCGGCGGCGGCGCAAAGCCGGGCCGAGCAGATCCGCGAACGGCTCGACGACGCCAACCGATGGCGCGGCCACGTCATGGTCGTTGCCCATCGCACGGGATGGAAGGAGAACGGACGCACGCGCTTTGCCGAAGATTCCGTCGCCGCCATCCGGCATTCCGTCGCGCTCGGCGCCGAGATGGTCGAGCTCGACGTGCGCAAGTCCGCAGACGGGGCGCTCGTCATCGTCCACGACAGCTGGCTGAACCGCACCACGACCTGCACCGGCGAGGTGGCGAAGACGACGCTCGCCGAACTGAAGCGCTGCCACCTGGTGATCGAGGATACCGGCGAGGTTACGGACGAGACCGTTCCGACGCTGAAGGACGTCCTGCGCGCCGCCAAGGACGACATCCTCGTCAACATCGACAACAAGCTCGGACCGGAGATCCTGCCGGAAATCGCCCGCGAGGCGCGGGAAATCGGCGTTTCACGACAGATCGTGATGAAGGCCAACCTCTGGAACCAGGAGCGCATCGACCGTTTCAAGCGCCTGATGGCGCGGATGGACGGCGGCATCGTCTTCATGCCGATCTTCGCCGACGACGCGGTCGGGGATGCAGGCTTCATCCGCCACGCCACGAAGGCGTTCTCGGCACCGGCGGCCGAACTGATCGACTGGCACGCGGACGACGAGCCGGTCACCCGGGACGGCGGCGCACTCTTCAGCGCGAAGGTGCGCGCAGCAGCCATTGCCGGCAACTGGCACATCTGGGCCGATACCTACGCCATCGTCAACAAGCCGGACGGCATGCTTTCCGGCGGGCGTGGCGACGCGATGGCACTCGCGGAAGGCAACGGCGACGCCGTCTACGGCTTCTGGGTCGACCGTGGCGCGACCATGATCCAGACCGACGAGCCGAAGGCGGCGATCGCCTGGCTGGAAAAGCACGGCCGCCGCATTCCCTACGACGACGAGGCGCCCGTGCTCGCCACCCGCCAATAGGCCAGCGCCCGGAGCAGGCCGCTTGCCAATTACAGGCGCTTCAGGCCTTTTGAAGCGCCTGTTCGAGATCGGCGACGATGTCGTCGACGGTCTCGATGCCGATCGAAAGACGCACGACGTCCGGTCCCGCACCGGCTGCGGCCTGCTGTTCCAGCGAAAGCTGACGGTGCGTGGTCGAGGCCGGGTGGATCACCAGCGAGCGTGTATCGCCGATATTGGCGAGATGCGAGAAGAGCTCCAGCCCTTCGACGAAGCGCACGCCGGCCTCGAAACCGTCCTTCAGACCGAAGGTGAAGACGGCGCCCGCCCCTTTCGGCGAATAACGCTGCATCAGCGCATGGCCGGGATCGTCCTCGAGCCCGGCATAGGAGACCCAGGCGACCTTCTCGTGCGTCTTCAGCCAGCGCGCGACCGCCAGCGCGTTGTCGCAATGGCGCTGCATTCTCAGCGGCAGGGTCTCCGCGCCGGTAATGAACATGAACGCGTTGAAGGGCGAGATCGCGGGACCGAAATCGCGCAGGCCGACGACGCGGCAGGCGATCGCGAAAGCGAAATTGCCGAAGGTCTCGTGCAGAACCATGCCGCCATATTCCGGCCGCGGCTCGGTCAGCATCGGGTAGGCGTTCGATTGCGACCAGTCGAACGTGCCGCCATCGACGATGATCCCGCCGACCGAATTGCCATGACCGCCAATGAACTTCGTCAGCGAGTGGGTGACGATGTCCGCCCCGTGGTCGACCGGCTTCACGAGGTAGGGTGTAGCCATCGTGTTGTCGACGATGAGCGGCAGACCGTGGCGGTGCGCGACGTCGGCGATCGCCTCGATGTCGAGGAAGATGCCGCCGGGGTTCGCGAGGCTTTCGATGAAGATCGCCCGCGTGCGCTCGTCGATCTGCGCTTCGAAGGCCGACGGATCACCGGCATCGGCCCAGCGCACCTGCCAGTCGAACGACTGGAAGGAATGACCGAACTGGTTGATCGACCCGCCGTAAAGCTTGGTGGCAGCGATGAAATTGTCGCCCGGGCGCATCAGCGCATGGAAGGCGATCATCTGTGCGGCATGACCGGACGCGACTGCCAATGCGGCAGTACCGCCTTCGAGCGCGGCGATGCGTTCTTCGAGAACGGCGGCGGTCGGGTTGGTGATGCGGCTGTAGATGTTGCCGAACGCCTGCAGGCCGAAGAGCGAAGCGGCGTGATCGGTATCCTCGAAGACGTAGCTCGTCGTCTGATAGATCGGCGTCGCCCGGGCGCCGGTGGCAGGATCCGGCTTGGCGCCGGCATGGATCGAAAGGGTGTCGAACCCGGGTGTGCGATCATGCTGCATCGTCGTCCTCCGGAAATCGCGATGCCGGCAGTATCGCATCGGCCGATGGGCGGCGGAAGCGAATTTCGTGCGTGACGGACGGACTTTCGGGAACGTTCTTGCCGAAACCGCGGATCGCATATGCCCGCTACTTTCGCCCGGCTCGCAAAACGTTCGATCGCCTCAGGCGATCAGCCGCGCATGCTCGATCTTCGGGCAGCGATCCATGACGACCTCGATGCCGACCGAACGTGCGCGTTCGGCAGCGGTCTCGTCGCGCACACCGAGTTGGGTCCACAGGACCCGTGGTCTCGGCTCCATTGCCAGTACCTCGTCGACGATCCCGGACAGCGCCGCGCTCCGGCGGAAGACATCGACCATGTCCGCCGGTTCGTCGAGATCGGCAAGCCGCGCGACAACCGGTTGCCCGTGGATCGTCTCGCCCGCATGGCCCGGGTTGACGGGAACGACGCGGTATCCGCGGTCCATCAGGTAACGCATCGCGGCAAAGCTCGCGCGTTCGGGTTTCGGCGAAGCCCCGACCATCGCGATCACACGCGCGCCACGCAGGATCCTCGCGAGATCGGCGTCGGTCTCGATCCGTTCGTTCATGGTGCCCTGCCTCGTCCCGGTTACGCGAAGGTGAAGCAGTGCGACACCTTGCCGGAAACCGGCAAGACGACACATGCATCTCACAGGCGGTCCGCTTCTGCCCGCCGCAAAGGAGACCCCGCGATGAAAGCCTTCGCCGCAGCCCTCGCCCTCGTCATCCTACCCCTGCCCGCCCAGGCGATCCAGCGTTACGAGACGACGGCGCTGAGCTGCGATCAGGTACACGCCGTCATCGCCCACGACGGCGCGGCGATCCTGCAATACACCGCGCCGGATTCCGGCCTGCCGATCTACGACCGATACGTTGCGAACGGGAACTACTGCGAGGCCTACAGCGTCCCCGAACGCGACACCATTCTTACCAACGATACGCCCTCGTGCCCGGTCTACCACTGCATGCGCCGGCATCTGGAGCCCGACGAACTCGGTAACGGGCGCTGATCGCGATCTGCGGCCTCAAGCTCGCGGCCACCGGGGCACGCGCTGATCGAGGAAGGCCGCAATGCCTTCCCGGGCATCGTCGGCCATCATGTTTTCGACCATGACCCGCGCGGCATCTGCGTAGGCCTCCTTCTGGCTCATTTCGGCCTGGCGATAGAAGGCCTGCTTGCCGACCCGCACGGCATGGGCGGACTTGGCCGCGATGCTTGCGGCATACTTGTCGACGACGGTGCGCAGATATTCGTTCGGTACGACGCGGTTGACGAGGCCGAACTCCTTCGCGGTACCGGCGTCGATCGTCTCCCCCGTCAGGAGCATTTCCATCGCCTGCTTGCGCGCGACGGTGCGCGAAAGCGCGACCATCGGCATGGAACAGAACAGGCCGATGTTCACGCCCGGCGTGCAGAACGTCGCCCGATCGGTGCACACCGCGAGATCGCAGCTCGCCACGAGTTGGCAGCCCGCCGCCGTCGCGAGCCCGTTCACCTCGGCGATCACCGGCTTTTCATGCATGACGATGGCCTGCATGAGATCGGCGCATCCGCCGACGACCTCTTCGAAGAATGCCCGACCCTCGTCGGCATCGGCGCGATGGGCATCGATCTCGGCGAGATCGTGTCCGGCCGAAAAGATCGACGTCCCGGCAGCGGAAATCACCACTACGCGCACCGAAGCGGAAGCGGCCGCCGCTTCGAGCGCGCCGGCGAGTTCGCGCATCATCGCCCGGGAAAGGGCGTTCGCCGGCGGTGCGTTCAGCGTCAGGCGAAGAACGCCGCCGGCCTCCTGCGCGACGACCAGCGTATCCCCCTCGTTCGACTTGGCATCGAATGCGACCACATCGGCCATGGACGGGCTCCCTGTTGCGTTCTGCGGCCCCTTCTAGGCACGGCCCGCCCTGCCGTCCACCATCGCCGACGGATGTCAGGGCGACCATCGAGTCCGAGGATCCCTTCAATATTCATGCGGTATTCAGATACCGTTCTTGCAACACGCTGTTTATGTTGCTTTATTCCGCGCATCGACGATAGAAGCGCCTTGACGTGCGGCTTCATCCTTCGTATAGCCCGCTTATCGGGTGGCAAGCCTGCCCGAACGCTGTCCGCGTGCGCGCGGACTGGAAGCAACAAGAAACGCCTCTCGCCTTTAGAGCCTGAGGTTTCGAACCCGAGAGCATGACCATGAAAACCTTCTCCCAGAAGCCGGCGGAGGTCGAGAAGAAGTGGATCGTGATCGACGCCGAGAACCTCGTCGTCGGCCGCCTCGCCTCGATCGTCGCCATGCGCCTGCGCGGCAAGCACAAGCCCACCTACACGCCCCATGTCGACGATGGTGACAACGTCGTCATCATCAACGCCGACAAGGCCGTCTTCACCGGCCGGAAGTACTTCGACAAGAAGTACTACTGGCACACCGGGTATCCCGGCGGCATCAAGGAACGCTCCGCGCGCCAGGTCTTCGAGGGTCGCTTTCCCGAGCGTGTCGTCGAGAAGGCCGTCGAGCGCATGGTTCCGCGCGGACCGCTCGGACGCCGCCAGATGAAGAACCTGCGCGTTTATGCCGGCGCGAACCATCCCCACGAAGCGCAGCAGCCGACCGTGCTCGACGTCGCTTCGATGAGCAGCAAGAACGCAAGGAACGCCTGATCATGGCCGAACTCTCCTCTCTCGAAGAACTCGGCGAGGCCGCGGGCGCGGCGCAGCCGGAGGCTCCCGTCCATCAGCGCAAGGTGGACCAGTTCAACCGCTCCTACGCGACCGGCCGACGCAAGAACGCCGTCGCGCGCGTCTGGGTGAAGCCCGGATCGGGCAAGGTCACCATCAACGACAAGACGATGGAAGCCTATTTCGCGCGTCCGGTGCTGCAGATGGTCCTGCGCCAGCCGATCCTTGCGGCCGGCCGCGACGGTCAGTTCGACATCGTCGCGACCGTCACCGGCGGTGGCCTGTCCGGCCAGGCCGGTGCGGTGCGCCACGGCATCTCGCGCGCGCTCACCTATTTCGAGCCCGAGCTTCGCCCGGTGCTGAAGAAGGGTGGTTTCCTCACCCGCGACAGCCGCGCGGTGGAGCGCAAGAAGTACGGCCGCGCCAAGGCACGCCGTTCCTTCCAGTTCTCCAAGCGCTAGGCGTCGCTCGCCTCCCGGCGAAGCCATCCGGCATCGTACGAAAGGCGAAAGGCGACAATCGGCATGGTACGCCGGACCTCATTCGGGTCGAAACAGCGTGCCATGTCGCACCGATCGCCGTTGCTCGAGATCACAGAAACAAAAGCCCCGCTCTCACCGAGCGGGGCTTTTTCTTTTCTGTGCCTGCAATGAAGATCGGTATCGAACGCCGTTCAGGAGGCAATCGCCGACGCGACCGCTTCGATCGCTTCGTCGGCGCGCGACCCATCGGGGCCGCCGGCCTGAGCCATGTCGGGACGTCCGCCGCCGCCCTTTCCGCCGAGTGCCGCCGACGCGACGCGGACCAAATCGACGGCGCTGACCCGTTCGACGAGATCGTCGGTCACGGCGACCACGACGCTCGCCTTGCCTTCTTCGGAAACGCCGACGAAGGTAACGACACCGGACCCGAGCGACGCCTTTCCGGCATCGGCAAGGCCCTTCAGTTCCTTCGCTGCCACGCCGTTCACCGAGCGGCCCATGAAGCGGATGCCGCCGATCTCGCGCGTCTCGACTGCTTCGCCGCCATCCGATTGTCCGCCACCGAGCGCGAGTTTCTTGCGCGCTTCGGAAAGTTCGCGTTCGAGCCGCCGACGTTCGGCCACCAGCCCCTCGACGCGCTCGACGACGTCGTCCGGCGTTACGCGAAGCGTATCCGCAAGGGCGTGCACGCGATCGTCCTGCGAGACGAGATAATCGCGCGCGCGTTCGCCGGTGAACGCCTCGATGCGACGCGCGCCGGCACCGACCGCGCTTTCCGCGACGATGCGGATCGGGCCGACCTCGCCGGTGGCCACGACATGCGTACCGCCGCACAGTTCGATCGAATAGGGCTTGGCCTCGTCGTCACCGTCGACCGTCGTCCCCATCGAGACCACGCGAACCTCGTCTCCATATTTCTCACCGAAAAGCGCCATCGCGCCTTCGGCGATCGCATCCTCGGTCGCCATCAGCCGGGTCGCGACGGGGGCATTCTGAAGCACGATCTCGTTTGCCAGACGCTCCACTTCGGCAATTTCGCGCCGCGTCATCGGCGTCGGATGGGAAAAGTCGAAGCGCAGCCGGTCGGGCGCGACGAGCGAGCCCTTCTGTGCCACATGCGTTCCAAGCACTTCGCGCAGCGCTTCGTGCAGAAGGTGCGTGCCGGAGTGGTTCGCCCGCAAACGTCCGCGGCGTCCATGGTCGACGGAAAGCACCACTTCCGCACCGGTCGCGATCTCGCCCTCCTCCACCTGCGCGAAATGCACGAAGACACCGTTCGCGCGACGCTGCGTATCCGTTACGGCAAGGCGAAATCCATCGCCGGTGATCGTCCCGGTATCCCCGACCTGTCCGCCGGACTCTCCGTAGAACGGCGTCTGGTTGACGACGATCTGTACGCTTTCGCCAGTTCCCGCACGCTCGACCGCAGCCCCGTCGCGCACGATCGCACCGATTATGCCTTCGGCCTTCTCGGTGTCGTAACCGAGGAAATCGGTCGGGCCGAGCCGTTCGCGCAGTTCGAGCCACACGGTTTCGGTCGCCGCTTCTCCAGAGCCCGCCCAGCTCGCCCGCGCCTCCTTACGCTGGCGGGCCATCGCGTCCTCGAAACCGCCGAGGTCCACGGAAACGCCGCGCTGGCGTAGCGCATCCTGCGTCAGATCGAGCGGGAATCCATAGGTGTCGTAGAGCTTGAACGCCGTTTCGCCATCGAGCTTGTCGCCCTTGCCCAGATGTTCGGTGGCTTCGGACAGCAGCCGCAAACCGCGTTCGAGCGTCTTGCGAAAGCGCGTTTCCTCGAGCTCGAGCGTTTGCGAGATAAGGCTTTCGGACTGGACGAGTTCGGGATAGGCGCGGCCCATTTCGCCGACGAGCATCGGCAAGAGCTTCCACATCAGCGGTTCGCGAGCGCCAAGCAACTCCCCGTGGCGCATCGCGCGACGCATGATCCGTCGCAGGACGTAGCCCCGCCCCTCGTTCGAGGGCAGCACGCCATCGGCGATGAGGAAAGCGCTCGAACGCAGATGATCGGCGATGACCCGGTGGCTCGCCTGATTGGTTCCGGTCGCAGGAACCCCCGTTTCCTCTACCGACGCACCGATCAGGGTGCGGAACAGATCCGTGTCGTAGTTGTCGTGCTTGCCCTGGAGCAGCGCCGCGATACGCTCGAGCCCCATCCCGGTATCGATCGACGGGCGCGGCAGGTCGACCCGCTCGTCGGCCGTCATCTGCTCGTACTGCATGAAGACGAGGTTCCAGATCTCGATGAACCGGTCGCCGTCCTCGTCCGGCGAACCGGGCGGTCCACCCGGAATGTGCTCGCCGTGGTCGTAGAAGATCTCCGAACACGGACCGCACGGTCCGGTATCGCCCATCGCCCAGAAATTGTCGCTCGTCGGGATGCGGATGATCCGCTCGTCGGGAAGTCCCGCGATCTTCTTCCAGAGCTGGAACGCTTCCTCGTCCGTATGGTATACGGTGACGAGGATCCGGCTCGCGTCGAGAGCGAACTCACGGGTTACGAGACCCCAGGCGAGTTCGATCGCGCGCTCCTTGAAATAGTCGCCGAACGAGAAATTGCCGAGCATCTCGAAGAAGGTGTGATGGCGCGCGGTATAGCCGACATTGTCGAGATCGTTGTGCTTGCCGCCGGCGCGAACGCATTTCTGCGCGGTCGTCGCCATCGAATAGGGACGTTTCTCGAGACCCGTGAAGACGTTCTTGAACTGAACCATGCCGGCGTTGGTGAACATCAATGTCGGGTCGTTGCGCGGCACGAGGGAGCTCGACGGAACGATGGTGTGACCGTTCGCGCGGAAGTAATCGAGAAATGTCGACCGGATCTCGTTGACGCCGCTCATGATCTGCCTTTCGTGGAGATGTGCCGCCGCGCCGGATTTCCTCCGGCGGGCCCGGCTTTATCGCCCACGCGGGGTCGAGTCCAGATAAACGCCGCGTTCGCACACGCGCAGGCGTCCCGCCTCGGGCCCGAAACCATACAAGCCCGACCGAAGCCGGGCTTGTATATCACGTCATCCGAGCCCGGCGACGCCTACCCCTCGGCCGCGTCCTCGTCGCCCGATCCCATGTCCCCTTCGAGAAACCGCTCGGAAATCAGACCGGCGTTCTGGCGAAGCGCCTTTTCGATTTCCGCCGCAACATCGGGGTGATCCTTGAGGTAGGTCTTGGCGTTTTCGCGTCCCTGACCCAGGCGCTGACTGTCGTATGAGAACCAGGCCCCCGACTTTTCGACGAGGCCCGCCTTGACGCCGAGGTCGACGAGCTCGCCGTTCTTCGAGACGCCTTCGCCGTACATGATGTCGAACTCGACCTGCTTGAACGGCGGCGCCATCTTGTTCTTGACGACCTTCACGCGGGTCTGGTTGCCGACGACCTCGTCGCGGTCCTTCACCGAACCGATACGGCGAATGTCGAGCCGCACGGAGGAATAGAACTTCAGCGCATTGCCGCCCGTCGTGGTTTCGGGCGAACCGAACATGACGCCGATCTTCATGCGGATCTGGTTGATGAAGATCACCGTGCAGTTCGATCGTGAGATCGAACCGGTAAGCTTGCGAAGTGCCTGGCTCATCAGGCGCGCCTGCAGACCCGGAAGCGAATCGCCCATTTCGCCCTCGATCTCGGCACGCGGTGTAAGCGCGGCAACCGAATCGATGACGATGCAATCGAGGGCACCGGAGCGCACCAGCGTATCCGTGATCTCGAGGGCCTGCTCGCCGGTGTCGGGCTGCGAGATGAGCAGGTTTTCCAGATCGACGCCGAGCTTGCGGGCATAGACGGGATCGAGCGCGTGTTCGGCATCGATGAAACCGCACACCCCCTCCTTCTTCTGTGCCTCGGCGACGCACTGCAGGGCCAGCGTCGTCTTGCCGGAGCTTTCCGGCCCGTAGATCTCCACAATGCGGCCTTTCGGCAGCCCGCCGATGCCGAGCGCGATGTCAAGCCCGAGCGAACCGGTGGAAATCGTTTCGATCTCGACCACGGACTCCTTCGAGCCGAGCCTCATCAACGATCCCTTGCCGAAGGAACGCTCGATCTGGGAGACGGCGGCCTCGAGTGCCTTGCTTTTGTCCACGGAGTTTTCCTCTACGAGACGTAACGCGTTCTGTGCCATGCCATCCACCTTTAGGTTATCGTAGCCGTGCAGGCAAACGATCGATGATTGCCGTTTGTACCCTATTTGTTCTTCATGTCAATATGGGTCGAATCGTCCGGCAACATTCGCTTCCGGACGTTGGCGTGCGTCGATGAATGCCCTAGGCTGATGCTTCTGGGCGCCAGTCGGGCCGAATCCCGAACCATGCGTCGGAGATAGGAAGTGCCATGTCGGGTCGTACGACACGCAAGCAGGAGATCACGCCGGAGCTGGTGCTGAAGGCGTATAGTTGCGGCCTGTTTCCGATGGCGGAATCGGCGGACGATCCGGAGATATTCTGGATCGAACCCGAGTTGCGCGGAGTGATCCCGCTCGATGGTTTCCACGTGCCGAAAAGTCTCGCCAAGGTTCTTCGGCGGGAACGTTTCGACGTTCGTCGCAACACTGCCTTTCCCGCGGTCATAGACGCCTGCGCGGAAGCGACGGAAGATCGCGATTCGACCTGGATCAATTCGGTGATCCGCCGGCTTTATGTCGAGCTTCATACGCTCGGTTACGCCCATTCCATCGAAGCATGGCGCGAGGGTCAACTGGTCGGCGGTCTCTACGGCGTGTCGCTCGGCGCCGCGTTCTTTGGCGAAAGCATGTTCTCGCGCGAGACGGATGCTTCGAAGGTCTGCCTCGTCCGGCTCGTCGAGCATCTGCGCGAACGCGGCTTCCGGCTTCTCGATACCCAGTTCACGACCGATCATCTGCGCCGTTTTGGGGCCGTCGACGTGCCGCGTCGCGCCTACGATCAGCTTCTCGCCGCGGCACTTCGCGGCGATCCCGCGCAGTTTTGAACCGGGCGCATGGCACGTGCCGTCCCGGAACCCGCCCGGCATCCGCGCGTTTCCCCGGCGCGAGGGACGCCAAGAGAGACAAGAAGATGCGTATCAGACAAGCTTTGCTGGTCACGGCAGCCATTCCGCTTGCCGTCGCACCGTTTTACGCCACCGCTCATGCCGCTTCGAACGACGGGATCATCGTAGCGCAGGCCGATAGCGGCCAGGCTCCAAGCGATGAGAAACGCAAGGAGAAGCGCGACCGTGACGCGGCCGAAGGATCGAAAGCCGAATCGCAAACGCCGGAAAACAAGCGCGATGGCGGCGACCGCGACCGTCGACGTTCCGCGGACGGCGATGCTGGCGACAAGCAGACGACCACGAAGAACGCCGTGGAAGAACGCTCCAAGGCCGATCGGGGAGAGAAGAATTCGAGCGGCAAGGCCGTTTCGAAGGAGAATGATGCGCAGGCCGCGAACAAACGCAAGGCTTCCGACGAGGATTCGAACCGGGCTGCGAAGTCGAACGTAGATGCGAAGAAGCCGGACTCGGCCGTGAAGAAGAGCGACGACAAGGACCGGACGGCGGACAAGCCGGCGAGCAAGGTCGACGACAAGGCGGACGCGACGGCGCAAAAGCAGCCGGATCGGAAGGCGAAGCCGGCCGAAGAACCCGCCAAGGATGCGACAAGGAACACGAGCAAGAACGACGCCGAGGCGAAACGTCCGACCAACGGCAAGGACGACAATACCAAGGCGGCGACGGCTCCCGAAGAGAAGGGCTCGACTTCGCGGGATACGGTTTCGAAGAAGCCCGATCGCGATCACGACGGGGCCGATCGAAACCGTGGTAAGGCGGACGCTTCGCGCGGCGACGATGACGGGAAGAAGCCCGACGCCTCTTCGACGAAGACCGGTGAAAACGACCACGACCAGCGTAATGCCGATCGCAAGCGCAAGGGCGACGATGCGAGCCGCGGCGACAAGGCGGCGACGAAGCCCCTGCTCGACGAACCGACGCGCGCGCAATCCAAGAGCGCTTCGGGATCGGACAAGCCGGAGAAGCTCGATAAACCGAACGGCGCCGCCGTCCTGGACAGCCAGAAGGGCGACGGACGCGATCGCGACGAGCGCCGCCGGAATGCCGACCGGAACGGTGGAAACGACCGGAACCGGGCCGATTCCGATCGAGACCGTGCCGACAGCGATCGTGACCGCGACCGCGCGGACAATGACAGGAATCGCGGTCAACGCGGCCAGAACGACCGCGACCTATATCGCGCCGACCGGAACGACGACAATGATCGAAATGGGGATCGGGACCGCGATACGGCCGGCGGAAACAATACGATCGTCATCGTGCCGATCGATCGCGACAAGGGACGCCGCGTCAAGGAACGTCCGCAATACGAACTGCCGAGCGACGCGCGCGTCGAACGGCGCACGAACGACCGTGTCATCCTCAATTTCGACAATCGCACGATCGTCGAGAACGACGACCACGACCGCATCGCGAACGACGCGAGGAACGTCTATTACGAAGAGCTCTCCGACGGGCGAACCCGTCAGGTCGTGGAGCGGCCGGACGGCGTACGGGTGGTGACGATCCGCAATGCGTATGGCGATATCCTGCATCGCTCGCGCATCGGCCGAAGCGGTCGCGAGACGACGCTGATCTACGCGCCGGACTACGATCGCGGTCGCCACGACTATTTCCGCGATCCGCAGGTGGACCTGCCGCCGATCCAGCTCACCGAACCGGTCGACGACTACATCCTCGACGCCCGGAACGCCGACGAGCAGCAATACGTCAATTTCCTCGAAAAGCCGCCGATCGAGCACGTGAATCGCACCTATTCCCTCGACCAGGTGCGATATTCGGCTCGGCTTCGCGATATCATGCCGCGGATCGATCTGGACACGATCACCTTCGACACGGGAAGCGCCCGGATCGACGACACGCAGTCACGCAGCCTCGAGGAACTGGGGGATGCGATCAATGGCGTGCTCGACCGCGATCCGGGTCAGATTTTCCTGATCGAAGGACATACCGATGCGGTCGGTTCGGACGAATCGAACCTCGTTCTCTCCGACGAACGTGCCGAATCGGTCGCGAGCCTGCTCGCCCAAAACTTCAACGTTCCACCGGAAAACCTCGTTACCCAAGGCTATGGCGAGCAATATCTGAAGATCGACACGCAGGGTTCCGAGCGGGCCAACCGCCGCGTGACGGTGCGCCGGATCACGCCGCTCGTCAGGCCGCAGACGGCACAGAAATAAGCGGTGACGTTGCACCCGCGACAAGGCCGCGCCGGTCACCGGCGCGGCCTTGTCGTATTAGAGCCTTTCAGGTTTATACGGAAACGCTCTGCCGACCCTGTTTGCGTCAGGACCGAGACGGATGGCGACGAGCGTACTGGTGGTACGGTTGAGCCATCCGTCGAAGCGTCATGGCGCAAACAGGGCCGGCCCGAAGGGTTCGACCGTGCCGCTCTCCCACTATGTCGGCGATTTTGCCCGATGAACCACATCGCGCTGCGATCGCCTTCGCGTGGGAAACCGGCACGATCGAACAGAGCGCTTCCGTATAAACCTGAGAGGCTCTAGAAAGCGGCATCATGCGGTTCGGCGAAACGGTGTGCCGCGACGCCATCCGCCGACTGTCCGTTACAAACCTTGCGGAAAAACAGGCTCGTGCGCCCCGGTAGCGGGTCGCCTATTTTGCCTTCGGATCGTTCGGACGATCGGCTTTCATGGATGCACCGTCAGCGTCGGCATCCGGTGGCGGCACCTTCGACTTCGCGGCGCAACCCTTCAGCCAGACATCGTAGACCGGGTGCTCGACCGCGTTCAGCGCAGGCGATGCAGCAAACATCCATCCGGTGAAGATGCGTTTAATTCGGCGATCGAGCGTGATCTCGTCGACGGTGACGAAAGCGTCGGTCTGCGGCGAGTCGGTATCCTCGTGCGTGTAGCAGACCTTCGGCGTGACCTGCAGCGCACCGAACTGGACCGTCTCGCCGACATAGACGTCGAAGGACGTCGTTCGCCCGGTGATCTTGTCGAGACCGCGGAACACGGCGACGGGGTTTTCGATCCGCGCGGCACGAGCCGGTGCAACCGTATTGACCACACAGCCGACCGCAGCGGCAATTAGGACCGCTCCGCGCACCGGGTGTCCAGCCCGTTTCCTGACCGGGATGCGGGAAAGCAACACTTCGCTCCGTCTTGCCGCGCGGACTGCGCTTCGGCTCAGGACTTCGGCGTCCAGGCGTCGTAATCGCCGGTGACGCGCGGCCGATGGCCCGCATTGAGGATTGAACCCTTCGGGCGGTAGGCGGCCGCCGTGCCGGTTCCATTCGGATGGTGCGTCTTTTCCCATTCGCGCGCCTTGTAGGTCTGGTGCGGCGGGGAGGTGTCCGTGCGGTGGTGCATCCAGCCGTGCCATCCGGGCGGAATACGCGAAGCCTCCGCCTCGCCGTTATATAGCACCCAGCGCCGCGTGCGGCCCTCGCTGTCAATGCCGCCCTCGTAATAGACGTTGCCGAACTCGTCCTTACCGACATGCGTGCCATGGCGCCAGGTGTGGAAACGGGTGCCGATCGTGGCGCCGTTCCACCAGGTGAAGATCTGAAGCAGGGTCTTGTTCATCGCGATCGTCTTTCGGCCAGAGGCGAATTCGCGTCGTTTATGGCGCGGTGCCCGGCCCATGTCCAGAGCGACACGGTGCTGCACGCATCAGCCGAGTTTCATACGGTAGCCATGGTGCGAACGCTCGAAACCGAGCCTTTCGTAGAAGCGGTGCGCATCGACGCGGTCGCGATTCGTCATGAGCTTTACCGAACAGGCACCCAGTTCCCGCGCCCTACTAACGCAAAAGTCCACGAGGGCCTGACCGATCCCGTTTCCGCGCATATCGGTGCGGACATGGACGGTTTCGACGAGCACCGCGCTCGCGCCGCGATTGGTGAGCGTGGTGAGGACGGTCGCCTTCGCGACGCCGACGACCCGGCCGCCGTAGTCGGCGACGTAGAGCGTCTCGTTGGGACTGGCCGCAATCGCATCGAAGGCGCGTTCGTAGGCCGTCCGGTGCTCGGCCTCGGTCGTATCGCCGTGCCCGCCCACGGTATCGCTCGCCAGCATGGCGATCAGCGCGGAGAGATCGTCGCGAACGGCTTCGCGGATCGCGACATGCGGGTGCGGATCGTTCGCCATCGTTCATCCAGTTCGAGTTCGCCGGCGCAACGACCTCGAACGCCCCGTCGGCGTCGTGACCGGCAGCGAAAAAAAACGCTGTGGGAACCTTCGTCCCCCCTCATGCATTAAATCTTCGCTAACGGGTTTGGAGATGGCAACATGACGAGCGTGTCCGAAAATCAGTTCGACGCACCGGATCGGGCAGTTCGCTTTCTCGACCCGGCTCTGGAATCGCGTCGGCGGGCACGCAAGCATCACCGCAACGAAACGGCGTGGCTGGTTACGGCCGGCGCCGTTACCGGGTTGATCATGGTGCTCGTCTTCATCGCACTCGGGCACTATTCCAATGCCATCGGCTTTGCGCCTGCCGCTTTGATGCAGTTCGGTGGTGACTGAGGCTTGATGCCTGAAGTTTGATCGGTTTGCTGAGAACTACCCAACAGTGTCAGCCCCGGTTCGCGTTCGAACCGCATTTTTATCCAATCAAGACTTGCCCAAGCGGCCTGATCCCCAAGGAACCCGAGATGGCGAACGAGAAACCAGCTCTCGCCAAAACGCGTTCAAGCGCGCACGGTGGCACGGCCAAAGCGCCGGCCGAGGCGGAGACGAGTGCCCGCGGCAGAACCATGTTCGTCGCCGGTATCGTCATCGTCCTTCTCATCATCGGTGGGCTCTTCTACGCGAATTCCTCGTCGACGATCGATGGCAACCAAGCTGGAAACACGGCTAGCTGTGGAGCCTCAACAGGTTGTCCTGATCGAGACCGAGGCGGCTGATGGGCACGGTGTCGTTTATCCCGCCATGGGGACGGTGCCAA
>NZ_VHLH01000045.1 GCF_006516965.1 Pararhizobium mangrovi | reverse complement strand
CCAGCGCCGAGCCCTTGACGATCGGAATGTCGTCGCCCGGGAACTCGTAGCTCGAAAGAAGCTCGCGAACCTCGAGCTCGACGAGCTCCAGGAGCTCTTCGTCGTCGACCTGGTCGCACTTGTTGAGGTAGACCACGATCCCCGGAACGCCGACCTGGCGGGCGAGCAGGATGTGCTCGCGCGTCTGCGGCATCGGGCCATCGGCGGCAGACACCACCAGGATCGCCCCGTCCATCTGCGCCGCACCGGTGATCATGTTCTTCACGTAGTCGGCGTGGCCCGGGCAGTCGACGTGCGCGTAGTGCCGCGCATCCGTCTCGTACTCCACATGCGCCGTCGAGATCGTGATGCCGCGCGCCTTCTCCTCCGGCGCCGCGTCGATCTGGTCGTACGCACGGAAATCCCCGAAGAACTTCGTGATCGCTGCCGTCAGCGTCGTCTTGCCATGGTCAACGTGACCAATCGTGCCGATGTTCACGTGCGGCTTCGTGCGTTCAAACTTTCCTTTTGCCATTTTCGGCTCTCCGTTTGTCTGTTCCCCATCAGGGGATCGATTTCAGCTCGCTGTCGCGGTTGATGCCGGATCAGGCGTATTTGGACTGGATTTCCTGCGCCACGTTGGACGGCACCGGACCATAATGGTCGAACTGCATCGTGTACTGCGCGCGGCCCTGGCTCATGGAGCGCAGGTTGTCGACGTACTTGAACATGTTCGCCAGCGGCACGTGTGCATGCACCGATACGGCCACGCCACGCGCTTCCTGACCCTGGATCTGACCGCGGCGGGAATTCAGGTCGCCGATGACATCGCCCAGGTATTCCTCAGGCGTAACGACCTCGACGCGCATGATCGGCTCGAGGAGCTGGGCGCCCGCCTTCTTGGCGGCCTCCCGGAAGCAGGCCCGACCCGCGATCTCGAAGGCCAGAACCGAGGAGTCGACGTCGTGGTAAGCGCCGTCGAGCAGCGTCGCCTTGACGCCGAGCATGGGGAAGCCCGCGAGCGGACCGGAAGAAAGCACGCTCTCGATGCCCTTCTGGACACCCGGAATGTATTCCTTCGGCACGTTGCCGCCGACGATCTTCGACTGGAACTCGAACTCTTCCGATTCCTCGTTCGGCTCGAAGCGGATCTTGACGCGTGCGAACTGACCCGAGCCACCCGACTGCTTCTTGTGGGTGTAGTCTTCCTCGTGGCTCTTCGTGATCGTCTCGCGGTAGGCGACCTGCGGTGCGCCCACATTCGCCTCGACCTTGAACTCGCGCTTCATGCGGTCGACGATGATGTCGAGATGAAGCTCGCCCATGCCGGCGATGATGGTCTGGCCCGATTCCTCGTCGCTCGAAACGCGGAAGGACGGATCCTCCGCCGCGAGACGGTTGAGGGCGACGCCCATCTTCTCCTGGTCGGCCTTTGTCTTCGGCTCGATCGCAATCTGGATGACCGGATCGGGGAATTCCATGCGCTCCAGGATGACCGGAGCCGACTGGTCGCACAGCGTGTCGCCCGTCGTGGTCTCCTTGAGGCCGGCAAGCGCGACGATGTCGCCCGCATAAGCCGTCTCGATGTCCTCACGCGAATTGGAATGCATCTGCAGCATTCGGCCAATGCGCTCGCGCTTTTCCTTGACGGTGTTAAGCAGCGAACCGCCCTTCGTCAGCGTGCCGGAATAAAGCCGGCAGAAGGTCAGCGTACCGACGAAGGGGTCGTTCATCACCTTGAAGGCGAGAAGGGCGACCGGCTCGTTGTCGTTCGCCTTGCGCTTCGTCGGCTCTTCCGTCTTGACGTCGATGCCCTTGATGGCGGCGATGTCGATCGGGCTCGGCAGGTAGTCGACGACGGCGTCGAGCAACGGCTGCACGCCCTTGTTCTTGAAGGCGGAACCGCAGAACATCGGGAAGAACTGGTTGGTCAGCGTGCCGGCACGCACCAGACGACGGATCTCGTCGTTGTCGGGCATTTCACCTTCGAGATACCGCTCCATCGCCGCTTCGTCGGCCTCGACGACCGTCTCGATCAGCTTCTCACGATACTCTTCGGCTTCGACCTTCTGGTCTTCTGGGATCTCGACGATGTCCCACTGCGCGCCGAGCGACTCGTCGCGCCAGACCAGAGCGTTCATCTCGACGAGGTCGATCACGCCCTTGAAGTCGTTTTCGGCGCCGATCGGCAGCTGCATGATGGCCGGCGTCGCACCGAGGCGCGACTTCACCATCTCGGCGGAGCGATAGAAGTCCGCACCGAGCTTGTCCATCTTGTTGCAGAAGATCAGCCGCGGCACTTCGTACTTGTCGGCCTGGCGCCACACGGTCTCGGTCTGCGGCTCGACACCGGCATTGGCGTCGAGCAGCGCAATCGCACCGTCGAGCACGCGAAGCGAACGCTCGACCTCAATGGTGAAGTCGACGTGGCCGGGCGTGTCGATGATGTTGAAGCGACGGGCCTTGCCGTCGCGACCCTTCCAGAAGGTCGTCGTCGCGGCCGACGTAATCGTGATGCCGCGCTCCTGCTCCTGGCTCATCCAGTCCATCGTCGCGGCGCCGTCGTGCACTTCACCGATCTTGTGCGACCGGCCGGTGTAGAACAGGACGCGCTCGGTCGTCGTCGTCTTGCCGGCGTCGATGTGCGCCATGATACCGAAGTTGCGATAGTCTTCGATTGCGTATTCGCGAGCCATGAGAATACCTCTCGGATGCTTGAGACCGCTCTACCAGCGGTAATGCGAGAACGCGCGGTTGGCCTCGGCCATGCGGTGCGTGTCTTCGCGCTTCTTGACGGCGCTGCCACGGTTGTTCGAGGCGTCCATGAGTTCGCCGGAAAGGCGATCGATCATGGTCGTCTCGTTACGTCCGCGCGCAGCGTTGATGAGCCAGCGGATGGCGAGCGCCTGGCGACGCTCCGGCCGAACGTCGACCGGCACCTGATAGGTGGCACCGCCGACGCGCCGCGAGCGGACTTCCACATGCGGCGCGATGTTGTCGAGCGCCTGGTGGAAGATCGTCACCGGCTCCTGCTTCGTGCGGGTTTCGACGATGTCGAACGCGCCGTAGACGATCCGCTCGGCGGTGGACTTCTTGCCGTGATACATGACGGCGTTCATGAACTTCGTGATGACGAGATCGCCGAACTTCGGATCGGGATTGATCTCGCGCTTTTCTGCTCTGTGACGTCGTGACATTCGGTTCGTCTCTCGCGTTCTGTCGATCTCGTCAGGCGGCCCGGCGTCCGGGCCGCGCCGATACCGGCCTTACTTCGGCCGCTTGGCACCGTACTTGGAACGGCGCTGCTTGCGGTTCTTGACGCCCTGCGTGTCGAGAACGCCGCGGATGATGTGGTAGCGCACGCCCGGAAGGTCCTTCACGCGGCCGCCGCGGATCATCACCACGGAGTGCTCCTGAAGGTTATGCCCCTCGCCCGGGATGTAGCCGATGACCTCGTAGCCGTTGGTCAGGCGGATCTTGGCGACCTTACGCAGGGCCGAGTTCGGCTTCTTCGGCGTCGTCGTGTAGACGCGCGTGCAAACGCCGCGCTTCTGCGGGTTTTCTTCCAGCGCCGGCACCTTGTTGCGCTTGACGGGCGCCTGGCGCGGCTTGCGGATGAGCTGGTTCACGGTGGGCATCACAGCATCCCTTGCAAATCGTTTCCGTACCCCGACGAGCGACGACGCCACCCGGCGGGCTTTGACGCAAGCCACATCCATGCGCAAAACGAGGTTCGAACCCAGCGGCTTCCCGTGGATTAACCCCTCGCGGCAGAGGACGCGTATGGCGCGTCATGCGTGCAGCATTGTCGTATCAGCGTGCTATCACGAGCTATGTTTGGGACGAACTTCGAAACGCGTCGCTTCGAACCGGCAAGTCCCACATCGGCTCTGGTGTCGGGCGATTTACCGGCTGCAGTCCGGCACGTCAAGGGCCGAGCGGGAATTAACGTCCCGCAAACCCTTCTTCGGGTCGCGCTTCCCGGTACACCGCAATATTGTTGCGTCAGGCGCCTTTTTCAAGACATGCCGATATTCACTCGGAACATTCGCCCGGCGCACGACATGGCATATATCGTTCGCATCATGGCGAAAGCGCGATCCGTTCGCACGAAGGACGAATCGCGCCGAACCGCGAAGAATCGAATCGAAAGATGGATGGCAGCATGAGCCGCGAATTTCCCGTCAACGACAACGAAGACGCGGAGCCCGTCGTCTTCATCCTCACCGGCCGTGCCCACCGCGAAAGCGACGACGAAGGCACGGAAATCCATATCCTGATATCGGCTGCCGACGAGGACAGTGCGGTGCGCGAGAGCCTGAACGCCCTGTCCGAACAGGGCTATACGCGTGCCGAGCTCGACCGGATCGGTACCGTCGATGAGATGCCCGAGGAAGAGCCGCACGCCTCCGCCTATCAGGGCGCGACCGAGGGCGAAGTCGCGATCGTCACCTTCGAGGACTGAAAAGACACGTCGCTACGGCGTAGCGAACGAAAAAGGCCGCCTCGCGAAAACGAGGCGGCCTTCTTTTATTGTTCGAACGAACCGATGACGAAGGCTACTCGCCCGCAGGCACCTGCTCGCTCTCGCTCGCCATGTCGGTGAGCATGGGCGTAGCGTCTTCGCCGCCGGACGACTTGCGCCGCTCCTCGAGGATCAGATCGTCGCGGCTCGTGGCGATACGGCGGATCTGGTTCATCGTGCCGCCCGTACCGGCCGGGATGAGACGGCCGACGATGACGTTCTCCTTCAGGCCCTGCAGCGTGTCGGTCTTGCCGGCGACCGCAGCCTCCGTCAGCACCTTGGTGGTCTCCTGGAAAGAGGCCGCCGAGATGAAGGACGGCGTCTGCAGCGAAGCCTTGGTGATGCCGAGCAGCACGGGGTCGCCGCTGGCGATCTCCTTGCCTTCCTCGACGAGCTGCGCATTGACCTGGTCCAGCTCGATCCGGTCGACGTTGTCACCGACGATGTAACCCGAATCGCCCGCCTCGGTGATCTCGACCTTCTGCAGCATCTGGCGAACGATCACCTCGATGTGCTTGTCGTTGATCACCACGCCCTGCAGCCGGTAGACCTCCTGGATCTCGTTGACGAGGTAGGAAGCCAGCGCCTCGACGCCCTTGATGGCGAGGATGTCGTGCGGAGCCGGGTTGCCGTCGAGGATGTAGTCGCCCTTCTCGATGGCGTCGCCATCCTGAAGGTGGAACGGCTTGCCCTTCGGGATGAGGTACTCCCGCGAAGACTCGCCGTCCTCGGACGGTTCGATGGTGATCCGGCGCTTGTTCTTGTAGTCGCGCCCCAGCCGCACCGTGCCGTCGATCTCCGCGATGATGGCGTGGTCCTTCGGACGACGTGCCTCGAAGAGTTCGGCAACGCGCGGCAGACCACCGGTGATGTCCTTCGTCTTCGCGCTTTCCAGCGGAACACGGGCAAGGACGTCGCCCTGGCTCGCCTTCGCACCCGGCTCGACGGAAAGAACCGCGTCCACCGAAAGCATGAATCGCGCCTCGCCACCCCGGGCGAGCTTGGCGACCTCGCCGTTCTCGTCCTTGATGACGATTGCCGGCTTGAGATCCGCACCGCGCGGCGTGGACCGCCAGTCGACGACCTGACGCTTGGTGATGCCGGTCGATTCGTCCGTCGATTCGATGACCGACAGACCGTCGACCACATCCTCGAACTCGACCGTGCCCTCGATCTCGGTCAGCATCGGCCGGGTGTAGGGATCCCACTCGGCGAGACGCTGGCCGCGACGGACCTGATCGCCGTCGTCGACGTGAAGCTTCGAGCCGTACGCCACGCGCTGCGACGACCGCTCGTTGCCCTTCTCGTCGAGGATCTGGACCGCCATGTTGCGCCCGGTTGCGACGAGGTCGCCATCGGAATTGCGCAGCATGTTGCGGTTCTTGATCTGGACCTTGCCCTCGTAGGATGCCTCGAGGAACGACTGGTCGACCACCGTCGCCGTGCCACCGAGGTGGAACGTACGCATGGTGAGCTGGGTGCCCGGCTCGCCGATCGACTGCGCGGCAATGACGCCGACGGCTTCGCCCATGTTGACGGGCGTACCGCGAGCAAGATCGCGCCCGTAGCACACGCCGCACACGCCGTTCTGCATTTCGCAGGTCAGCGCCGAGCGGATCCGAAGCGTCTGGATGCCGGCTTCCTCGATGGCCAGCACGTGGCTTTCCTCGATGATCGAGCCGCCCGGCACGAGCACGTCGCCCGTCGTCGGGTGGTTGACGTCCTCGAGCGCAGTCCGGCCAAGCACACGCTGGCCGAGCGAGGCGACGACCTGGCCGGCATCGACGATCGCCTGCATGGTCAGGCCGCGTTCCGTGCCGCAGTCGTCCTGCGTCACGATGCAGTCCTGCGCCACGTCGACGAGGCGACGGGTCAGGTAGCCTGAGTTCGCCGTTTTCAACGCCGTGTCGGCAAGGCCCTTACGCGCACCGTGCGTCGAGTTGAAGTACTCGTTCACGGTCAGGCCTTCCTTGAAGTTCGAGATGATCGGCGTCTCGATGATCTCGCCGGAGGGCTTCGCCATCAGGCCGCGCATGCCGCCGAGCTGACGCATCTGGTTCGCAGAACCACGCGCGCCGGAGTGCGACATCATGTAGATCGAGTTCATGGGCTTTTGACGACCCGTCGTCTCGTCGAACTCGACCGCCTTGATTCGCGCCATCATTTCGTCGGCGACCTTCTCGGTCGCCTTGCCCCAGGCGTCGACCACCTTGTTGTACTTCTCGCCCTGGGTAATCAGGCCGTCATTGTACTGCTGCTCGTATTCCTTCGCGAGAGCTTCCGTCTCGCCGACGACACCGGCCTTGGAATCCGGGATCACCATGTCGTCCTTGCCGAACGAAATGCCGGCGCGGCAGGCATGGGAGAAGCCGAGCTGCATGATATGGTCGCAGAAGATCACCGTGTCCTTCTGCCCGCAGTGACGATAGACCGTGTCGATCATCTTGGAGATGTTCTTCTTGGTCATCTCCTGGTTGCAGGTGTCGAACGGCACGTTGACGTTCTTCGGCAGGAGGTCGCCGATGATCATGCGGCCGGGCGTCGTCTCGTGGATACCCGAAACCGGATTGCCCTCGGCGTCGACCGTCTTGAAACGACCCTTCACCTTGGAGTGCAGCGTCACCGTCTTGTTCTCGAGCGCATGGTAGAGCTCGCCCATGTCGGAGAACGCCATGCCCTGGCCCGGCTCGTTCTCGTTCATGATCGACAGGTAGTAGAGGCCGAGAACCATGTCCTGCGACGGCACGATGATCGGCTGGCCGTTCGCCGGATGAAGGATGTTGTTGGTCGACATCATCAAAACGCGCGCTTCGAGCTGGGCTTCCAGCGAAAGCGGCACGTGGACCGCCATCTGGTCGCCGTCGAAGTCGGCGTTGAAGGCCGTGCAGACCAGCGGGTGAAGCTGGATCGCCTTGCCTTCGACGAGCGTCGGCTCGAAGGCTTGGATGCCGAGGCGGTGAAGCGTCGGCGCGCGGTTGAGGAGCACCGGATGCTCGCGGATCACCTCGTCGAGGATGTCCCAGACTTCCGGCTTCTCCTTCTCGACGAGCTTCTTGGCCTGCTTGACGGTGGACGAATAGCCCTTGGCGTCGAGGCGGGCATAGATGAACGGCTTGAAGAGTTCGAGCGCCATCTTCTTCGGCAGGCCGCACTGGTGCAGCTTCAGTTCCGGTCCGGTCACGATGACCGAACGGCCCGAATAGTCGACGCGCTTGCCCAGCAGGTTCTGACGGAAACGGCCCTGCTTGCCCTTCAGCATGTCGGAGAGCGATTTCAGCGGACGCTTGTTGGCACCCGTGATGACGCGGCCGCGACGGCCGTTGTCGAACAGCGCGTCGACGGATTCCTGCAGCATCCGCTTCTCGTTGCGGATGATGATGCCGGGTGCACGAAGCTCGATCAGCCGCTTCAGACGGTTGTTCCGGTTGATGACGCGGCGATAGAGATCGTTGAGGTCGGACGTGGCAAACCGGCCGCCGTCGAGGGGCACGAGCGGGCGCAGGTCCGGCGGGATCACCGGGACGACCTTCATGATCATCCATTCCGGCCGGTTGCCCGACTCCAGAAAGTTCTCGACGATCTTCAGCCGCTTCATGATCTTCTTCTGCTTCAGATCGGAATTCGTCGTTGCGAGTTCCTCGCGCAGGTCGACGCCGATCTTCGGCAGGTCCATGGCCGCCAGAAGCTCGTAGATCGCTTCCGCACCGATCATGGCGGTGAAGGAATCCTCGCCGAACTCGTCGACGGCGAGCATGTATTCCTCTTCCGAGAGAAGCTGGTTCTCCTTCAGCGACGTTAGGCCGGGCTCCGTGACGATGTAGTTCTCGAAATAGAGAACGCGCTCGATGTCCTTGAGCGTCATGTCGAGAAGCGTGCCGATACGGCTCGGCAGCGACTTCAGGAACCAGATGTGGGCGACGGGCGCGGCGAGCTCGATGTGGCCCATGCGCTCGCGGCGCACGCGCGACAGCGTGACCTCGACGCCGCACTTCTCGCAGATGATGCCCTTGTACTTCATCCGCTTGTACTTGCCGCACAGGCACTCGTAGTCCTTGATCGGACCGAAGATGCGCGCGCAGAAGAGACCCTCGCGCTCCGGCTTGAAGGTACGGTAGTTGATGGTCTCGGGCTTCTTGATCTCCCCGTAGGACCAGGACAGGATCTTGTCCGGCGACGCGATCGAAATCCGGATGGAATCGAAGGTCTGCGCAGGCGCCTGCGGGTTGAAAAGATTCATGACCTCTTGGTTCATGCCTGTCTCCTATGCGGGCTCTGCCTGAGAGCCCTTCGTGTGGCGGTCGCGCCCGTTCCGGCCGTCGGGACGCCTGCCCACCTTGAAATCTCTCGTACCGCGCTCCGGAGCGCGGCGTTTCGTCCCGCCCTCCCCGGCATGACGTCGGGAGGCGGAACGGGTGCGCGCCGCTGGAGCGCGCACCCGAGTTTCGATCTTATTCCGCCGCGTCCGGCAGGTCGCTCACCGGCGGCAGTTCGCCTTCGATCCGGCTGTTTTCCAGTTCGACGTTGAGGCCGAGCGAACGCATCTCCTTGACGAGCACGTTGAAGCTCTCGGGAATGCCCGCCTCGAACGTATCGTCGCCGCGCACGATCGCCTCGTACACCTTGGTACGGCCCGCGACGTCGTCCGATTTCACGGTCAGCATCTCCTGAAGGGTATAGGCCGCACCGTAGGCTTCAAGGGCCCAGACCTCCATCTCTCCGAAGCGCTGGCCGCCGAACTGCGCCTTGCCGCCCAGCGGCTGCTGGGTAACGAGCGAGTACGGGCCGATCGAACGCGCGTGGATCTTGTCGTCCACCAGGTGGTTGAGCTTGAGCATATACATATAGCCCACCGTCACCTGACGGTCGAACTGCTCGCCGGTACGCCCGTCATAGACGGTCGACTGACCGGTGCCGCTCAGCCCCGCCTTTTCGAGCATTTCCGTCACGTCCGGCTCCGACGCACCGTCGAAGACCGGCGTCGCGATGGTGACGCCCCTGCGGTACTGCTCGGCCATGCGCACGACGGAATCGTCGTCGTACTCGCCGATCGCCTCGCCCTTCGTGCCCGAACCCAGCACGTCGTTGATGACATCGCGCACGGGCGTCATGTCGCCGTTCTCGCGATAGGCTTCCAGCATCGAGTTGATGCGGTTGCCCATGCCTGCACAGGCCCAGCCGAGATGCGTCTCAAGGATCTGCCCGACATTCATGCGCGAAGGCACGCCGAGGGGGTTCAGCACCATGTCTACATGGGTACCGTCTTCGAGGAAAGGCATGTCCTCGACCGGCAGGATGCGGCTGACCACGCCCTTGTTGCCGTGGCGGCCGGCCATCTTGTCGCCGGGCTGGATCTTGCGCTTCACCGCGACGAAGACCTTGACCATCTTCATGACGCCGGGCGGCATCTCGTCGCCGCGCTGCACCTTCTCGACCTTGTCCATGAAGCGGCTTTCGAGGCGCTGCTTGGACTCGTCGTACTGCTCGCGCAGCGTCTCGATCTCGCCCTGCAGACGCTCGTCCTCGACGGCGAACATCCACCACTGCGAGCGCGGATATTCCTTCATCACGTCTTCGGAGAGCTCGGTGCCCTTCTTGAAGCCTTTCGGCCCGGCGATCGCCGCCTTGCCGGAGAGCATCTCGACCAGACGGCCGTAGACGTTGCGGTCGAGGATCGCCTGCTCGTCGTCGCGGTCCTTGGCGAGCCGCTCGATCTCCTCGCGCTCGATCGCCATGGCGCGCTCGTCCTTCTCCACGCCGTGGCGGTTGAAGACGCGAACCTCGACGACCGTCCCGAACGTGCCGGGGGGCATGCGCATGGACGTGTCGCGAACGTCGGAGGCCTTCTCGCCGAAGATGGCGCGGAGAAGCTTCTCCTCCGGGGTCATCGGGCTTTCGCCCTTCGGCGTGATCTTGCCGACGAGGATGTCGCCCGGCTGGACCTCGGCACCGACATAAACGATGCCCGCCTCGTCGAGATTCTTGAGCGATTCCTCCGAGACGTTCGGAATGTCGCGCGTGATCTCTTCCGGTCCGAGCTTCGTGTCGCGCGCCATCACCTCGAACTCGTCGAGATGGATGGAGGTGAACACGTCCTCGCGCACGATGCGCTCGGAAAGCAGGATCGAGTCCTCGTAGTTGTAGCCGTTCCACGGCATGAACGCGACGAGCGCGTTGCGGCCGAGCGCCAGGTCGCCGAGATCCGTCGACGGACCGTCCGCGATGATGTCGCCCGCCTCGATCCGGTCGCCAACGGAAACCAGCGGACGCTGGTTGACGCAAGTGGACTGGTTGGAGCGCTGGAACTTCATCAGCCGGTAGATGTCGACGCCGGACTTGGCGGCATCGGTCTCTTCCGTCGCACGGATGACGATACGCGTCGCGTCGATCTGGTCGACCGTCCCCGAACGCTTCGCCGCGATGGCGGCACCCGAATCACGGGCGACGACCGATTCCATGCCGGTGCCGACGAACGGCGCCTCGGCGCGCACCAGCGGCACGGCCTGACGCTGCATGTTCGAGCCCATGAGAGCCCGGTTGGCGTCGTCGTTCTCGAGGAACGGGATGAGCGCCGCTGCCACCGACACGAGCTGCTTCGGCGACACGTCCATCAGGTCGACGGTGTCGCGCGGGGCGAGCATCACGTCGCCGTTGAAACGCACGACCACGAACTCCTCGGTGAAGGACGCATCGTCGTTCAGCACCACGTTCGCCTGCGCGACGTGGAACTTCGCCTCTTCCATCGCCGAAAGGTAGACGACTTCCTTCGTCACCTTGCCGTCGACCACCTTGCGGTACGGGCTCTCGATAAAGCCGTACTTGTTGACGCGCGCAAAGGTCGCCAGCGAGTTGATGAGGCCGATGTTCGGGCCTTCCGGCGTCTCGATCGGGCAGATGCGGCCGTAATGCGTCGGGTGCACGTCGCGCACCTCGAAGCCGGCACGCTCACGGGTCAGACCGCCCGGGCCGAGCGCGGAAAGACGGCGCTTGTGGGTGATCTCCGCGAGCGGGTTCACCTGGTCCATGAACTGCGAGAGCTGCGAGGAACCGAAGAACTCGCGAACGGCCGCGGCCGCCGGCTTGGCGTTGATGAGATCCTGCGGCATGACCGTGTCGATCTCGATTGACGACATGCGTTCCTTGATCGCACGCTCCATGCGCAGGAGGCCCAAACGGTACTGGTTCTCCATCAGCTCGCCGACCGAACGCACACGGCGATTGCCGAGATTGTCGATGTCGTCGATCTCGCCCTTGCCGTCACGAAGTGCGACGAGCGTCTTCACGACTGCGAGGATGTCCTCCTTGCGCAGCGTGCGCACGGTATCCTCGGCGTCGAGGTCTAGGCGCATGTTCATCTTCACGCGGCCGACCGCGGAAAGGTCGTAGCGCTCCGGATCGAAGAAGAGCGACGTGAACATCGCTTCCGCCGTCTCCATGGTCGGCGGCTCGCCCGGGCGCATCACCCGGTAGATGTCGAAGAGCGCGTCCTGACGACCCTCGTTCTTGTCGACGGCGAGCGTATTGCGGATGTAGCCGCCGACATTGATGTGATCGATGTCGAGCACGGGAATCTCGTCGAAACCCGCTTCGAGCAGGACCGGCAGCGTCTTCTCGTCGAGCTCGTCGCCGGCTTCGAGGAAGATCTCGCCCGTCTCCGGATTGACGACGTCTTCGGCCAGATAGGTGCCGTAGAGGTCCTCGTCGCGCGCCTTCAGCGCCTTGAGGCCACGCTCGTCGAGCTGGCGAAGGACACGCGGCGTCAGCTTGCGGCCCATCTCGACCACCGTCTCGCCCGTATCGGCGTCGACGAGTTCGGCGAGCGCCTTCACGCCCTTCCAGGATTCGGCCTGGAACGGGATCCGCCATCCCTCGCCGTCACGCTTGTAGATCGACTTCGTGTAGAACGTGTCGAGGATCTCCTCGCCGTCCATGCCGAGCGCCATCAGGAGCGACGTCGCCGGGATCTTGCGGCGACGGTCGATGCGGGCGTGGACGACGTCCTTGGCGTCGAACTCGATGTCGAGCCAGGAGCCGCGATAGGGGATCACGCGACCGGCGAAGAGCAGCTTGCCGGACGAATGGGTCTTGCCCTTGTCGTGGTCGAAGAAGACGCCCGGGGAGCGGTGCATCTGCGAGACGATCACGCGCTCGGTGCCGTTGACGATGAACGTGCCGTTCTCCGTCATGAGCGGCATGTCGCCCATGTAGACCTGCTGTTCCTTGATGTCCTTGATGGACTTCGCGCCGGTATCCTCGTCGATATCGAACACGATGAGGCGCAGGGTCACCTTCAGCGGCGCGGCGAACGTCATGTCGCGCTGGCGGCACTCGTCGACGTCGAACTTCGGCTGCTCGAACTCGTAGGACACGAACTCGAGCATGGAAGCGCCTGAGAAGTCCTCGATCGGGAAGACCGACTTGAAGACGGCCTGAAGCCCGTCGTCCGGACGCCCGCCCTCGGGCTCGTCCACCATGAGGAACTGATCGTAGGATGCCTTCTGCACCTCGATCAGATTGGGCATTTCCGCGACTTCCGGGATCTCGCCGAAAAACTTGCGAACGCGCCTACGACCGTTAAACGAAAGCGTCTGAGCCATCGTCGCTCCTTGTCATTGTGCACCGGGCCTGCCGTCGACGGTCCGCCGCTGGCCAGTCGGCGCCGTCTGCATGTGGGTTCTTTTCGAAGAGCCCATTACCCAAGACCCGGATTTCGGACCTTGGGTAATCGGTTCTTTTAGGAACGTGGTCGGGAACGGGCGAAGGACGCCCGTTCCCGTTGAAGCGAACTACTTGAGTTCGACCTTCGCGCCGGCGTCTTCCAGCTTCTTCTTCATCTCTTCGGCTTCGCCCTTGGAGATGCCTTCCTTCACCGGCTTCGGAGCCGACTCGACCAGGTCCTTCGCCTCCTTGAGGCCGAGGCCCGTGATGCCACGGACTTCCTTGATGACGTTGATCTTGTTGGCACCGGCTTCCGTCAGGACGACGTCGAACTCGGTCTTTTCTTCCTCGGCCTCGGCAGCGGCACCGCCACCAGCGGCAACGGCTGCGACGGGAGCGGCGGCGGAAACGCCCCACTTCTCCTCGAGCATCTTGGAAAGGTCGGCCGCCTCGAGGACGGTCAGGTTCGAAAGGTCTTCAACGATCTTGGCGAGATCAGCCATGGTTCATATTCCTTCGTTCGGTTCGAACTGGTTTTTCGTTCACGTGGAAGTACCGCTTCACGCGGCTTCGTCCTTCCGGGCATAGGCGCCGAACACGCGTGCGAGCTGACCCGCAGGCGCGTTGGTGATCTGCGCGAGGCGCGTAGCGGGCGTATTGATCATACCCACCAGCTTCGCACGCAGCTCGTCGAGCGAGGGCAGCTCGGCGAGCTGCTTCACCGCATCGGCGTCGAGGTTCGTGGCACCCATGGCGCCGCCAAGGACAACGAGCTTGTTGTTGGCCTTTGAGAACTCGACGGCGATCTTCGGAGCCGTGATCGGATCCTCGCTGTAAGCGACGAGGGTCTGACCGACGAAGAGATCGGTGATCCCTTCGGCTTCCGTGCCCTGAAGAGCGATCCGGGCAAGGCGGTTCTTCGCGACCTTCACGGTTCCTCCGGCGACGCGCATGCGCGAACGAAGATCGTTCATCTGCGCCACCGTCAGACCGGAATAGTGCGCCACCACGATGGATCCGGCGTTCTGGAACACCGAATTCATGGCAGTGACGAATTCGCGCTTTTCCGCTCTTTCCACTGTCCATCTCCAGTTGACAGGCCGCAATCATACGACCTGCCGGTTGCCTTTGCCGCTTGCCGACCGCGGGCGATCCGCAAGCGACGCTTGAGGATCCTGTCCCCTCGCGCTTCGTCCGGCGGACCGGACTTCAGGCACAAGGCAGCCAAGGTTCGAACCGAAACGGGAACCATTGCGGTGCCCTTTGAATTTCGATCCACCCCCGTCTCCTGCAGGCACGATTAAGGCCCGAAAGCCACCTGCAGTCTCGGACAGGAATTCCGGGGCGGTTTCCCGTCCCGGAAATTTCCGGCCCGGAGGCCGGAAATCACGTTGCGCCGGGCCTTCGAAGCCCGGCGATGAAACTTTGCCTCAGCTCGCCGAAAGCGTCGACGGATCGACCTTCACGCCCGCGCCCATCGTCGATGAGACGGCGACGCGCTGGAGGTAGTTGCCCTTCGCACCGGCCGGCTTCGCCTTGATCACCGCATCGGCGAACGCCCGCACGTTCTCCTCGAGCGCCTTGGCGTCGAAGGAGGACTTGCCGACACCGGCATGAACGATGCCCGCGCGCTCGACACGGAACTCGACGGCACCGCCCTTGGAGGCCTTCACGGCCGAGGCGATATCCTGCGTCACCGTGCCGACCTTCGGGTTCGGCATCATGCCGCGCGGACCGAGCACGCGGCCGAGACGACCGACGAGCGGCATCATGTCCGGCGTCGCGATGCAACGGTCGAAGTCGATCTGGCCGTTCTGCACCTGCTCGACGAGATCTTCCGCACCGACCACGTCGGCACCGGCCTCGCGCGCCTCGTCGGCCTTCGCATCACGTGCGAAAACGGCGACGCGCACGGTCCGGCCCGTACCGTTCGGCAAATTGACGACGCCGCGGACCATTTGGTCCGCATGGCGCGGATCGACGCCGAGGTTCATTGCGATCTCGACCGTTTCGTCGAACTTGGTGACCGCACGATCCTTGATCATGCCGATCGCCTCGTCGAGGCCGTAGAGCTTTGTCGGATCGACGCCGTCGCGGACCTTCTTCATACGCTTGGAGAGCTTGGCCATTACGCGGTCACCTCCAGGCCCATGGACCGCGCGGAGCCCTCGACCATCTTGATCGCGCCGTCGATGTCGGCGGCGTTCAGATCCTTCATCTTCGCCTCGGCTATCGTGCGGACCTTGTCCGCGGAGATCGTGCCGGCCGATTCCTTGCCCGGCGCCTTGGAGCCGGACTTGAGGTTCGCCTCGCGCTTCAGGAAGTACGTCACCGGCGGCTGCTTCATCGCGAAGGTGAAGGACTTGTCCTGGTAGTACGTGATGATGCAGGGAATCGGCATTCCCTTTTCCATCTCCTGCGTGGCGGCATTGAACGCCTTGCAGAACTCCATGATGTTGATGCCGCGCTGACCAAGTGCGGGGCCGATCGGCGGCGAAGGGTTCGCCGAGCCCGAGGGCACCTGCAGCTTGAGCTGGCCTGCAACCTTCTTAGCCATATCTCTCTGCCTTTCGTTTCACGCCCTCGACCGGGCGACGGGCCGATGCGCGCATCGGCGGCTGCGGTTGCGTGGTGCGGTCCGGCCGACCGGCTAAAGCCGGCCTCGCCTTCCACGCGTACGGGATCGCGAAGACCCCGTCTTTCGCCCGATGCCGAAACCGGCTTCGGACGAGCATGCCATGGCGACGACGCCTCCCCGCATTCGGCGAAGGCGCGCACCGCCATGTCGAAAGCTAGACCTTCTCGACCTGCCCGTATTCGAGATCGACCGGCGTCGCGCGGCCGAAGATGGAAACTTCCACCTTGAGGCGCGAACGCTCCTCGTCGACGTCCTGCACCGTTCCGTTGAACGATGCGAAGGGCCCGTCGGAAACCCGGATCTGCTCGCCGATCTCGAAGGAGACCGACGGCTTCGGCCGTTCCACGCCCTCCTGCACCTGATGCAGGATGCGCTCGGCCTCGGAGTCCGGGATCGGAACCGGCCGCGAGTCCGAACCGAGGAACCCGGTGACCTTCGGCGTGTTCTTGATGAGGTGATACGCCTCGTCGGTCAGGTCCGCCCGCACGAGCACGTAGCCCGGGAAGAACTTGCGCTCGGCGTCGACCTTGCGGCCACGACGAACCTCGACCACCTTTTCGGTCGGCACCATCACCTTTTCGAACAGGTGATCGAGCCCCTTGGTCCGCGCCTTCTCCTCGATCGCGTCGGCGACCTTCTTCTCGAAGTTGGAGTAGGCGTGGACGATGTACCAGCGTGCTGCCATGCCTGCCTTGCCCCTATTGTCCGCCGCCGCCGAGAATCAAGCTCATCGCCCAGCCGTAGAACTGGTCGACGGCGAAGAAGAACAGCGCCGTAATGATTACCATGACGATCACCATGATCGTCGAGACCATCGTTTCCCGCCGGGTCGGCCACGTGACCTTCGCCGTCTCCGCGCGGACCTGCTGGAGAAACGTCAGGGGATTTGTTCTGGATGCCATCGATTACCCATACGATTGCGGCACGTCGGGACGCCACCACGACCCCACGCACCGCATGCTGGAATTTCGCTATACATAACGAGCGATGACTCGATTCTCAAGAGGCGATCGTCCGCATGTCAAAAAACAGGCTCCGACACTCCCGATCGAGCGCCTGGCAGGGGCAGAGGGACTCGAACCCCCGGCCTACGGTTTTGGAGACCGCCGCTCTACCAACTGAGCTATACCCCTTTGAAGCCACGCGCCGGTCTAAGCGAAGACGCCGCCGGCTTCAAGGGCGTTTTGACGACGAACACGTGCGATCCACCCACAGCTTTCGCCCCGCGGTACCCGTTGCTCCGTCAGCGATCCCACCGTCATTCGTTCTAGCAAGGTAGCGAGCACCGGCGCCGGGGCGTCCTCCCAATCGAGCGCGGACAATGTCGAGCCGTCCCGATTGACAGACGTTCCGTCAGGCCTGCAAGGCTCACGATCCATGGTCGGGAAACGGTGCGCCGTTCCAGGAAAACAGGTAGAGCTGTCGCATGCCACTCATCATGGACGTAACCACGATCCGATCACCCCGAGCGTTTGGACAGGGATGCAGATCGCATCGGAATTCTCCTCGCTCGGGCGTATGTCCCTCGAAGCGTCCTATACGTTCGTGGTTACCCGTAGCCCGATCCAGTATGAAAAGGTCGATCTTTTCGCGATAAGGAGTATCGAACACGTAGGTCTGAGCATTCGGGTCGAGATGACGGATATGAACGTTCGCATCAATCAAGTCCGGCGCGAGAAGGGCTCTTTCAGTTCCACGTGGCGATCGATCCTCGTACTCCCGCACGGCTCCCTCGCTCCAGAAATACAGTACGTCCGAGGTTTTCCAGATAACATGAGACGTTGCGGTCGCTAGCAGACGAAGATCGGTTCCATCCGTATTGCATGTTAGGCTCACGCCCATTCGGTCGTTACGCGCTCCGTCGAGTTCGCGCCAACGCAACTTGACTGTAAAACGTTTTCCGTCCGGCGATAGCTTGAGATGATTGAACCAGTATACGTAGCGATGTCTGAACTGTTTGAGCCGTAGACGCCATCCGATGTTCCGACGCATGAAGTCCACAGCCTGAGATACCGAAAGGATGAGCTTGGGCGAAGGATCGTCCAACGCCATTCGCCAGATTCCGTCGTCCCCGGGTCGCGCTTCGTCAACGCGGGCATCGCCACCTCCGGGATAGCCATATCCCGGACGCACGGTGTTCAGACGGGCCATGTTGATTGAAAAGGCGTGGCGACCTTCTCGGTCTACACTGTAGACCGGCATGGGCAGCGTCTTTATCGAACGCGTTTCGCGATTGAAAATTCGGGCTACATGGCGGTTTTCTTCCGCGTCGTTCCAGATCAGTCGCGGTCCGCCCGCGATCCATTGGGCAAGCGGTCCTTGCTGCCAGCTCCAGGCGGAACTCGTGCCGATCTGATCCCAACTTCCGGGCTCGTCCGTATTGACGATGCCGATTTCAATTCGATCGTCACTTGTCGGCTTACGACCCGAAAAGAACAGACGATGCGCCACGATTGCTCTGCCGGTCTCGTCGAAAACTGGGATATCGTAATAGCTGTGCGTATGGGCATGACCAGACTGCCCGGCGAACGAAAGTTGAGTACAACGCCATTGGGTCATGTCTTCGGTCCCTTGAAGAAATGCCGTACGCAACGTTCCAAACCACGCATGGCAGACTTGCTGCGCATCATGCTTGGCCGTGTTCTAAACCTTTTCCTTTTGTGCTCGGAGGCAAGCGCCACGTTGTCTAGATTGATCGCGCCGAATGTGTCGATATGAGAGAGGAGCTTGCCTCCATACTCGCTGCCTGCCTCGCTCACCCCGGGTGTTGCAATCCGCCTGCGTAGGCGATCTTCCAACGTCGCCGTCCAGTGAAAATGATGGACACGGAGCGGAATCGCGAAGCGATAGGCTGGGGTTTCGATCAAGCGAAAGGCGCCAAGAGCGTCCCCGTAAAAGTGACGGACATTTCTTTGACCATCCACCGGACGATGACCGCCACGCGAGGGAAAAATGTGGCCTTTGAATGCCATCAACTTGACCGTCCCTCCTCGGCTATGGAACTGGCCATTCCCTGCAAGAGTGAAGATGACATCGGCCTCCAGCGGATACTGCTTCCAGATCGTTGGCGTTCGCCTAACAGCCTTTAAACGCCCACCTTCGGCAAGATGATCCACGAAGACGCCCTGGACGCAGTTAATTCCTCTCTTCTCGCACCTTGTCAGAAACGACAGAAGTTCACCCGGATATTCATGGAATTCGTCGGTATCGGCGCTGAGAATCCAATCTTCGGGCTCGCCTACCTTCTCCTGAAGGGCACGCCGGCGTTGCCACATGGTTTCGCTCGTATAAGGCGCAACCCAGATATCGGGACATGAAACCCCGAACGATTTCAGGATTTCTTGGGCTTCGACAAGACGAGGGTTCCGCGAACACGTGCTTTGAAGCGTAACGTGTATCTGCCGCGCTGGAATTCCGAGTTCGAGATAGTGACTCAGGAAATGAGGAAGAATATCGAGATCAAAATCGACCCCAACGCAGGTGACCAGACGAACCTTTGAAACCATCTTCGAATATATTCACCTAATTCGTGCGTTATACCATATATCGCCAAGATCGTTTCAGTGCAGGATCGGAACGGAATATGGACCGAGAACTGATCCGTCGATCAATTCGATAAGTTAAATCCGGTCACAACCAAGTGCCCGGTTTTAACTTATCTTCGGGGCGACGAAGCTGCTCGACGATCTCGGCGACGATGCCGGAGCCGCACCGAAACGCGCCTGCGCGCATTTCGGCCCTTCATATGCCGTCGGCAGCTGTCGCCATCGGCGTCGAGATCGTCTACTCGACGATCTCGGCGACGATGCCGGCGCCGACGGTGCGTCCGCCCTCGCGGATGGCGAAGCGAAGGCGCTCTTCCATCGCGATCGGCACGATCAGCTCCACGTCCACCGTCACGTTGTCGCCCGGCATCACCATCTCCGTGCCTTCGGGAAGCGTGACCACACCCGTCACGTCCGTCGTGCGGAAGTAGAACTGCGGACGGTAGTTCGTGAAGAACGGCGTATGGCGTCCGCCCTCTTCCTTCGTCAGGATGTAGGCTTCCGCCTTGAACTTCGTGTGCGGCGTCACCGAGCCCGGCTTGCAGAGAATCTGACCGCGCTCGACACCGT